>JACCVQ010000222.1 GCA_013698095.1 Chloroflexota bacterium
GGGGCCGCCTCCGCGTGATCCGCGTCATTCAATCGGCTGGCGGCGGATCATCAGCGTGCGTCATCGCCCCACGGTCGCCGGGCTCGGCGGGCTTCGGTTGGAGAACGCCGCGCCGACGCCCGGCCCGCCTGCCGAACGCGACCCAGTCGCCATTCGGGATCGAACCGGCCATGGCCTCGGCGTCGCCGCGGTAGCGGTAGACCCACGCCCGGCTGACCGGCCCGTCGAAAATGTCGACCTCACGCCGGACATATTCGGAGCTCGCCTCGTCGGCCGGCAGGAATGTCTCGAGCTCGTCGAGCCGATCGAGGAGCGCGGCATCGGGCAGCCGGTACAGCTCGACGACCACGCGCCCGGCTCCGTCGGGATCGTCCACCAGCGCCGGGTAGGCGTATGCCCGGGCGGACGACACCGGCATCTCCCGGAGCTGGCCGCCGATCAGCCCGATGCCAAGGAAGTCCGCGTTGCGGAGCAGAACATGGTTCCGCTGGCCGCGCCGGAGCGTGCCGTACACGGCCACGATCGGACGATCCGCTGGCGCCGCCATGGGCCGCCCGCCGACCGCGCTGACGACCTCGGCCAGCCGCTCGACCGCGCCGTCGATGGCGCTCTCCGCGATGGCCCCGTAGCCGAAGATCAGACCCGGCGGCCCGGGCGCGATGCGGCGCGGACTGAGCCCTGACAGCCCAATCCCGACCTCGGCGGCGCGCTCGACGATCGCCGCCTCGTCCAACTCGACTGGCAGCAGGGCGAGCACGTGGAGACCGGCCGACGCACCAGCCGGACGGAACGAGGGCAGACGCCGGGCGAGGGAGGCGAGCAGGGCGTCCCGGCGGCTGCGATAGATGGGACGCATCCGGCGGAGATGGTGGTCCAGCTCGCCGCGTTCGAGGATGTCGGCGAACGCCAGCTGATCGAACGCCGGCGAGCCGTTGTCGGCGGCCTGCTTCGTGGCCGTCAGGGGCTCGACGAGATCGGGCGGAGCGACGAGCCAGCCGAGTCGGAGACCCGGCGCGAGGATCTTGCTCGCCGAGCCGGTGTAGACGACCCGGTCCGGGCGCAGGCCCTGGATCGCCCCGATCGGCTCGCGGTCGTAACGGAACTCCGCGTCGTAGTCGTCCTCGATGATCGTGGCCCCGTGCCGAGCCGCCCAGGCGACGAGGGCCGCCCGTCGCTCCGGCGGCAGGACCCCGCCCGTCGGGTACTGGTGGGCGGCCGTGACCAAAACCGCGTCGGCGGCGGTGAGCTCGAGCAGGTCGACGCGAAGGCCGGCCTCGTCGACGGGAATCGCGACCGACTCGAGGCCGGCCGCATGGATCGTCGTGCGGTATTCCGGGTCCGACGGGTCCTCGACCGCCACACGGCGCGCGCCGCCCGCCCCGAGCGCCCGGACGATGAGGCTCAGCCCCTGGACAAAGCCCGAGCAGATCACGATGTCGGCAGGATCCGCGGCCGTTCCCCGGACCCGGTTGAGATATGACGCGAGCGCCGTCCGGAGCTCGGGGACGCCACGCCCGCCGAGATACGTCAGGCGGTCGCTCGGCGCCGTCGCGAGGACGTGGCGCATCGAGCGCAGCCACGCCGCCCGCGGGAACTCGGAGACGTCCGGCCGGCCGGATCGGAAGTCGTGCTCGAATGTCGACGGGGTGAGAGCGGTTCGGCGGACCGGTGCCGCGGCCGCGGACCGCGCCACCCGTGTCGCGCCGCCGGGCCTGGTCGCGAGATACCCCTCTGCGACGAGCTGCTCGTAGGCCTCCACGACGATCCCGCGCGATACCCCCAGCTGGGCGGCGAGGGCACGGGTCGATGGCAGGCTCGCGTCCTGCACGAGCCGCCCCTCGCGGATGGCCGACCGGAGACCGCGCTCGAGCTGGCGGTGGAGCGGGTCGGAGCTGTCGCGATCGAGCGCGACGAGCAGCTCGAGGGACGAACTGGTCTTGGTTTTCGCCATCAGACCGGACCTTATCAGAGGACCGGTCACGCGGCACGATGGTTCCAACATCAGCGCTCAACGCAACCGAGGTGAACCACGATGGATGCCCTGTTCGTTCTCTCCGCAATCCTCATCACGCTTGTCCTCATCGCCATGACGGGCATCGCGTTCGGCGCCGACAGCCGCGACGGCTTCGGCGAGGACCGCCTCCGCCAGACGATCCGCTGACGCACCTCTCACCGATGGCGAATACTCGTGAACGGCCGGACGAGTACGGGCCGGCGGGGCACGAGCGGCCCGGGTCTGCCGGCGCGGCCCTGACCGGTCGTCGCCCGCCGACCAACTTGAGACGCCCGCCAACGACGCCGCCCGCCAGGACCTCGACAAGGAGCCAGCCATGACCACCTGGAACGACTTCGCGGCGGCCGCGCCCGATCAGGCGGCGGCCGGCCGGGCATTGCTCGAGCGAACCGGGATCGGTGAGGGTCTTCTCGCAACTGTTCGCGGCGACGGCCCGCCACGAATCCATCCGGTCAACGTCCGGATCGTCGATGGGCGGCTGCTGACGTTCGTCATCGTCGGCTCGGCGAAGGCGGGCGACCTCGCGGCCGACGGACGCTACGCCCTCCACGCCCACCAGGACCCAGCGGTTCCGCACGAGTTCCTCGTCCGCGGCCGGGCAGTCGAGGTGACCGATCCGGCGGAGCGGGCAACCGCAGCCGACGGCTGGTCGTTCGAGGTCGACGACGGCTTCACGCTGTACGAGTTGGCAATCGACCACGCGGTGCTCGGCGACCGCCCGACCGCCGACGACTGGCCGCCGGTCTATACCTCCTGGCGCCCGGCCCGCGGCTGAATGCGACCGTCCCGGGACTAAACGCGACCTAAACCGTCGCCGGGCGTTGACACCGGCAACACCTGGTCGCATCCTCAGGTGACCGCTGCTTAACCGGTTTAGTCGGGAACGTGCCGTGTCCCTCCGGAACGCCGTCCCGGCGATGGCAGCCTGTACGGCTACGAGGTCCTGCCCGCGGAGGCGGCGATCGGGCCGTTCGCCGTGATCGCCGCGACGACCGATCCTGCCTTCACTGACATGGCCGTCGACGAGGGGGCGACGTACTGGGACGCCGTCCGGGCCGTCGACACCTCGTTCAACCGGTCGGCCGCGTCGGCGAGCGTCTCCGCGACCGCCGAGCTCCGGACGGTGACGCTGGTATTCAACGTGACCGTGCCGGCCTCGACCGACGCGACGGGCGGCGAGGTGAACATCGCCGGCTTCCTCGACCGGCTCGACGGCGGCCATCCGCAGTGGGATCCGGGCGGGACGAGCCTGGGCCGGGTCGACGCCACGCACTGGACGATCACGCTCACCGGCAAGGAAGGCGTCCAGCTCGAGTACAAGTACGCGCTCGACTCGTGGGATTACGTCGAGAAGAACGGCGCCTGTGGGGAGATCGGGAACCGCCAGCTCACGCTGAGCTACGGCGCAAACGGGACGCAGACCGTGACCGACACGATCGACAACTGGCGCAACGTCGCGCCGTGCGGGAACTGACCGCAGCGTTCACGGCGGCCGATCGGGAGGGCGCGAGCGCTCCCGATCGAGCCACGCCTCGAACGACTCCCAGTCGACACGCCGGGGCGGGCCACTGATCGACGCCTCCCAGCGGGCGACCCATGCGCTCGCCCGGTCGGGCAGTCGCCGGCGCTGACGAGCCGGGCAACGGCGGCCGCGCGGCGGGCCGTGTCGATGCGGGTGGGGTCGGAGCGACGGGCCATAACGCGATCGTCGGGCCGGGCCGTGACAGGTCCCGCGACACGCCCCGTGTCCCAGACCGGCGATTCCGGCGCGGTTGCCGTCAGACCGCTCGCTTGCCGTCCTGCCAGACCTGCTCCACGCGCTCGGCGAGGTCGGTGAAGTCGTACGGGTCGCCGCCGACGACCACGAGGTCGGCCAGCTTGCCCTCGACGATCGTGCCGAGATCGTCGTCGACGCCCATCAGCTCGGCCGCCGAGCGGGTCGTCGCCTCGAGCACCGCGGCGGGCGTCATCCCGCCATCGACCATCAGCTGGAGCTCGCGCAGGTTGCGGCCGTGGGGCGTGACCCCGCTGTCGGTGCCCATCGCGATCCGGACGCCGGCCTCGACCGCCCGGCGGAATGCCGCCCGGTGGATGTCGATGACCATCCGGGCCTTGTCGACGACGGTCGCAGGCAGGCTGACCCCGGCATCGGCCGCGTCGATGACGCCCTGCGGCGCGACAAGTGTCGGCACGAACCACGTCCCGCGCCGGAGCATCAGCTCGATCGCCTCGTCGTCAAGGTAGATCCCGTGCTCGATCGAGCGGATCCCGGCCCGGACCGCGTTCTTGATCCCGTCGGCGCCCTGGGCGTGAGCCATGACGAACATCCCGGCCGCGGTCGCCTCCTCGACCAGGGCGTCAAGCTCGGCCGGCCGGAAATGGGCGTGGCGCGGGTCGTCGCGGGCCGACAGGACCCCGCCGGACGTCGCCACCTTGACGACGTCGGCCCCGGCCCGGTGGAGCTCGCGGACCTTGCGCCGGACCTCGTCGACGCCATCGACCAGGCCGGATGGGCGGCCGGGGTGGGGCCCCATGAACGGGACATGGGCGCCCGATGGATACCAGTCGTCACCGTGACCGCCGGTCTGGCTGAGCATGATGATCGAGATCTGGAGGCGCGGACCGGCGATCGACCCGTCGGCGACGGCCTCCTTGATCCCGAGGTCAGCGCCGCCAGCATCGCGGACCGACGTGATCCCGATCGCCAGGGTCTTCTGGAGGTTCTTCGCGGCCTCGTAGAACTGGCGCGAGAACGGCGCCTGGGCATGACCCCACAGGTCGACGTTCGAGATGCAGACGTGGGTGTGGCAGTCGAACAGGCCGGGCAGGATCGTGCGCTCGCGGACGTCGATCTCCACATCGCCGTCGATGCCCGTCCCGAGCCCGACGATCCGGCCGTTCTCGAGCGCGACGTCGGCGAAGTCCGGGTCGCTCCCCGTGCCGTCGAAGACGCGACCGCCACGCAGCACCGTCCGGGTCATGGGCTCTCCTCCTGCTCAGCGGCCTGTGCCGGTTCGGCGTCCGCGGCCAATCCGGTCGCCACGAGCGCCCGGAACCGGTCGATCCCGTCGTTCACGCCGGTCAGACGGAAGCTCCACCCGGACCCATCGCGCCAGGTGGCGGCGTCGAGGTCGTCGCCGGCCTCGGCGGCCATGGCGAACTCCATCCGGTAGCGCCGGGGAAGGGCGAGAGTCGGGGCCTCCGCTTGACCCTCGGGATCGGCGGCATCGAGGGTGCTCTCCTCCAACCAGTCGAGGTAGACCGCGTTGTTCGCATGATTCAACGGATCGAGCTCGTGAGGCCGAACCGCGAACCGGCGATGGGTCGCGTCAGCCGGTGCTGGCGGGAGCGGGATCCGCCCGATCGGGCCCATCGGATCGGTGCCACCGAAGACCTCGGAGAAGATGTCCGGGATCCGGGTGAGGGCGCCGCGCCGGTCGATCAGGACCCAGTCAGTGTGGACCCAGCCGGCTGACGTTCCGTCCTCGAGCAGGAACTCGCCGCGGCGGCGGGCAAAGACCCGCCGGATCCCGATGATCGCGGTTCGGGCGGTGACGGTGGTGCCCATCGCGGGCGCGGCGTCGATCCGGAGCTCGGCAGCACGGACGAGCCAGGTCAGGCCGTGCTCGGCATACCACTCCTGCCCGAACCCGAGGTCGGTCGAGTGCAACCAGCCGAGATCCTGGGCATAGCGCATGAAGCCCGATGTCCGGAGCCGGCTGTCCGGGCCGGCCTCGTCGAACCGGACCCGGTACGTCGTCTGCCATGCGGGCCGGCCGTCGTCGAGGGTGCCCGTCGCGTCGCTTGCCCGCATCGTCATCGGCCGGCCAAGCCGTCGAGGCTCTCGACGCCGACGATCCGGGTCGCGTCGCGCGGCGCGGTCTGGCGCTCCAGGCGGACCGCGCACGATCGCTCGGCGTCAAAGATCACGAGCGTCGCCGTCAGGCGCTCGTCCTCGTCGGTCGCGTGGCTCCGCGCGTCGTCGAGCTGGTGGAGGACGTCGGCGTTGATCCCGCGGGCGCCCCACTTGCAATCGATCGCCTCGGCTGCTCCGGCTGCCTCGACCGTCACGTCGTACGGGTGGATCTCGGCTCGCACCCCGTCGAAGAGGATCCGCCGCTCGCGCCGAACCGCCGCGCCACCTCCTGGCCCTGACGCTGCCAGCCCCAGCCGGCTCCGGACGAGGATCTCGGTCAGCGACTCGACGATCGCGCCTCGGAACTGGGAGCGGACCTGCTCGCCGCGCTCGGCGACCTGGAGCGCGGCCGCGAGGATTGCCTCGCTCCGGGCGCGGACCGGGTCTCCCGCCGGAGCCGCTCGGGGCCCGAACAGGCTCGGGAACATCGTCCGCCAGGCCGGCGCGTCGGTGGTCATCCCGTTCATCGCGGCGCGGGCGAGGATCCGCTGGTCGTGGGTCGCGCCTGCGAGGAGTGTCGCGGCGCGGGCCACGAGCGGGTCCGCCTGGATCCCGGCGTACACGATCGCTCGGGCGTCGGGTGCGGCGTCCTGGAAGCGCATCAGGCGACTCGATCCGGGACGCGCTCGCCGGGCTCCCCGCTCATGGCCGCTCGCCCAGGGCGATCAGGACGACCTGCGGATAGGTCGACAGCCAATCGATCGCGCGGTGGGGATCGTCGACCGCGGCGGCTTCGCCAGCGACAGCGTCGATCGCCGCCGCCACGTCGTCGCCCACTTGCTCGTCGGATCGGGCTGCCGCGACCTCATCGAAACGATCACGCCAGGCTGTCGCCAGGTCGTTGATGTAAGACCACTCGTCCTCGACGTCCTCGGCCAGCTCGGCCAGGGTGTCATAGGCGGGCTGGGCGGCCGCGATGGCGTCGGCGATCGTGCGGATGGGGCTGGACTCCACCCCGGAAGACTAGCGCGGCACCGGGCGGCAGGCCGTTCGCGGCCGCGCGGCAGGACCGCGCCGTGTCAGCGTGCGGCGGCGGAGCGGCGACGGAGCGACCAGCCACGGGTACTCGGACCCACCAGCTGGCGATCGGCGCGATGCAGCAGGCTGAGCAGCTCGCGACGAGCGGACGCGTCCCAGGCACGCGAATAGGCGCGGGTCGCGGACGTCCGGATTCTGCCTGCCTCGACGCGCGAACCGAGGCGCTCGAGGTCGGCCACGCGGTCGAGGATCGTCCGATACAGCTCGGGCAGATCTTCGGCCACCGTCGTGGCGTGCTCGGACGCCGGCGAAGGGTCAGGTGCGAGCTGGGACTCCATCACGCTGCACGATGGGCGATGTCGTCCCGAATCGGTAGAGGAGATCCGTCCCGGTCCTCGGCGGCGAACGTACCCCTCGTGCGTGCGTCCGGTTCCGGGGCGCACCGCCACGAGACCGGTGCCGCCGCGTCAGTCGCCGGAGTGGGCACCGGACCGGACGGTGAAGCGCTCGAATCGACCGGTCCCGGCCATCCAGACGGCGTCGACCGCTTCAACCACGGCGCCCACGGGTCCCGTCCGAAGCGACTCAGCGAGGCTGTCGAGGTCCGCCGGGTCACCCTCCGCGACGCATCGGACGCTGCCGTCGGGAGCGTTTGCCACCCAGCCGACGAGACCCAGGTCCATCGCCCGGCGCACGACGAAATAGCGGAAGCCCACGCCCTGGACCCGGCCCCGGACCGTCGCTTCCAGGCGGGCGACGGTCGCGGTCGGACCACCGGCCGGATCCGGACCACCCGTCATTCGGCGGACCACTGCCAGTGGAGCAGCAACGTGTCGAGGATCAACTCGGGCCGGACGTTCGCCTCGAGCAGCTCGCCGGCGGAATCCAGGCGGCGGAGCTGGCCGGCGAGGCTCGCAGCCCGGTGGGTGGAGGCCGGCGGTAGCGCCGTGCTGCTCGCCGGCGTCGTCGGTGACGCCCTCGGTGCAACGGCCGTTCGGTAGTCATCGAGCAGGGCCGGGTCGCGGACCTGGCGCTCGTCGCCGAGGCAGGTGACGAGCAGGTCACGAGCGACCTCGCGCCACAGCCCGACGATGAACCCTGCCGCCCGTCGGCGCTCGGCAGCCGGCGCCGCGCCGCGCCCGGCCGTCTCGTCGACCTCGTCAAAGTCGGCAGCGTCAGTCGCCTCGCCCGGCGCGACGCCAGAAGCATCCGCGGCGACCGCACCGTCCGCCGCGACCGGGACCGGTGCGATCGACGCGGGCGATGGGCTCGATGCCACCGCCTTGCTCTTCCCAGCGCGCGCGCCGCGGCTGGCGACCATCGCGCCGTCGCCCAGCCCGTTGGCGGGATCCGCTGCGGCCGCCCGATCCAGCGCTTTTGCGACGTCCGTCGCTCGCGCCGACAGGTCACGAGCGGCCGTGAGGCGGGTCGCGATTGGGGCTTCCAGGAGGTCCACGAGGGTCCGCGCGATCTCGTCTCGAGCGGCCAGCGCCGCCGGGGCGCGCGCCAGCGACCGGGCCGCGCCCGGGCGCCCGCTGACGATCCGGGCGAGACGCGCGGCGAGCGCCGGGTCCGCGATCCCGCCGTCGGCCAGGATCGCCTCCACGTCGCGCGTCGCCACCGGGCCGAGACGGAGCCGGGCGCAGCGGGAGCGGACAGTCGGCAGGAGACGATCCTCGTCGTCGGCGCAGAGGATGATCGTGACTCCCGCCGGCGGTTCCTCGAGGGTCTTCAGGAGGGCGGTCTGGGCGTCGTCGGTCAGGCGATCGGCGCGCTCGACGATCGCGACCCGGGCGCCGCCCTCGACGGGCATCAGGACGAGGTCCGAGGTGAGCCGGCGAACCGTTCCGTCCTCGGGCCGCTCCCGGGCGCCGATCCGGATCTGGTCCCCGGGCCCGCTCGGGGCGAGGCGATGGACGTCCGGGTGACGACCACGCTCCACGAGCCGGCATCCGCGACAGTCGCGGCACGGTCGAGCGTCTCGATCCGGGTCGTCGCAGAGCAGCCCGGCCGCGAGGTCGAGGGCGAGCGTCGTCTTGCCGATCCCGGACAGGCCACCGATCAGCAACGCGTGGGGAACCCGGCCCGCGATCATCGCCCGGACGGCGGCCACCGCCCGGTCATGACCGCGGGTCATGAGGCCACCGGCGCCATGCCCCGATCCGCCAGCCTGGGTCGCGGTCGATCCGGACGAACCAGGGCCGGACGGCGTCGGGCCGGTCACGTGCGTCGCCGTCCGAGCGTGTCGGACCGATCGCGGGTCAGGCCGGCTCGGCCTTCTTGCGGGTCGTTCGGCGCTTCGGCGCCGGAGCCGCGCCGTCGCTCGGAGCCGCGCCGTCGGTCGAGTCCGTGCCGGTACCGGCCACGGTCGCGCCCGCAGCGGTGGTCTTGCG
>JACCVQ010000224.1 GCA_013698095.1 Chloroflexota bacterium
CGGGCCGCCAGCATCCCCGCCACCTCGGTCGTCCGCGGCGCGAGGGATCGTCCGCGCCAGCCACCGCCCAGCCAGCGTCGCGCGTCGACCAGCTCGCGCCGCCCCAGCGACACGCGGCGCAGGGCGATGTCGAGCGGCCACAGCAACAGGGCCAGGATCAGCAGCAGCGGCCACAGATCGGTCGACGACGCGTTCGTCCTGAGGTCGTGGGTCCACGTGTCGAGCGGGAGCGTGATCGCCCGCCCGCCGGTGGCCGAGCGGAGGGTCGCGAGATAGCCCTCGTTCGTGCCCAGGATTCGATACTCGGCAGGCGTCGGCGCCACAAGCCCGAGCGTCCGGCCCAGCGCCGTCGTACCGGGCCGCGTCTGTGACACCCGGAGAACATATGCCCCCGGATCGATCTCGCCGAGCTCCACCTCGTACACGCCGGGCGCGACCTGTGACAGCCCGAGGGCCTTCGACACGAGGTCCGGCGTCGTGATCGCGACCGCCGTCGAGTAGAAGTCGCGCGGCGAGCCGTCGGCGCCGACGCTCTCGACACGGAGCTTGGTCTTGTTGCCCTCGGTCACGAACGTCGCTTCGATCCCGCCGGTCTCCTCGCCCGGGAACGTCCACGAGACGAGCTGGCTGAAGAACTTCGAAAATCCGGCCCATGCCAGCCAGCCCTTGGCCCAGCGTCCGGTCGAGTCGGAGGTCCAGGCGACGGACCGGCCCAGCCCGTACTGCCACTGGGCAAGGAGCGGATCGTCGCGCGGTGTCACGAGGACGGTCTGGGCGGCCGCCTTGGCGGTCGTGCCGTTGTAGCCGAGGAGCTGGGGCAGCGCATCGATCCCGCGCAGGATCGGTGACTGCGAGGTCAGGATCGGGTGGAACGGCTCCTCGACGATCTGCTGGCCGGCGACCTGCTGGGTCTCCTTGAGGAAGATGTCCGGAATGCTCGCCGGGTTCTCCGCCGCGTAGAAGCGGCCGCCGCCCTTCTTGGCGAGGCCGGACAGGAACGGGTTCGAGCCGCCGCCTGCACCCACCGTCGAGAGGGTGATCCCGGCCGCCTTCATCCGGGCGATGATCGCGTCGTACTGACCCGACGACGACCAGCCGTCGGTCAGGAGGATGATGTGGCGGCGGGTGGCGGCCGCGCCCTCCAGCGACTTCACGGCCTGCTCCAGGCCGGCAAAGATGTTCGTCTGGCCAAGCGGCTGGATCCCGCCGACGGAGCCGCGCAGGTCGGCGATTCCGCCGAGGGGCTGAATCTGCACGACCCAGTGAGCGGTGTCGTCGAAAGCGACGACACCGAGCTGGTCGCGGGCGGTCATCGCCGCCGCCGCCCGCAGGATCGCCTCCTTGCCGATGTCGACCTTGCGGACGCCGCCGATCCCCGAACCCATCCCACCGCCACCGCCGTCGAAGGTGTTGCAGTGACAGGCATCCATCGAGCCCGACTTGTCGATCACCACGACCAGCGCGACATCGGGCTGCTTCTGCTGGTCCTTGACGCCCATATCGACCGGCAGCGTCTCCTCGACGGGCGTGTCGGTGTAGCCGCCGGCGCCGTAGCTCTTCGGCCCGCCGATCATCACCAGGCCACGCCCGAAGTCACGGACGTACTGCTGGAGCCCGTTCAGCTGGGCATCGGTCAGGCGCAGCCGCGAGACATCGGCGAGGACGATCGAGTCGTACGCCAAGAGGCCCTCGAGGGTCGAGGGGAGGCGCTCGGGCAGGAGCGTGTCGACGATCTGCCGCTCGACCCGCAGCGCCGCCACGAGTTCGGCCGCGACCTTCTCGTCGCCGGCCAGGACGAGGACGCGCGGCTCGCCGTTGACGATCGTGTCCGAATCGGCGCGATTGTTCTGACTGAACGTGTCGCGGCCCGCCTCCACGACGGCCCGGAACGTGTGAAAGCCGGCCTCGGTCGGCTTGACGAGGAACGTGACCCGATTCCCGCCGGCCTCGAGGTTGACCGTCTTGACCGCGACCTGCCCGCCGTCGGCGAAGAGCCGGACCGTCGCCGGCTGGGCGACCGTCGAGCGGACCTCGACGATCGCCTCAAGCTCGTCGCCGATCTTCGAGGTCGACGGGGTCGTCAGGCGCTCCACGACGACCTCGTCGGCCGCCCCGAGCCCAATCGCCCGGGTCTCGATCTGGATCCCGCGGGCGGCGGCGAGGGCGGCCTCGCTCTGGCCGGCACCGGTGGTGTCGTTGCCGTCGGAGAGCAGCACGATCCGTTTCTGGGCGTCGTCGGGGAAGAGCGCCGAAGCGAGCCGGAGCGCCGCGCCGATGTCGGTCGCCGAACGAACCGGAGTCGTCGCGATCCGGTCGATCTCGCGGAGTTCCTGGGGCAGCCGCTCGACCAGGGCTGCCCGGCCGAACCCCACGATCCCCGCCACGTCGCCCTCGGGCATGACCTCGAGGCTGTCGCGGATCCAGGCGAGGGCATCCTCGCGCCCGGCGGTCCCCACGGAGTCCGACAGGTCCACGACGAAGACGGTCGCCAGGCGATCGACCGGCAGGACGAGCCGGAAACCTGCGAGGGCGAGGACGAGCGCACCGAGCACGACGACCCGGATACCCAGGGCCAGGCGCCGCCGCCCGAGCCCCACCCGGCGCCGGGACGCGAGGTGGAGCCCGATCGTCAGGGCGAGGGCCGGGACCAGGAGGAGCAGCGCGGTCGGGCTGTCGAAGTCGATGCCCATCAGGTCCCGCTTCCCGGCGCCGGCCGCCGGATCCGAGCCGCCAGGCTGCGCCACGTCCGCTGGAGCGCGTCGCGGTGGTAGAGCGACCACTCGACGCACAGCCCGACGAGAACGATGAGGACGATCGGGATCCACAGCTCGTCACGGGCGTTGGGCCGGTTGGCAACCGAGTCTGCCGCACCGCCCGGAACGGCTGAGGCGCCGGGCGCCGGCCGGGCAGCCCCGAGGTCGACGAGGACCCGCTCGGAACCGGGCGCGATCGCCGACTCGTCGACGTCGAACAGGTCGACTGCAAACCGAATGGGCGCGGTCGGGTCGACGACCTTTGGAGGCGCGCCACTGGCGCCCGCCGAGCCACTCGCGCCCGATGCGCCGCTGGCGCCTGGCCCGGGCGTCGTTGACGGCCGTGTGCTCGGACCGGGCGAGCCTGAGGCCGCAGCAGGCGCCGCGATCGGCGTCGCCACGTAGACGCCGAGCTGATCGGTCTGGGTGTAGGTCACGCTCGGACCGCCGGCCGCGCCCGGCAGCAGGTCGACCGCCCGGCCGTCGGGGGCGACGACGTGCAGTCCGGCCATCCCGCTCGGGACGGCCAGGACGACCGGATCGCCGGGCTTGACGGCCGCTGCGGGCGCCGCCGACCCGCCGAGCAGCTCGCCGGTCAGGTTGGCCAGCAGGATCGGGAAGGCGACCTGGAGGGGCAGGTCGGACCGGCGCGGCTCAAAGGCGAGGACGGCCGTCGGCAGGCCGGCCCGGATGCCGGAGTAGAGGAGGGGAGCGCCCTTTGGACCCGGGATCACGGACCGCGCCCAGCCCGGCAGGACAAGCTGCCGGGCCTCCGCGATATGGGTGGTGGTGAGGTCGACGTAGCGCAGGATCGGCTCGTCGATCCCGAGGGTCGCGATCCCCGGGTTCCTGAGCGTCCCGGTCACCCCCCCCAGGCCGCTCGACGTCGGCGGCGCGATCGCCAGGATCGGGGTCGCCGGCAACGTGGCCGGGACGAAGCCCTCGAAGATGATGAGATCCCAATCTGTGCCGTCGGTGCGGACCGCGCCGGCGGGATACTGGGCCGGCTTCAGGCCGAACAACCGGGCGTTTGGGAGGTGGGTCAAGGCGGTCTCGAGGTACGGATCGCCTTCTCCGACCACCAGGATGTCGCGCGGTGTCAGCGACGGGACGACAGCCCACGCCCGGTCGTCAGCGGCCAGGAGATCCGGCCGCCCGGCCTCCTGGTCGCCGGCGACGAGCCGGACCTCGACGATCGTGACCGGATGGTCCTTGTCGCCGATGTTGTCGACAACAACGTCGGCCCGCTGCTGGGCGCCGATCCGGATCGAGCGCGACTCGGCGAGCCGATCGTCTGCCCAGAATTCGAGACGCCGGGTCGCGGGCTCGAGATCGAGGTTCGCCACGCTGACGAACACCGAGCTCGTGACGCCCGACCCCGCCGTCCGGATCGCGAGGGCCACGATCGCCTGGTTCCGGCTGCCCTTTGGGTCGCCGACGCGCAGCACCCGGATCGGGGCGTCGACCTTCGTCGCCGGCGGGACGGCCAGCGCGGCATCCGTCGCGACGAGAACCTCGGCATCGCCGGACTGGATCGCCAGCTGCTGGGCGAGGGCCAGGGCGTCGCCGAGATCGCCCCGGCCGACGGACGGTCGGATCGACTCGATCGCCTGGCGGATCCGACCCAGGTCGGCGGTCCCGGTCGCGACGATCCGGGCGGTCCGACCGGCCTCGATGACGCTGACCCTGCCCCCGCTCGGAAGGTCCTTCAGCGCGGCGAGCGACGCGTCCTTCGCGGCCGCGAGGCGATCCGGCAGCACGTCCGTGGCGCCCATGCTGGCCGACGTGTCGACGATCAGGACGAGGTCGCGGGCCAGGCCGGCCGGTCGCTCCACGAACGGACGGGCGGCGAGGAACGCCAGGATCAGGACGAGCAGCAGCTGGAGCAGGAAGAGAAGGCTCCGACGGAGCTTCTGCCAGGGGGCGTTGGCCTCCACGTCGGCCGCCAGACGGCGCCACAGGAGCGTCGAGGGAACGACCGTCTCGGTCCGTCGTAGCCGGAGCAGGTACATAGCGACGACGACCGGGATGAACAGGAGGCCGAGCAGGGCGAGCGGGCTGGCGAACGGCATCGGCGGTTCCGTCCTAGCCCAGCACGCGCCGGCGCCGGAGCTCGGCGAAGATCAGCTCGTTGAGTGGGGTATCGGTCGCGAGATCGACGTAGGTCGCCTGGCGCCGGGCGGCAAGGTGAGCGAACGACTCCTTCCAGGCGGTCAGTCGCTCGCGGTATGCGTCGATGGTCGCCAGGTCGGCGGTCACGTCGATGCTCTCGCCCGTCTCGCTGTCAACGAGGCGGAGGTCACCTTCCAGTGGCGGATCCAGCTCGTCGGGCGAGAGGACGTGGAGGACGATCAGCTCGGAGCGCGTCGAGGCGAGCTCGCGGATGACCCGGTCGGCCGCCGGATCGAGCAGGTCTGAGATCAGGATCACGACGCCGCGGCCGGACAGCTGGGCGGCTGCGTGACGAGCAGCAGCGACGAGATCGGTGGGGCCGTCGGCAGGGGCGATCGCCGACAGGTCCCCGAGGAGCCGGAGGACGCGGCCCGATCCGCGCAGCGCGGTCCGGCGCCGGGCCATCCGTCCGCCGAGGACGCTGACAGCGACCTTGTCCTCTGACGCCAGCCCGATGTAGCCGAGGGCGGCGGCCGCCCGCTTCGCGAACTGGAGCTTGTCCGGCCGCCCGGTCGCCATCGAGGCCGAGCCGTCGATGAGAACGGTGATCGTGACGTCCTCTTCCTCGATGAAGAGCTTGACGAACAGCTTCTCGAGTCGGGCGAGGACGTTCCAGTCGAGCTGGCGGAGGTCGTCGCCGAGGGCGTACTCGCGATAGTCGGCGAACTCGACCGACTGACCGCGCTTGATGCTCCGCCGGCCGCCCTTCAGACCGCCCCGGACCGGAGCCCGGAGAAGGAGCAGTAGACGTTCGAGCTGGCGGAGAAACGCCTCGTCGAAGACGGTCTGGTCGATGTCGCTGGGCAGGAAGACCGGTCGCCCGGCGCCACGGCCCGCTGCCCCGTCGCCGGCCGGCGGCCGCCCGGCGCCGTCCGTCGGATTCGGGGCGCGTCCGTCCGCAATCGTCATGCCAGGCTGCCCGGGTCGGCCTACTCGACGGCCGGCGGAGCGACAGTGTCGAGGATCGACCGGATGACCGCCTCGGTCGTGATCCCCTCGGCCTCGCCCTCGAAGTTCAGGATGATCCGGTGGCGCAGCGAGGGCAGGGCCACGGCCCGGATGTCGTCGACCGAGACGTTGAAGCGTCCGTCGAGGAGGGCGAAGATCTTGCCCGCGGTCACCAGGGCCTGGGCGCCGCGCGGTGATCCGCCGTAGCGGACGTATTCCCTGGCGAGGCCCGGCGCGCGGGGCTGGTCGGGGTGCGTGGCGGCGAGGATGCTCACGGCGTAGGCGGTGATGTGAGGTGCGATCGGGACGGCCCGAGCAAGGCGCTGCATCTCGACGACCTCGGCGGCGGTCGCGACCTTCCTGGCCGTCACCGACTCGACGCCGGTCGTGCGATCCATGATCGAGATCAGGTCCTCCTCCGACGGGAACGGGACCATGACCTTGAACAGGAACCGGTCGAGCTGGGCTTCCGGCAGGGGATAGGTCCCCTCCATCTCGAGCGGGTTCTGGGTCGCAAGGACGAAGAACGGGGCATCGAGGGGATAGCGGTTCCGGGCGACGGTGACCTGGTGCTCCTGCATCGCCTCCAGGAGGCTCGACTGGGTCTTCGGGGTGGCCCGGTTGATCTCGTCGGCGAGGACGAGGTTGGCGAAGATCGGCCCGGGCTGGAACTTGAAGACGCGCTGGCCGCCCTCCTCGATGAGGATGTTCGTGCCCGTGATGTCGGCCGGCATCAGGTCCGGGGTGAACTGGATTCGGTTGAAGGTGCAATCGATGACGTCGGCGATCGTCCGGACGAGCATCGTCTTGCCGAGGCCCGGCACGCCCTCGAGGAGGACGTGACTGTTGGCGAGCAGGCCGGTCAGGGTCTGGCGCACGAGATCGCGCTGGCCGACGATCACCCGGCCGATCTCGGCCTCGATCGCCTTCGCTCGCTCGGCGAAGGCCTCGGGCGCGAGACGGGAGGCCGGCGCGCCGGCTGGCGGTCGCGTGTCGCTGGCGGTCATCGGGTCCTCCGGGATGTCGCGGTGGTGACGGCGCGGCGGCTCAATTGGTTGGGTCGAGCGAGCTGAAGTAGTCACGGACGTAGTCCTTGACCGACAGCGGGACGTAGTTCCGATCGAGCGTCGTCAGGGCGTAGTCGTGGAAGTCGGCGTAGACCTGCTGGTACGGGGTCGCTGCGCCGTTGTTCTGGCCCTGGCCGACCTGGTTGCCCTGCTGGGTCTGGCCGTCGCCGCCGGTGCCCGCCACGTACGACGGATCGCCCGGCTTGCCGAGGCCGCTGAAGTCGGCAATGCTCGAGAGGTCAGGACCAAGCTCGGCGGGGCGATTGGGATTTGTCGGGCCGCCGGCCGTGCCGTTGCCGCCGATGCCCTGTCCGAGATGCGTCGCGCTCGAACCGCCACCGCCTGCCGCACCCTGACCCTGCCCTTGACCTTGACCTTGACCCTGGCCTTGCCCTTGCCCTTGGCCTTGCCCCTGACCCTGGCCCTGCCCTTGGCCCTGGCCCTGACCCTGGCCCTGACCGGGCTGCCCGCTCTGGCCCGCCTGGCCCTGACCCTGACCGGGCCCGCCGCTCTGGCCTGGCCCGGGGCTCCCGCCCTGGCCCTGACCCTGCTGACCCTGGCCCTGACCTTGACCCTGCTGACCCTGCTGGCCGGCATTCTGGGATGCGTTCGCGAGGTTCCGTCTGGCGTCCTGGAGCTGCGACGCCGCACGCGCAAGATCACGGTTCGTCTGGACTTGGTTGTTCGTGCCCTGGAGCGCCTCACCGAGGCGATCGAGCGCCGCCTGGGCGGCAGCCGTCTGGTCCTGTGCGATCGCCTGGGCGGCATCCCGGAGGGCCTGGCCGGCGGCGCCGCTCGCCTGCGACGCCTGTGACTGGAGACCGGCCAGCGCCGAGGCCGCCTGGCTCCGCTGTTCCGGCGTCATCGTGTCGAGCTTCTTGCCGAGGTCCTTCAGGTCGTCGGCGGCGGTCTTGGGGTCGCCGTCCTTGTTGGCGTCGGGCGTGCCCGAGGCCGCCCGCGAGAGTGAGCGACTGAGCGACGTCAGGGCGGAGGCCCGCTGCTCGTTGCCCGGGTCGAGCTGGCTGTTGAGCGACGCCTCGACCGACCCCAGCTTGGCGAGGTTCGCCTTGAGATCCTCGGGGTGGGCCCGGAGCTGGGCGGCGAGGTCGCGCAGGTCGGTCGCCAGGCGCGTCCGCGGATCGTCCGGCTCGGCCCCCTTGCTCTCGAGCTCCTTGGCGATCTCGTCGATCCGGGTCGCCTGCTTGGCCGCTTCATCACGGTTGGCCCGGGCTTCCGCGATCCGGATGTCCTGGATGTTCGGGAGCAGCGTGAACGGGACGATCAGCAGTGAGGCCGCGAGCGCGATTCCGGCCGGCCGGCGCGACAGGCGTGGCCGGAAGAGATTGGCTGGGGCGACCAGCAGGGCGCGCCCGGCATCGAGCCGCTGGCGTCGGACGAACCGCTCGGCTTCGGCCCCGTCGGACATGTCCTCGGCGGCATCGGGTACGGCGTCGAATGCGTCGGGGTCGCCGGTGTCGCTCGGTGCGGGTCCGGCCAGGGCGGGGAACGCCGAGGCGAGGGAGAGCGCGCTCGAGACGCGATCGCCGAGCCGTCCTTCGGCGTCGACCGCCAGGGCGGTCTCGCCGATGCTCGGTCGAGCGTGGACGACGGCCGCCAGCCAGGTCGCGGCTCCAACGATGGCAATGGCGACCACGAGGACCGCCAGGAGCTCGATCGGGACCAGTCGCGCAAGCCCGAGGACGGCGGCTTCGGCCGCGACCACACCCGCGACGGCCAGCCACGCGCGTCGGACGATCCGGCGGACCCACAGGCGGCGCCGATGGCCCGCCAGCCCGGACCGGATCCTGTCGAGCGCCGGGTCCAGCTGGCCGTTGACCGCCACGCGTGGATCGGCCGGAACCACGGGCCGGTCATGGGCGCTGCGCGATCGGCCCGTGACCCGGTGGAACCGGGAGCGGACGGCGCCAAGGATGGTCATCGGGCGATCCTCCGGAGCGACGGGCGCAGGATGCGCCAGCGACGGGTCGGTGAGACGAGCTGGACAGAGGCAAGGACGAACAGCACGGACATCACGCCCCACGCCTGGAGGCTGCGCGACCAGAACGTGTCGCGCCGAATGCCGAACGGCTGGGGATCGGCCGCGACGAGGCCGGCAGCGGCGTTCGGCTGCTGGACGCCGGGCTTGACGAAGCCGCCGTCCGGGGCCACCAACGTGGGGTCGACGGGAGCGACAACGCCGCCAGGCTCGCGCCCGGCGCCCGTCCGCGGGACTTCGGTCGGGAAGACGACCCCGTTGCCGACACCGGCCCCCACCGTGATCCCGCCATTCGTGATCGTGTACAGGCGACTGCACCAGCCGCCGTAGCCGTCGGAGGCGCCGCAGATCACGTCGTATTGGGCGGCGAACGGGTTGAACCAGAGGAATGCCTCGGGCGCCCGGCCCTTGATCGGACCGACCCCGACGGCGCTGGTGGTTCCGCTGAACGAATCGCTCGCGAACCCCATCCGGCTGACACCCGACATCGTGTTCCAGAACAGCACCCCGAACATCGTGCCGAGGGTCAGGAACAGGACGGTGAAGAACGTGACCACGGTCGCGCCCTGGGTTCGCTGCATGATCGCCGAGATGAACAGCCCCAGCGAGCCGAGGCCGAGCGCGGACACGATCAGCACCGCGTACGCCCGGACGACATCGTCCGGTCCGACGCCGCCGAAGACGAAGACGAGCGCCGTCAACGGGATCGAGGCGGCGATCAGCAGGAAGACGTAGGCGAGCGCACTGAGGAGCTTGCCGATGACGATGGCGAGCGACGAGATGGGCGTCGCGGTGAGCATCTCGAGGGTCTGCTTCTCGCGTTCCAGGCTGATCGCGCCGGCGGTGAACGCCGGGGCGAGGAAGACCACCAGCAATGTCTCGACGAGGATCAGCGCGCCGAACACCTCCTGGCCGACGAGCGATGAGGCGAACGCCGCTGATCCGCCCTGGAGCGACGCGTTGTGGACGTAGTTCCGTTCGGCGACGAGCTCCCACGCCCATGCGAACACGCCCAGGAACAGCAGGTAGAACGTCAGGACCACGAAGGCTCGCCGGCCGCGAACACGCCCTCGGAGCTCTTTCACCCCAACCGCGGCGATCGAGTCGATGCCCCGCCGTGTGGCGCGGATCGGATCTGGCCGTGGGCGCCGCGGTCCAAGCGGTGCCTGGCCGACAACCTCGGTCCGGACTGGCCGGCCGCCAGCGCCGCCGGGGCCGACGTCTTCCATCTCGCCGGCGAGAGGATCGCCCATCGGCAGGGCTCGCTCGTCGCTCACGTCAGGCCACCTGCTCGGTGCCTGCGTTGGCGGAGGTCACCTGGAGGAACAGCTCCTCGAGGTCGCTTGCCGCCCGCGCGAAGGAGATGACCCGGATCCCGGCCGCGACCGCGCCGGCCAGGAGCTGCGCCGAGGCGGCGTCGTCGCCGCGGAACCCGAGCTCGATCTGGCCGTCGTCGAGAATCGTTGCCGAGGCCACGCGCGGATCGGTCGCGAAGTGATTCCGGGCAGGCTCGAGGCCCTCGTTCGACAGGATCCGGATCCGCAGGACGGCGCCGTAGCGGAGGCGCTTCTCGATGTCGGCGACCTTGCCGTGGGCGAGGACCCGGCCGTGGTCGACGATGGCGACGGATGTGCACAGCTCTTCGAGCTCGGGCAGGATGTGGCTGCTGATCACGATCGTCTTGCCGAGCGCGCGGAGCTCGCGGAGGAGCTCCCGAAGCTCCACCCGGGCGCGCGGGTCGAGACCGGATGCGGGTTCGTCGAGGAGCAGCACCGCGGGATCGTGGACCAGCGTGTGGGCGAGGCACAGCCGCTGCTGCATTCCGCGCGAGAGGCTCTGGACGTAGGCATGGCGCTTGTCACCGAGGTCCACGAGGTCGAGCAGGTCGCCGATCATCCGGCGCCGGCGGGCCGCCGGGATGCCATAACAGCGGGCGAAGAAGTCGAGGTATTCCCAGACCTTCATGTCGTCGTAGACCCCGAACACATCCGGCATGAAGCCGAGGACGCGGCGAGCCTCACCCGGGTTCCGCAGGACGTCGATCCCGGCGATCTCGGCATGGCCGGATGTCGCGGTCAGGAGGGTCGCGAGGATCCGGAGAGTCGTGGACTTGCCCGCGCCGTTGGGCCCGACAAGCCCGAAGATCTCGCCCGTGCCGACCGTCAGGTCCATGCCGGCCACGGCCAGCGTCCCGGGGTAGCGCTTCACAAGGTCGCGAGTCACGACGACGTCGGTCACCGGACGGACCCCTGGATCGAGATGTTGACGTAGCCGTTGATCTGGTCCTGGTTCTCGTTCACGAGTCGGAACAGGACTGCACCCGTGCCCGGATCGACATATTTCGGGGCATCCGCGAGATCGTAGACCTCTCCCTGGTTGAGGTGCGGAAGGCGATGCCAGGCCCCGACGCCGGTCCGATCGAACACCTCGACCTCGGGCATCCCGTCGCGCTGGTCGGGCGGGATGGGCTTCGGGCACGTGTTCGGCTGGAGCACGCCGTTGACCACCAGGTCCCGTTCTTCCTTGAAGCAGCTGTCCGGGATCGGTTTGATCGGCTTGCCGCCCGTATCGCGGACCGCGCCGTCGGGCCCGAAACCGAGGCTGAACCGGACGTGGGTCGCGGTCAGCTTGCCGGTGAAGGCGATGGGCCGGTAGGCGATCGTCACGGAGCCCTGGCCGAAGAAGAACTGCGACGGCTCCTTGTTGAAGAAGGCTGCGTCCGAATCGGTGATCGTGCTCCGGATCAGATCTCCGCCGAACGTCACCGTGCCGCGAACGCTCATCGGAAGCGGCAGGTAGTAGAGGACGTTGCTGACGCGGTTGGCCGACTGGTTCTCGACCGTCACCTCGACGACGCCGGTGCGACCCCAGGCCAGGAGAACCGGGCCCTCCGTCGAGAGCCTCCCGAAGTTGCCGAACTGGGGGTCGGTCGTCAGCTGGTCGATGACTCGGTGACGCGTCTGGTCGCGCCGGCTCGCCTCCGACGTCGCGCCGGTATCGTCGAAGAACAGCTGGCCGAAGAGCTTGTCGGACAGGCTCGAGCCGATGGGCGTCGGCAGGATCGTGAGGGCGACGTCGACCTGCTCGCCGGGCAGGAGATCCTTGAGGACCTTGACGTTTCCGCCGAGGACGACGGCCGGCCGTTCGAGCTTCGTGTCGGAGTCGTTGCGGACGATGCCGCTGAGCGTCCCGTTGACCAGGGCCAGGTCGGCATGGATCTTCGGCACCGTCGCCTGGGCCTCGGCCCGGATCGTCCGGAGCGAGCCGAACCCGACCGCCAGGTTGCGGACCCGCGACGGGTTGCCCTGGATCACGTCGAGGCTGGCGCCGGAGCCACCGAAGATATCGCCCGAGATCGGGGACGACAGGAGAGCCCCACCGGGGATCGCGACCTGGTACGTGCCACGCGTCGGCGAGAAGACCCCGAGGTAGACGTTGGCGCTGCCTTCGGTGGCGCCCGGCGCGCCCCGGACGATGGCGACCTCGTTGACGATGATGCTGCTGCCGCGGAGCGCCGATCCGAATGCGTACGCGCCGACCGCGAAGCCGACGATCAGGATCGGCATGGTGACCCACGCCCACTCGCGCTTGTCGATCCGGCGCAGGACGAGGTAGTTGATCGGACCGATCAACGCCACGTAGCCGACCAGCAGGAGGAGCAGGCCGCCGAGCGGCGGCAGCGCCAGGGACGGCAGGTTGCTGACCGCGGCGACGATCTGGCCGTCATCGCTGATCGCGACCGTGCCCTCCGAACGGGCCGGGATCAGGCTCGGCCAGAGGGACCGTCCCGCGGTCGACTCGGCGATCCAGCCGACGGTCGGATCGACACCGAGAATCGTCACGCTGCCGCCTCCGTATCCGGCCTCGGCCGCGACGATCCGGTCGCTGCTGGTGGCCAGCGTCCGGCCGCGGATCAGCTCGCCGGCCATCGCCGGCAGGTCCTTGGCGCCCTTTGGCGGCATCCCGAGGAGCGAGGTCAAAGAGCTCGGAGCCACGTCAACGGTCACGACCGGCCGGTACGGCAGGATGTCGTCCGGGAATCCACCAAGCGCCCCGATCCCGGCGGTCCCGCCGAGGATCACGAGGCGCCCGCCGAGGGCCAGCCAGCCGCGCAGCGCGGTCAGCTGCTCCGCTTGGAGCGAAGAGGCGTCAACGTCCTGCCAGACGATCCGATCGAGGGCCGACCAGGCCTCGATCCGGGTCGGCAGGTCGGTCACCGCGAGGGGCACGATCACCGCCGGCTGCTGGTTCTGGAGGTCCGGCAGCCGGAGCGTGCCGGTCACCCGTGGCGCGTTCTCGGCAATGACGCCGACGACCAATTGACCCGGGTCATGGAGTGAGACCGCAATCTTTTCGCGGAGCATGACCTCCCCGCCGACGACGAGCGCGACTTCGAGCTGCTGGCCGAAGGACGGCGGCTGGGCGTGGAGGATCCACGTCTTGTCGGACGGGCTGTCGAGCTGGACTGCGGTCGCGTAGCGCGTCCCGCCCTGCGCGCCGCCCTGGAGGCGGATCTCGCCGCTGATCGACGGCCCGCTGTTGACGAGATGGACCTCGATCGCGATCCACGAGCCGAGTCGAGCGTGGCCATGGAGGAGGACCCGAGCGGTCATCGTCGGCGGATCAGCAGCGAGGGCCCGGCCGGCCAACGGCCCGACCGCGCTCGCGGCGAGGAGCCAGACCGCCGCGACGAGGGCGACGAGTCGGGGGAGCCGAGGCTGCGCGCGACGAGTCACGGGCACTCCATTGAGGGGATGACACCTTGCGGTCGCAGCATCGACGCCCCGGCCTGTCGAAAAGTTGCGTTCGGCAGCCTGACGGTGGGCCGGCCAGCGGCGCAACGGTCGGAGCGTTGCGCGGTCTGCGGCGGATCGGCCCCTCCTATCGTACGATGCCGTGCGAGGCAAGCGACCGCGGCGTCACCCGTGGCGGCCGTCCGTCGTTGTCTCGACCGCGGACATCACCCTCGAGGATCCCGTGCCCCAGATCCGTCCCTTTCGCGCGCTCCGCTACGGCCCGGACACGGTCGGCGACCTTGCCGCCGTCGTCGCTCCGCCGTACGACGTCCTCTCGGCCGAAGACCGCACCCGGCTCCGGACCCTGAGCCCCTTGAACGTGGTCCGTCTCGATGCGCCGAGCGACGAGGTGGGCGACGCCGAGGACGATCGCTACCGCCGGGCGGCGAGGACGCTGGCGGCGTGGCGCTCGGACGGGACGCTTCACAAGGATCCCCGGCCGTCGATCTACGTCCATGAGCAGACCTATCGCGTCCCGGGGACCGATGTCGAGCGGACCCAGCGAGGCTTCTTCGGCAGGCTTCGGCTGGAGCCGCTGGAGCCCGGTTCCGGGGTCCTGCCCCATGAGCGGACGCTGGCTGCGCCGCGCGAGGACCGCTACCGCCTCCTGCGCGCGACCGGTGTGAACACGAGCCCGGTCATCGGCCTGTACGACGATCCGTCCGGCCGCGCGTCCACAATCCTGGCCGAGCTCGCCACAGGACCGCCCGCAATCGATGTCCGCGACGACGACGACGTCCGCCATCGCGTCTGGGTCGTTGCCGCCGATGGGCCGAATGCGGCCGAGGTCGCCAAGCTGATCGCGATCGCGTCCGCCGCTCCGGTCACGATCGCGGACGGCCATCATCGCTACGAGACCGCGCTCCGCTACCGCGACGAGCGCCGGATGAGCCGGTCATGCGAAGAAGACCCGGCCTTCGACTACCTGCTGATGCTCTTCCTCGAGACCACGGCCGAGCCGCTGACGGTCCTGCCGACCCACCGGATCGTGAGCGGCCTCGGAGACGACGGCGTCGACCGCATGCTGGCTGGCTTGGAGGAGCTGTTCGCGGTCCGTGCCGCGTCACGGGCCGAGCTGGTCGACGTCCTCGGCGGCAAGGCCGCGGTCGGGGCGCTCGGCGGGGCCGGCCACTTCGGGCTCTGGACGCGTCAGGGCGGGGCGTTCCTGACCGCCCGCCGCTCCGCCTTCGAGCCGCTCCTGCCGCCCGGCGGGCGGGCCGTCCGCGGTCTCGACGTCGTCCTGCTCGGGGTCGCCCTCGAACGTCTGGCCGGGATCGACCCGGCAGCGGTCGCGGCCGGCCGCCTGTCGTTCACGAAGGCCGCGGACGACGCGCTCAGTGCCGTCGACGCCGGGGCCGACGGCGTCGACGCGGCGTTCCTGCTCGAGCCGACGCCCGTGGCCTCGATCGCCGCCGTCGCGGGCGAGGGCGACGTCATGCCCCAGAAGTCGACCTACTTCTATCCCAAGGCCCTGACCGGTCTCCTGATCAACCCGCATGAATGGTGACCCGATGACCGAGTCGACCCCCGATCAGATCCTTGCCCGTGCCCAGGTCCCGTCGGCGAATGGCCGGCCGGTCCGCAAGGACGAGATCGAGATCCACGACCGGGGGGTCTATATCGAGTCGTGGCTGCCCGAGCGCCGCTCGCGACGCAAGCCGCTCCTGTTCGTCCATGGCGAGCTGACCGGGTCGTGGCTGTGGGAGCGGTTCCTGGGCTACTTCGCGTCGCGTGGCTGGGAGGGCCACGCCCTCAATCTCCAGAACCATCACTGGTCGCGGAGGATGGATCCGGCCGAGATCACGTTCGAGACCTACGTCGACGACGTCGCCGCCGGCCTCGATCGTCTCGGCGCCACGACGGTCGTGATCGGGCACGGCCTGGGCGCGCTGCTGGCCCTCAAGGCGGCCGAGCAGGTGCCGCTCGGCGGATTGGTCCTGCTCGCGCCCGAGCCTCCGGCCGCGCTCCGCCTGCCCGCCCAGCCGCATGAGCTGCGCGATGTGCCCGACGTGTACGGCCGCGGCCGGATCGGCTGGTCCACGCTGCCCGAGAAGCTCCAGCGCGATCACCGCGACCTCACCATCGCTGACGTCCTGCGGATTCAGCATCTTCTTGGCCAGAAGCCGCACGAGAGCGGTCGGGCGATGCGGGCGGTCCTGGCCGGAGTCTCCGTCGATCCCCGGCCGTTCGCCGAGATCCCGCGCCTCGTGATCGGGGCGGGGCTCGATCGTTCCGTCGCCGAGCCCGTGGCCGAGCAGGTGGCGTCCTGGCTGGGAGCGGAGTACGAGCCGTTCGGGGCGCATTCCCACTACGGGCTGATGGTCGGCGAGCAGAGCCACCAGCAGGTCGCCGACGCGATCCGCGGGTTCCTCGAGGCCCATCGCCTCTAGCCCCCGGCCGCCCGTTCCGCTGGCGACGATCCGGCTCCGTTGCTATCATCCCGATCCGGTCGCGCGACCTGCCCGTCGTTGCCGTTCGGAGCCGCATTCGTCTAGAGGCCCAGGACACCGCCCTCTCAAGGCGGAGATCACCGGTTCGAATCCGGTATGCGGTACCAACTCTCCGTGACCGTCATCGGCCCGATTCACGCGGATCCGGACGACGTCTCTTTCCATCGCGGCACATTGCGCCCCGAACGATGGGCTTCGGTCGAGTTCAGTTTCCGAACTGAGAACAGATCTCCGTGCAGTGGGCCGGGATCCCGCCGACGATGGTGGCGATGACTGTCATCGCCCGGATCTGGTCTGGCGTGCCGGCGGTGACGTCCCCGCTCAGGACCGTGACGTCGCCGAGCGTGCCCGGCGCGAGATGGCCTCGTCGCGATTCGTCGCCCAGCGCGTAGGCGGCGTCGAGGGTGACTGCGCGCAGGCCCTCCTCGGCCGTCAGGAGCTGATCGAGGACCGAGGCAGGAGTCTTCGGATTCGCCCGGCCGCGGCCGTCCATCCCGCCCGCGATCTGGTCCACGGGTCGGCCGATGTCGTCAGACAGGGCGAGGCCCGGGAAGATCCAGGGCGTGTCGGTCGCCCCGGCGACGTGCAGCCCGGCGTCGACGAAATCTCGCCAGCGCGCAAGCCAGCCGATCTTTTCGCCACGGTTGCCGGGGCCCAGGTGGTCCAGGTATTCCGGCTCCAGCACCCAGTCGGCTGCCGCGCCATCGAGGTGGATGACGGTGGCCAGGTCCATGGCGACGATACGGGCAAGCTGGTCGTCGGTCACCTGGATCGCGTGGTCAATCCGATGGTGCAGCGGATTCGGGCCGGTCGGGCCGAGTGCCGCATCGAAGGCGTCGAGGACCATCTCGTGGGCCTCGGTGCTGACGGTGTGGACGGAGACCTGCCAGCCTGCGTTGTTCGCCCGGCCGATGGCGCCGGTCAGGTCCGCTGGCTCCCAGTTGACGATCGTGCCCCAACCGTTGTCGAGCGTGATTTTCAGCCCCTGGACGCTGAGGTGATTCGTGACCGCTCCCGGCTCGCGGTCGGCGTACCAGTCCCCGAAGTGTTGACCGCCCGCCGGCTCGTTCAGCGCGAGGTAGGCATCGACCCGGAGCGGCAGGGCATCCTCGGCGGCTAGTTTCGTGAGCTCGTCGAGCCGCTCCCGGTTGACCCATTGCTCGCTTATGGACGTCCAGCCGCGGCTGAGGGCGGCATTCATCGCCGCTGCCGGCGATCCGACTCCGTACCGGTCGCGGTCGCCAATCCAGTGGGCGTGGGCGTCGATGAATCCGGGGTAAGCAACGTTCTCGCCGATGTCGATGATCGGCACCCGGTCACCGGCGAGCGCCAGCACCTGGTCCCGCGTGCCAACCGCCGCCACCGTCCCGTCTTCGACGAGCAGAGCCTCCGCGGTCACCGGCTCGTCCATGGTCACAATCCGGCCGACGATGACCATGCTCCCAGACTCGGCTGCCGGCGCACTCGCCGCCAGACTTGGTGGAGCGGAATCGCTCGCCGCCGATGTCGATAGCGACGGGGAACCGGCACTGCTCGGGCCGCAGCCCGTGACGAGGGCGAGCACGACGAATGCGACAGGCGGCCGCGCGCGAAGCCACGTGCGACGGACGGCTTGCGGGAAGGTCATGGGAGCGGGTCCCTCAGAGAGAAGGACGCGGGCGGCCCCGACGGGCCGCCCGCGACTCGGGTCCGTGGACGATCGCGACGTCTACTTCTTGAAGGTCATCGAATCGAGGATGGCGTGCAGCTCAGCGAGGTCTCCGGCCGGCGTTCCCGCGTAGTAGCCCGCATCGAAGACCATGAGCTTCCCGCTCACGTTGAGGATCACCAGCTCGTCGATCTGGCCCGGGCCCTGGTGGTAGCGGTCAGGACCGTCGTTGGTGCCCGCTGCGATATCCCAGCTGCCGAACCTGCCCTGATCACACTTGCCGAAGCTGGCGTCATCCGGCACGTGGAGGATGATCGACTTGCCGGAGTACCCATCGACGGTGATGTCCACTGGGGCCGACGCATCGCGCGACTTCTGAGCCGTCAGGGCCGCAACAAGTCCATCGACCGTGGTGACAGGAGCTTTTGGCGACGTCGTCGACCATTGGCACGGGTCGCCGTACACATACAGCGGGCCGTACCAGGGTCCGATCATGCCAGAGCCGTCGGGAGGATCGGATTTGTCGTTCTTGACGAGGGTTCCCCCATCGGGCTGCTCCCCATACCAGCCGGGGGCGGGGATCGTGACGGTGATGTCCGGCCCGTCGCCAACGCCTTTGAAGACGAACGGGCCCGGAGCGTTCCCACGAACCGTTGCCGACGGCGTGACGGCCGACGGCGCCGCCGTGGGCGACGGCGCGAGCGAGGCTTGGACCGAGGGGACCGCGCCGACACCACTGGAGGCGGGTGGACCAAGGAGACGGGTGCCGACGACGAGGGCCACGACGACCGCGGCGGCGGCGACGCCTATGGGCACGAGCTTGTTCATGATGGGCATCCTCCACGGGCCGATGACGGCCCGCTGTCGTTGCTGTTCGATGTCGGCACGGACTGCGTCGTAGACCTGGTCCTGCAGGTGTTCCGCGCCTTCGGCGAGGAAGTGCTGGATCAGGCGGTCGGGATCTCGAGACGCGGTCATGCCAGTCGCTCCTGGGAAGGTACGGTGCCCCGGGCGTCAGCTTCGATGCTGGCCCTGAGCGCCTTTGTGGCGTTGTGCAAGCGGGACTTCGCAGTCCCGATGGGAAGCCCGGTTCGCTCGGCCACCTCGGAGATGGACAGCCCGAGGTAGTGGTGGAAGACGAGGACGGCGCGCTGCTGAGTGGTGAGCCTCCGGAAGGCCCGTTCGAGCAGGTCGCGGTCGTCCACGGTGAGGTACTCGTCGGAGGCGGACGCACCCGCGACGGGAAGGATCCTGAGGCCCTCGGACCACCGTCTGCGACGCCTGGCCTCGGCGTAGCACGCGTTGGTGAGGATGCGGTGGAGCCACGGCTCAAAGCGGGACGGGTCACGCAGGGTTCGGAGCTCGATCCAGGCCGTGATCAGCGCGGCCTGGACGGCGTCCTCGGCCAGGTCGACATCGCGGAGGATCCGCACCGCGATTGCCAGGCATCGGTCGCCGACCATGCGCGCCAGGGAGTCGAACGCTTCCGCGTCGCCCCGTTGCGCCTGCTCGACCAGTCCGTCCTGCACCCGTCACTCCATTCCGTAGCCGTCGGCCCAGAGTGGACCGATCAGTCAATAGAGCGATCCAGGCAGCCGATCTGTTCATTCTTCGAACGACCGGGCCCTGGGAACCGCGACCCAGGGGCGTTCGCGTTTCCGTAGACTCGGACGGTGAACGATCGATCGCATCCGTCCATGAGCGCGCAGCGCCGCCTCGTCATCCTCGCCGAGGGCAACTTCGGCTTCCACCACGGAAAGACGGCCGTTGGCGTGATCCGCTACGGATCCGACGATGTCCGGGCCGTGATCGACTCGACCCAGGCCGGCGGCAACGTCTCGTCGCTTCTGCCCGGTCGTGACATCCCGATCGTCGCCACGCTCGGCGAGGCGCTCGCCCGCGAGCCGCGGCCGGACACCCTCCTGATCGGGATCGCGCCGACCGGCGGCAGGCTGCCGGACAGCTGGCGGGCGACGATCCTGGCCTCGATTCAGGCCGGCCTCGACGTGCATTCCGGGCTCCACACCTTCCTCGGCGACGACCCGGAGTTCGCCGCCGCTGCTCGCGAGGCCGGGACGGTCATCGTCGACCATCGCCGGCCGCCGGCCAGGATGGAGACGTCCGTGGGGCGAGGCCATGAACCCGGGAAGCGGGTGATCCTGACGGTCGGGACCGACTGTGCGATCGGCAAGATGTCGGTCGCGCTCGAGCTCCGTTCGGCGGCGGTGGCGGCCGGCCATTCAACGTCGTTCGTCCCGACGGGCCAGACCGGGATGATGATCGAGGGCTGGGGCGTCGCGGTCGACCGGCTCATCAGCGACTTTGCCCAGGGCACCGTCGAGTGGATGGTGGAGGAGGGCGAGAGGCGCGGCGACTGGGTGATCGTCGAGGGCCAGGGCTCGCTCGATCACCCGGCGTACTCATCGGTGACCCTCGCCCTGATCCACGGCGCGACGCCCCAGGCGATGGTCCTCGTCCACAAGGCCGGCCAGGTGGAGCACGATTTCGACCACCTGCCCGAGGCGTCGTTTCCGATCGCCGAGCTCCGTCCGTTCATCGACCTCCACGAGCGCGTGGCCGGCCTGATCGCTCCGTCGAAGATCGTGGCCGTCGCCCTGAATACCTCGGCGATCGCCTCGGACGCGGACGCTCGCACGGAGATCGCCCGGATCGCGACCGAGACCGGCCTGCCGGTCGACGACCCGGTCCGCTTCGGGGGCGGCCCGCTCTGGTCGGAGATCGAGGCGGCGGTGGAGCGCCTGCCGTGGGTCGCCGGTCGCTGACGTGGCGATCCAGCTGCGTCACGAGGTCCTGAACCTCGCGCTGCGCGACCCGTTCCGGATCGCCCGCTCGGATCACGACGCCGGCCACACCGTGACCACGGTGATCGTCGAGCTCCGGGACAACCGATTTCCGGGTGTCGTCGGGATCGGCGAGGGCTATCCGGACCGCTTCTACGGCGACACGGTCGACACGATGACAGCCGTGTTCCCGCTCCTGCTCGCGGCGGTGGGCGAGGTGGACCCGAGCCCCGACGGCCTCGCCGCGGCCGGCGCGGCGATGGCTCGGGCGATCGCGCATCACGGTGGTGCGAAATGTGCGCTCGACATCGCCCTCCACGATCTCGTCGGAAAGGTCACCGGTCGCTCGATCAAGGAGCTTCTTGATCTTCCGGGAGCGATCCCGCCGACCGACTTCACCCTCGGCCTCGACGAGCCGGACGTCGTCGCCGAACGGGCCCGCCGAGCGGTCCACTTTCCGGCCCTCAAGATCAAGTGCGGCGGGCCGGCCGATCTCGCGACCCTCGAGGCGGTCCGGTCGGTCTACGACGGCCCGATCCGGGTCGACGCCAACACGGCATGGCAGCCGGACGACGCGGTCGCCCTGCTGCCGGAGCTCGAGCGGCTCGGGGTCGAGCTGATCGAGCAGCCGTTCCCGGCCCGCCGCCTCGACCAGCTGCGCTGGCTCCAGGAGCGTTCGAGCCTGCCGATCGTCGCCGACGAGAGCGCGGTCACGATGGAGGATCTCGACGGTCTCGTCGGCGTCGTCGCCGGGGTCAACGTCAAGCTCGCGAAGTGCGGCGGGGTCGGTCCGGCCAAGGCGATGCTGACCCGGGCCCGTGAGCTCGGCTTCCGGACGTTTCTCGGTTGTATGGAGGAGACATCGGTCGCGATCGCCGCGTCGGCAGCGGTCGCCTCGCTCGCCGACTGGGTCGATCTCGACGGCAACCTGCTCCTCGCCGACGACCCGTTCGGCGGTCTGGAGCTTGATGCCGACTGCCGCTGGCAGTTGAGCAGCGCGCCCGGCCTCGGTGTCAGCCGGCGTCCCAACTGAATTCGCAGTCCCGGGACGCGTCCGGCGCAAGTTTCTTCGCGAACCGGACGCATTTCACAGAACGTCCGTTTCATGTGGACAAGTTGGTGGACGAGATGGTGGACAAACCCCCTACTCGGGGAGGGTCAAGCGGCCTACGATACGAGTCCATCGCGCCGCCGAGTGGTTCTCCGGGAGGGACGGAAGCCCGGCCGATGGGTCCCCACGGACGTCCGCAGCCGACCATGCCTGTCGGCCTTCGGGCGAGGACTTTGCGTTGCCGTGACCTGACCGACCGGAGGAGTGGCCATCGATGGATCCATACATTGCCGGCGAACGCGCGCTGGCCGGAGCCTCGCCCGACGCGGCGCTTGAGGCAATCGAATTCGTCCGGTTCTGCCATCGTCGTCGGCGGGTCGGTTGGCCCGAGCTCTACGATGAGATGTGCGCCGTGGCGGGACGCGGTCTCTACCGCGGCTACGGCCAGGACGACCTGGCCGCGATCGGGGTCGGCTTTGGCCTCTTCTCGATGCCAGCCCTGGCCGGATTGGTCGCCAAGGTGGTCGAGGAGGACCTCGAGCGGAGGCGCCGGACAGCCGCCGCGGTCCAGGCAAGCCTGGTCCTCGACGACGTGAGCCTCGAGGCCATGGCTCCCCACGAAGGTCCTCGGGCGGTTGCGCCAACGCGCGAACGAAGCGAGGCGACCGAACTCGCCAGCACGGAGCCTGGATTGATCAGGAGCGCGGTTTCCGCCGGAGTCTGAATCGGCGATTCGAGCGATTGTCGCGTCATCATCGACGCCCGACCTGGGCCTTCACCGGGCGGGGTGGGGGCCCTGTTCGTTGCCGTCAGGCGCGGATCCGGCGCCTCGCCATCTCGCCCTCGATCTGGCGCTCGGCCTCGACATAGCGGTCGATCTGCTCGCGGATCTGGTTTGCCTCGGGGGTGTAGAGGTGGACCTGCTGCTGGAGGATGTAGGACAGGCGACGGCTCGTCATCCGGACGTGGTCGAGGTTCTTCATCAGGACCAGCGGATCCATCGAGGCGAGGTCCGACGGGTGGTACATCTGCTGCATGCCCGCATTCTAGCGAGGCGCCGTGCGGCCGAGACGGATGCATCAGCTCAGATCGAGCGGAGCCCCTTCGGCGGCCAGTCCCAGTCGATCGGCGTGCCGGCCCCTGCGAGCGCTCGCCGGCGGCCCGCCTCGGTCGCCCCGAGAACGAGGATCCGGTCGGTCTTCGTCGCCTGGCCGGCCTCGGTGCCCCACAGCTTCGTCATCTTGCGTCCGGCTGCGACATCATCGAGGGCGACACCGGCCAGGCGATAGCCCTCGGGCTCGGCCGCCCGCTCCCAGACCCGCTCGGCGAGCCCGACCGCCCCCTTGAGAGGCCGGCCGCGGTCCGTCTCGACGTCGCCGATCACGAGGACCACGACCGCGTCGTCGGCCAGGATCGTGCGCAGGTCGGCCAGGACCTCGCGCAGGAACACGAGATATGGCTCGCGATGGTGGGCATCGTCGAGAGCCGCGTCGATCGCGCGGGCGTCCTCACCCAGGAACCACGTCCGGAGCCAGTTGTAGTAGCCGTACTTCACGACGCGCAGGTAGGGCGGCGAGGTCACGACGAGGCGGGCTCGCTCGGGCAGGCCGCGCTCGCGCAGCGCGAGACGGGTGCGACCGGCGCTGTCACGGGCGTCGCCGAGGAGGGCGATTCCGGGTGTCCGGGGGAGGGCCTCGCGGTGGAGCCGCGCGAGCTTCTTCTCCAGGCCGCCAAAGACATCGCGGTCCGGCGAGGCGAATGCGGTCCGGGCGGCGAAGTCGCGGACGTAGCGCGGCGCCATGCTGAACGTGTTGGGCATCAGCTCCGAGAGATACGAAGCGCTCTTGCCGTGGAGGATCCCGGTGATGGCGGCGGCGAGGAAGCGGTCGACCCGGTCATCGCGGCGGAGCGCGGTCCGGACGTACAGGAGCTGGGCCAGCGTCCGCGGATGAAACGCGACGGCGACTTCGGGCGGGACTGTCTCGACCCGCTCGGTCGGCGTGGTGGCGCCCTGTCGGGCGGCCGGAACCGGAATGGTCGGTGCGTCGCCGCTGTCGGCGAGGACGGCGGCAGCGAGGGTCAGCCACTCGGCAGATGAGGCGGCCCAGCCGATCCGGAGCGCCGCGAGGCGGGTCGCGGCCTCGGCCGGGGTGGCGGGCTCGACCTTCGACGCGGTCAGCAGGTGGGCGAGCGGGTTCAGGTCGTTGCCGACGCCGATCCGGCCCTCGGCGCAGGCCTGGAGGACGGTCGTGCCCCGGCCCGAGAACGGATCGAGGACGACATCCCCACGCCGCGAGTAGCGCCCGACGAAGGCATGGGCGAGGGCGGCCGGGAAGCTGGCGAGGTACGAGCACATCGGATGGAGCGCCGGGCCCCACAGCCGAGCCTGGTCCTTCCATTCCGGCGCGATCGACAGGATCGGCAGGACGGGCGGCGCGTCGAGATCGAGTGCCAGCTGGGCCGCCGCGGCGACCCTCGTGTCGATCGTCATCCTCGGCGGTGGGCTCCTGGCGGCTGACGGGCGGCGGAGCATACCAGACCGGATTCGGCGCTCGGTGGGGCACAGCCATCGGCTGAAGGGCATCAGACGGCGACGAGCAGGGCCTGAACGCGATCTCATCGCCAGGGCCGGTCAAGGGCAGGCGCTAGAATCCGCGCCACGTCCCCGTAGCTCAGTGGACAGAGCAACCGCCTTCTAAGCGGAAGGTCGCAGGTTCGAACCCTGCCGGGGACGCCAACCAGCTGTTCAGCTCAGGTCGGCGCCCTCCATCTCGAGCTCGTCAGGGTCGTCGAGGGCTTCGTCGGCGTAGCACCAGCGCCAGGCCTCGCCGGGCTGGATCGAGCGGGCAACGGGATGGCCGCTGGCCGCGAAGTGACCGGATGCGTGCTTGTTCGGGCTTTGATCGCAGCAGCCCACCGAGCCGCATGTTTGACACTGGCGGAGGTGGACCCATTCCTCGCCGAGCTCGACGCAGGCCGCGCAGATGGCCGCTGCCGGCGGAACCGAGCGCGACTCCCAGAGATGGGGACAGGTGCTCATCGCGGGCGAGCGTACTCCTCAACGAGCCGGGCGGCAGCGCGCCGGCGCTCCTAGTCCGTGGGTCGCGGCGGGCCCGCCTCGATCCGGCGCCGGAGTGAGTCGATGGTGCCGCCGTTCCAATCGGACTCGATCCACCAGGTGGCGCCGGCCGCCTCGTGAGCCGCCACCGTCGCTCGTGCGGCGGCCGGATCGGCGGCGGACGTCACGCCCTCGGCGATCACGTCCCAAGGCCGGTCGCGGGTCGCGGCGGGCCACGCTCCCTCGGCCCAGGCAACGACCTCGCGGATCGCATCCGCGCCCGAGACCTGGGGCAGAATCCCGTCCCAGTGGAGGGTCCGCCGAAGCGACTTCTCGTGGGGCCAAGCACCGACGACCCAGATCGGGATCCGTGGCCGCTGGACCGGCGTCGGCCGAAACGTCATCTCGCCGAACCGGTAGTGGGTGCCGTCGAACGCGAACGGCTCCCCGCTCCACAACCCCTCGAGGATGGCGAGGCTTTCGTCGAGCAACTCCGCTCGGATCCGCGTCTCGGTCGGCTCGCCGACCTTGCCGAACGCGCCGTCATCGAGCGCTCCGAGACCGACCGGCAGGACGAGCCGTCCGTTCGACAGGCGGTCGAGAGTCATCGTCTCGCGGGCGAGTTTCCACGGCCGGCGGCGACTCGGCGGGGTGAGGATCGCGCCAAGCCGGACCCGCTCGGTCCGCATCGCCATCGCTGCCAGCGTGACCCACGGGTCGTACGTGTCCATCGAACCGAGCGCGATGCCATCCCAGGTGAACACGCCGTCCCAACCGTGCTCGTCCGCGAGCGCAGCCAGCTCCGCCGCAGTGCGCGGATCGCCGGTCGTGAGGATGATCCCGAGCTTGATCCCCATGGACTCGATGGTACGGGAGGTCCCCCTGTCGCCGCCCACCCGGGCGGCGCGTCAGGGAGTCGTGACCGCCTCGATCTGGGGAAGGATCCGGTAGGCGATGCCGTAGAGGCGGCTCGACGCGAAACGGACGAGGGCGTCGAACGCCTCGTGATTGCCTCGTGCCGCTCGCCTGATGAGTTCGCGCTGGTCCATCCGGATTCCTCGATCGCGGTCGCCCGCCATGGGACGTCGGCGAGTATGAGGGGCCGGAACGGCGGCATTTTCAATCTTCGTACGGGCGCGCCGATATCCCGCCCGGCGCGGTCAGGCGAGGCGGAGCTCGACGACCTGACGCTGTCCAGTCAGGCGCTCCGGGTCAGGCGACCGATTCCGCTCGTGCCTGGGCGATCAAGCTCGCGGCCCCTTCGATCGGGATCGCGAAGCCGAGGCCCTCGGCACTCGACGCGGCTGCCGTGTTGACGCCGACGACTTCGCCCGCGACGTTCATGAGCGGCCCGCCGCTGTTGCCCGGGTTGATCGCGGCGTCGGTCTGGATCAGGCCGGTCAACGTGACCGGTCGGCCGGTCTGCTCGTCCTGGACCCTGATCGACCGATCAAGGGCGGAAATGATCCCCTTCGTCACCGTCTCGGTGTACGTGCCGAGCGGGCTGCCGATCGCGATCGCCGTCTGGCCGACTTTGACCGCGCCCGAGTCGCCGATCGTGGCCGGCTTCAGGCCGGTGGCGTCGATCTTCACCAGGGCGAGGTCCTGCGTGTCCGAGACATGCACGACCTCGGCCGGGTACTCGCTCCCGTCGGCCATCGTGGCCGTGAGCGACTGCGAGCTTTCCACGACGTGACGGTTGGTCAACGCGTAGCCGTCGGCGGTCAGGACGATCCCGGACCCGACACCGGTCGCGCTGCCGCCGAAGCGCCCGCCGCCCGCGGAGACCTGCGACGTCAGGGTGATGACGGAGTCCCGCGTGGCCGCGACGACGCCGGTGATGTCGGTCTGCTCGACCGTCGTCGTCCCGCCGTTGACCGTGACGTCCGCGTTCGGGGTCGACGCGACCGGCGCCGGTGCAGCCGTGCGCGGCACGACGAGGCCGACGATCGCGAGGGTCGATCCCGACGCGAGGACCGCCGAGAGCAGCGCCGCGCCGAGGAGGGTTCCGACGGTCCGCCGGCCGCGCGTCTTGGGCGATCGCGTCATCGGCGCCGCCGCGGGCGCCGAACGGGCAGTTGGAAATGAGGGCGTGGCGGCCGTCTCGGACGAGAGAGGTGTGGCCCAGGCCGTCAGGGGTCGGACGGGCTCGCGACTGATCGTCGCCCAGTCGGAAGTGGTCTGCGGATCGGTTGACGTGCGCCGACCGAACGGATCGGCCGACGCGTCGTCATTGGAGTGGAAGCGGTCGTCGGGAGTCATCGGGAACTCCGGTCTGGGGCAAGCGGATCGTGTCTGTCCAAGGAGACGCCTCCCGAGTGAGAAGGTCCTGAGATCGTCGAAGCGACGCGCGGCGAGCGCCTGCCGAGCACGGGTCGTCGGATCAGCCGCCCGTGCCTGCCGATGCGTCCGGGGTGGTCCCGTCACCGTTCGTGCCGTCGCGTTCGCGTGCCTTGCCGAACTGGCCGGCCCGGACCTCGGTCGCGTCGATCGAGCCGTCAGCCTGCTGGGTGCCGGCAGCGGCGACGAGCATCCCGGCCTTCACGTCGGCCAGCGTCGCCGTGCCCAGGCCCGCAACCCGGATCGTGGTCCCGGCCGCGACGTGGACCGCGACCGTGGTGCCGTCCCGACGGCTGATCGTGATCGTGTCGGCGGTCGTTGCCGCGACCGTGCCCCGGACGTGGGGGAGCCGGATGGCAACGGTTTTCGCGTTGAGGCTGCCGTTCGCCGCCTGCTCACCGATCGCGGCGATCGTGGCTCCGACGGTGACCTCGGCCCGGGTGCCGTCGGCCTTGCCAAGGCGATATGTCGTGGCGGCGGTGGTCCTGATCGTCTTCGACGTCCCATCGGGCAGGGTGATCGTGATCGTGTCGCTGCCCACGGCGGTCACAGTGCCCGCCGCGTTCGGCAGGACGATGTTGATCGCGGTGATCGTGAACGTGCCGTCCGCGTTGCGCGTCTGGCGGAAGCGGATCTCGTCGCCGACGGAGATGTCCGCCAGGGTCGCCGCCTCGCCGCCGCGGGTGAACGTGGTGGCACTGGTGGTCGCGATGGTCCGGGTCCAGCCTTCGTCGGTCGCGAGGGACAGGCTCGAGCCGGAGATCGCGCTAACCGAGACCTTGCCGAAGCCTGCGCCCTTGCCGGCACCGCCTCGTCCGAAGTCGCCGGCCGGACCGCCCTGACCAAACCCGAGGTCGCCCTTGTGGGATGCCGACCTGTTGTCATCGGCCGATGCCGTCGGGGCTGCCGAGGCGCCGGCCTGGCTGGTTGGGGCGGGCGACGCGCCCATCGCGACGGCGGCGCCGAGAGCGACGACGAGGCCGGTCCCCACGACGACCCCGGCTCGGAGCGCCTCGCTCTTGCGGGGGGTCCGGCCTGTGAAGGACGTCGGTCCGGCGACCGGACCGGACGTGGCCTCGATCGGATCGGACGGGATCGGACGGGAATCGTCGCTCATGGGGCTGGTTCTCCGATGCTGCGGGTTGTCGAATTTGTCGGGATCGTCGGTCCTGTGGATGAGGTGGTCCTGAGAATCGGCGCCGGCGTGGGTGGATCAGCCCGGCGCGTCCGAGGCAAGGACGCCGCCCGACTCTGGCGCGGGCGCGGACCATGCCTTCGCGGCCGGGAGTCGGACGGTGAACCGAGCGCCACCCTCCGAACGATTGGAGACCGCGATCCGGCCGTCGTGGAGGTCAACGATCGAGCGGGCGATCGCCAGACCCAGGCCCGTCCCACCGGCGGCGGCACCCGGCGCCCGCCAGAATCGCTCGAAGACATGAGGCATGTCGGCGGGCCGGATGCCCGGCCCGTCGTCATCGACATCGAGCAGCGCCTCGCGCCGGTCGCCCCGGATGCGGACCCGGACGGCGCCACCGCGCGGGGTATGGCGAATCGCGTTGTCGACGAGGATCACGGTCAGCTGACGAAGTCGGGCCTGGTCGCCGTCGACCATCGCCGGCTCCGGATCGAGGCCGAGGTGGACGCCCCGAGCGGTCGCCAGCTTCACCAGTGCCCCGGCTCCCTGGGCCGCGACGTCGCCGAGGTCGACCGGCAAGCGAGTCAGGCCGATCGCCCCCGAATCCGATCGGGCGAGGAGCAGGAGGTCCTCGACCAGTGACGTCAGGTGGCCGACTTCGGCGTCGATGTCGTCGAGGGCCTCCGCAGTGGCCGTCGTTTCGCCGCGGCTCCGGCGGAGGTGCTCGACCGAGCTTCGGATCACGGTCAGCGGCGTCCGCAGCTCGTGGCTCGCGTCTGCGGCGAACTCGCGCTGGCGACGCAGGGCCGCGCGCTGCTGAACGAGCGATTCACGAATCGGGACGAGCGCTCGCCGAGCGTAGAAACCGCCGAAGCCGAACGCGACGAGGACGACGACGAGGCCGCCGACAAGGAGGACGGTCCGGATCGCGTCGAGCGTCTGCTGCTCGGCCGTTCGGTCCTGGAGGACCTGGATGTAGACCTCGCCGGCTCTCGGGCTGAGCGCTCGCTGCGTCACGACCCGGACCGGCACGTTCACCAGCTGGCCGTCGTCGTCGAGGGTCTCGACCGTCGCCTGCCGGAGGTCTCGTCCGCTGTCGACCGCCGCGGCCAGCGCGGCGCGGACGGGCAGACCGGGCGGCAGGTCATCCGGGCCACTCACAGCGTTGTTGCCATCGGCGTCGACCGCCACCGCCAGGGTCCCCGAGGAGGTTCCGCCGAAGATGAACCCGTAGTCGGGCCCGGTGGGTCGGAGGCGGGGGTTCTCGACCTGCCTCACGATCCTGTCGACTCGATCCGAGAGTTGGGTCACGCCGTTCGACGCCAGCGTGCGCGCCGCGACTGCGTAGAGCGCGATGCCGAGGATGGCCAGGACGACGAGGGTCGTGAGCCCGCTCCACAGCACGAGCCGCCAGCGGACACCCCGGATCAGCCGACCGTCGGCCGCGAGCGCACGCTCATCGGCCGGGTCGCCAACTGGCGTCGCGGCTCCGTCAGGCATTGTTCAGACGGTACCCCACGCCGCGAACGGTCTCGATCCGATCTCCCTCCGACCCCAGCTTCGTGCGGAGATAGTGGACGTACGCGTCGACGCGTTCGGAGTCACCGCGACGCCGAACGGCCAGGCCTGGTCGAGGAGCTGATCCCGGCTGAGCGCCTGACCGGGATGGCGGAGGAGCGACTCAAGAAGCGAGAACTCGCGCGGACTCAGGTCAACCGCCTTGTCGTGGACGGTCACCGAGCGGGACGCTTCGTCGAGCGCGATGGGGCCCGCGACGAGCTTCGGCTCCGGCCGCCGAGCGCCGCCCTCGGAGCGCCGGGCGAGGGCCCGCAGCCGCGCTGCCAGTTCATCGTACGAGAAGGGTTTGACCACATAGTCGTCGGCCCCGGAATCCAGTCCGCTGACCCGATCGCTCACGGTGTCGCGGGCGGTCAGCATCAGGATTGCCAGCTCGCGCCGCTCGGCCCGGATCCGGCGGGCGACGTCGATGCCGGAGATGTCGGGCAGGCCGAGGTCGAGGATGACGACGTCGATGCCGTTCTCGCCGAGGGCGATCTCGACGCCGGTCTCGCCGTCGGGCGCGACCTCGACGTTGTGGCGGTCCTGCTCGAGGAGTCGCGCCAGCGATCGGCTGAGTCGCTCGTCATCCTCGACGAGGAGGATCTTCATGGGCGCCGGTTCCTCGGCTGGATCGCGGGTCGTGGTCGCGGGTGAGGTGATGGATCGTGCCAGATCGGGGAGAGTCCCGGCCATGAATCGGAAGAGGAGGAGACGACCCACGGCCGGGTTCGAGGCTCACTGTCGGTCGGCCGGATGAGAGCGTCCTGAGACGGGTTGGCGCCACTCGCAGGCTCGCTCGTGCGGCAACCTGACCACTCCGTGGTACCAGCGACTAGCCCAAAGTACGGCTTGGCGCCCTCCCCGCCTGACCCCTACGCTCCGCCCATCAGCGAGCCGCACTCTACTTCTGGCCACCCGACGGGTGCGGACGCCACGACACGTTCACAGAGAGGCAACGACCACATGGGGTCCATGGCCGTCAACGAACTCGGACCGATGCTCACAGCGACCGAAGTCGCCGAGATGCTCCATCTCCACGTCAACACGGTGAAGCGGCTCGGCGATCGCGGCGAGCTTCCGTTCTATCGCGTCTGCAAGCGGGGCGATCGTCGTTTCCGGCTCGACGACGTGATGAAGTTCCTCACCCAGAACCGCTGATCACGCCGATCGGCCCGATCGCGCGCTGACCAGGCGACGTCTCGCGCCGTCTTCTGGACCGATCATCCTCGAGGCGTCCGTCCGACTGTGACGGGCGCTTCGCCATGTCCGGGTCAGACGGTCCGAAGCGTCTCGCCGAAGATCTCGACGGCCTCGCTGATCTCGGCCGCCGTCACGTCGATGGGCGGGATCCAGCGGATCGTCTGGCCGCTCGTGCCGCAGGTCAGAAGCAGCAGGCCGAGATCGGCAGCCCGGGCGATCGCGGCCTTCGCGGTCGCGCCGTCCGGCTCGCGGGTGTCGCGGTCCTTCACGAACTCCACGCCGATCATGAGGCCCGGCCCGCGGATGTCGCCGATCCTGGGTTCCTCCGCCGCGATCCGGGCGAGGCCAGTCCGGAGCTCCGCCCCGCGGACGGCCGCGTTCTCGACGAGGCCTTCGTCGGCGATCGTCTCGAGGACGGCGACGCCTGCCGCACAGGCGACCGGGTTGCCGCCGTAGGTCGAGCCGTGGGCGCTCTTGCCCCAGCGATCCATCAGTGCGCGGGACGTTGCAATCGCCGACAGCGGCAGGCCGTTCGCGATCGCCTTGGCCAGCACGACGACGTCCGGCGTGATCCCGGCATGCTCGAAGCCCCACATCCGGCCCGTCCGGGCGAAGCCGGTCTGGACTTCGTCCGCGATCAGCAGGATCCCGTGCTCGTCGCAGATCCGCCGGAGGCCCTGGAGGAACGAAGCGGGTGCCGGGTTGTAGCCACCCTCGCCGCGCACGGGCTCGATCAGGACGGAGCCGATCATCGACGGTGCGATCACGGTCGTGAGGAGCGAGGCGAAGGTCGCGAGGCATGCCTCGGACGCTCGCTCCTCGTCGCTGTCGAAATCCGGGTACGCCGCCGGATACGGGGCGAAATAGACGCTCGGGAGGAGCGGTTCGTAGCCCGTTCGATAGTTGAGCGAGGACGTGGTCACTGATGTCGCGCCGAACGTCCGGCCGTGGAAGCCGCCGCGGAAGGCAAGGATCCCGGGACGGCCTGTCACCCGCCGGGCGAGCTTCAGGGCGCCGTCGATCGCCTCGGAGCCCGAGTTCAGGAACATCACGCTGTCGATCGGGTCCGGCAGGGTGGCCGTCAGCATCGACGCGAGGCGGACGACAGGCTCCGCGTAGCCCATCGCCCCGGTCGGCCCGATCAGCCTGTCGACCTGGCCGTGGATGGCGGCCGTGACCCGCGGGTGGTGATGACCGAGCGCCGTGACCGCGATCCCGTTGGCAAAGTCGAGGTAGGCGGTGCCGGACGTGTCGAACAGGCGATGGCCCTCGCCATGGCTCCAGCTCCGCTCGAAGTAGCGGCCGAGGACGGGGGTCAGGTTGTCGGCGACGGTCGCCAGGTCGGCGGGGAGGGCAGGAGAGGGGACGGCTTCGGTCATCGGCCGAGTATGCCAGCGGCTCCGGCCCGACGAGCGAGTGGGTCCACGGGCTAGCATTCGGGCCATGGTCGACTTCACGCTGAGCGACGAGAACCGCCTCGTCCAGCAGGCTGCCCGGGCGTTCGCCGAGGCCGAGATCCTGCCCCATATTCGCGAGTGGGACGAGAAGGGCGAGGTCCATCGCGAGATCTTCGGGAGGATGGCCGAGCAGGGCTTCCTCGGTGCCCCGATCCCCGAGGCGTGGGGCGGCGCCGGGATGGACTACGTCAGCTTCGCGATCCTGTGCGAGGAGCTGGAGCGGGCCGACACCGCCTTCCGCGTGGTCCAGAGCGTCCACGTTGGGCTGAACTCGCTGGCCCTCCTCCAGTGGGCGACCGACGAGCAGAAGACCCGCTGGCTCGTGCCGCAGGCAAAGGGTGAGAAGCTCGCCACATTCGGACTGACCGAGCCCGGGGTCGGCACGGATGCGGCGAACCTGGCGACCACTGCCCGGCGCGACGGCGACTCGTACCGCCTGAATGGCCAGAAGATCTGGATCAGCCTGGCCGACCTCGCCGATCACTTCCTCGTCTTCGCCTCGGTCGACCGCTCGAAGGGCTGGCGTGGCGTGACCGCGTTCCTGCTCGAGCGCGGGATGGCTGGACTGACGACCGGGACGCTCCACGGCAAGTTGGGGATCCGTGCCGGCAACACCGGGGTGATCCACCTGGATGACTGCGTCGTCCCGGTCGAGAACCGAATCGGGGAGGAGGGCGAGGGCTTCCTGATCGCGATGAGCGCGATCGACCAGGGGCGGTTCACGGTTGCCGCCGGCGCCGTCGGGCTCGCCCAGGCGTGCCTCGACGCGTCGCTCAAGTACGCCCACGAGCGCGAGACGTTCGGCCAGGAGATCGGCCGTCATCAGCTCGTCCAGCAGATGCTGGCGAAGATGGCGGCCGGGACGGAGATGGGCCGGCTGCTCGTCTGGCGCGCCGCGTGGCTCAAGAACCAGGGCCTGCGCAACACCCGCGAGACGTCGCTCGCGAAGTGGCACGCCACGGAGCACGCGGTCCAGTCGGCCATGGACGCGATCCAGGTGCATGGCGCGAACGGCTATTCAAACGAGTTCCCGGTCGAGCGCTACCTGCGGAATTCGAAGGCGGCGGTCATCTACGAGGGCACGAGCCAGCTCCACACGGTGATCCAGGCCGAGTACGCGCTTGGCTATCGCCAGGACAAGCCCCTCCGCTGCGAGCCGTTGCCGGCACAGGGCTGGGAGCGCCCCGCCGGCCGCTGACCGTTCGCGCCAGGCCCGCCCGGGCTCCGGAGCGCCGGGGTGGCTC
>JACCVQ010000055.1 GCA_013698095.1 Chloroflexota bacterium
GATCGGCGCAGCGCGGCGGCGCCGGCCTGGATCAGCTCCGCCGATCGAGCGACGCCATGCTGACCGACGGCCTCGATCAGGCGAGCGTCGATCGCGGCGGCCACGTCGTCGGCCAGCTGGGTCGCGAGCCCAGCCACTGTGACAGCGCCATGGAGGTCGAGCCGGGCGGTCTGCCAGGCCGTGCTCATCGGGTCGGCCGTGGCGAGCGCCGTCAGCCGTTCCGTCGTCGTCCGGCGCCGGGCGATCCCGCGCGGCGGGAGCGGATCGAGGATCCGGCCGCCGGCGAGGGTGACGGCCGGAGACGGACGACGGAGCACGAACCGGTCACCCGGCGCAGCGGCGATCGGCCGGTCGAGACGCAGGATCGCCGAGCCCTCACCACCAGCGAGATCCTGGCCATCGCGTCCGGCGCGTCCCAGCCTGCCCGACGTCCGTCCGGTGCCGAGGTGGATCGTGACCGGTGTCCGGTCGGTGGGCAGCCCGTGCAAGCGCCGACCGTGCGACCCCGAGCCCGCCCGCCCCAGCACGACGGACGGCCGGATCGCGACGAGCAACCGGTCCGTGGCGACGACGGCCGGGTCGGTCGTGAGGACCGTTCCACGTTCGAGCACGGCGACCGCCTCTGCTCCGGCGACGTTCAGGGCGACCCGACCCGGTCCGGCCCGCTTGACCGCCCGACCGTGGACCTGGACCTCCCGGACGCGGACGGAGCGACCGTCGGGGTCCGGCACGATCCGAAGGCTGGCGCCGGTCTCGATCGTCCCGTTGCAGAGCGTCCCGGTCACGACCGTGCCCCGGCCCCGGACCGAGAACACGCGATCGATCGCGAGCCGGGCGGACCGCAGGCCGGCGTGTCCCGGCTCAGCGTGTCGCGGCTCGTCCAGGACGCGGTCGCGAACGGCGACCAGGGAGGCGAGGACATCCGCGAGGCCCTCGCCGCTCGTCGCCGACACCGGCAGGACCGGCGAACCGGCCAGCCTCGTCCCCTCAAGCAGGGCCGAGACCTCGGCCGCGACGGCGTGGATCCGCTCCGCCGGAACGACATCGATCTTCGTCACGACCGCCAGGCCGATCCCGATCCCGAGCGCGTCGAGCAGCTCGAGATGCTCGAACGTCTGGGCCCGCGGCCCATCGTCGGCAGCGACGACGAGCAGCGCCGCGTCGATCTCGCCGGCACCGACGAGCATGTTGCCGACCAGCCGGTCGTGACCGGGAACGTCGACGAAGTCGAGTTCGGTCCCGTCGTCGATCGCCACGTGGGCGTATCCGATGTCGATGGTCATCCCGCGCGCGCGCTCTTCCGGGAGGCGGTCGGCGTCGATCCCGGTCAATGCCCGGAGCAGGGTCGTCTTGCCATGGTCGATGTGGCCGGCGGTCCCGATGACGACGGTCATCGTCGAGGCGCTGCCAGCTCGCCGATCCGGCGCACGATCGTGCCGTCGTCGAAGGGGGCAACGGTCCGCAGGTCGAACACGATGGCGTCGTCGATGATCCGGGCGAGGATTCGATCCGGACCCGACCGGAGCGTGGCGGCCGCGCGGGCCGCCGAGGCGAATGGCACGGCAACGCCGACCGACGGCAGGACCTGACCGGGCAGCGAGCCGCCACCGACCGGCGACTCCAGATCCACGATGTCGATGTCCGAGCGGCCGGTCGCGCCAGCGGCAGTCCCGACGATCCACTCGGCGCGCGCCCGGAGCTGGGCGGGCTCGCGCGCGATCAACTGCCAGATCGGAATGTCCAGGGCCGCCCGCCCCGCGCGATACACCGCCAGCGTCGCGGCCACGGCGGCAAGGATCGCCTTGTCGGGCCGGACGGCACGAGCAAGCGGATCGCGACGGAGGCGCTCGACGAGATCCGCCCGGCCGACCACCAGCCCCGCCTGCGGCCCACCGACGAGCTTGTCGCCGCTGAACAGGACGAGGTCGGCGCCCTGGGCGAGGCGCTCGCTCGGAGTCGGCTCGTGGGCCAGGCCGAACAAGGCGGTGTCGAGGAGCGCCCCGGAACCGAGGTCGTCGACGACGATGGCCCCGTGCTCGTGGGCGATCGCAGCCACCTCGGCGAGATCGGCCGACTCGGTGAAGCCCCTGATCGCAAAGTTCGAGGGGTGGACCCGGAGGACCACGCGCGCGGCACCGGCCGCCAGGGGTGCCTCGAAGTCGGCGGCCCGGGTCCGATTCGTCGTCCCGACCTCGATGAGTCGGACCCCGGCCCGAGCGAGGACGTCCGGAATCCGGACGCCGCCACCGATCTCAACGAGCTCGCCGCGCGACACCACGACGGCGCCGCGGCGACCAGCCAGGCCGACGGCAAGCGCGAGGGCGGCGGCGTTGTTCGTGACGACGAGCGCATCCTCGGCGCCGGTCATGGCGACGAGGTGGTCCTCGCCAGCCCGAAAGCGCTGCCCGCGCCGGCCGGACTCGGGATCGAACTCGAGGTAGCCGTACGACCGGGCCGCCGCCACGGCCGCGAGGCGGGCAGCGCGCGGCCATGGCGACCGGCCGAGATTCGTGTGGAGGATCACGCCCGTGGCGTTGATCACGTGGGGCGGGATCGTCAGCTCGGGGTCATCGAGCCGATCGAGCCGATCGGTGACGGCGTCGGCGAGCTCACCATCAGGTGTCGGCGGTGCGCCGGCGGCCAGCCGTTGGCGCTCCTCCTCGAGGACGTCGCGGACGAGGGCGACGAGGGCGTCACGCTCGGAGACCTCGACCTGCTCGGCGGCAAGGATCCCCAGGATGCGGTCGACGCTCGGCGGTCTCGCCCGGGCCATCGTCGTCATCGATCCTCCGCAGGTGCTGGCGGGAGCGCATGGGAGTCGAACCCACCACGCCGCGCTGAGCGCAGCGTCACCGGTTTTGAAGACCGGGGAACCCACCGGGACCCAACCACTCCCCTGGCACGATGGTAGCGCCCGATGAGTTTCGGCCCGGGCCGTCGTCTCAATGGTTGGCGCCGACGAGACTCGCTTCCCGAGCCTCACCGGCGCCTCCGTCTGTCCGTGCCTATGATCGCGCTGATGCCGACCCTGGACGCCGCGATCCTGGCGCCGATCCGCCTGACCGAGCTCACCGATTGCGGCGGCTGTGCCGCGAAGCTCGGCGCGGATCTCCTGGCCGACGCGCTGAGCGGGCTGGGCGCCGGCGGCTCCGAGCCCGAGCCGGCCGAGCTGATCGCCGGGCTGGCTCGGGCCGACGACGCGGCCGCGTACCGAATCAGCGACGAGCTCGCGATCATCGGCACGCTCGACTTCTTCCCGCCCCTCGTCGACGACGCCAGGACGTTCGGTGAGATCGCGGCCGCAAACGCATTGAGTGACGTGTTCGCGATGGGTGGCCGCGTCCTCTTTGCGCTGTCGATCGCGGCATTCCCCGAGGACCTGCCGCGGGACACCCTCGCCGCGGTGTTCGACGGGGCCGCGTCCAAGGTCCGCGAAGCCGGCGGGACGCTGGCCGGCGGCCACACGATCCGCGATCCCGAGCCGAAGTACGGGCTGGCGGTGATCGGCGCGGCACATCCCGACAAGCTGCTCCGGAAAGGGGGCGCGCGGCCCGGTGACATCCTCCTGCTGACGAAGCGGCTCGGGACCGGGCTTCTGGTCAGCGGTCAGCGCCAAGGCCGGACGTCCGCCGCGGACCTCGCGACCGCGGTCGACCAGATGCGGGCGCTCAACCGCGCCGCTTCAGAGGTGCTCGTGGCCCATGGGATCGCGGCGGCGACGGACGTCACGGGCTTCGGGTTGCTGGGCCATGGCCTCGAGATGGCCCGCGGGTCGGGGACGCGGTTCGTGTTCGAGGCCGGGATGTTGCCGGCGCTCGGGGGCGCTGTCGCGTTGGCGGCGGCCGGCGTCGAAACCGACGGCGCTGCCCACAACCGGCGCTTCGTCCTGCCTTCGCTCAGCCTCGGCGACGGTGTTGCGCCCGAGCTCGTCACGCTGGCCCATGACCCGCAGACGTCGGGCGGGCTGCTGGCCGCAATCGCTCCCGATCGACTGGCCTCGGTCCGGGCCGACCTGATCGAGCGTGCAGTCGAGCACTGGATCGTCGGCCGCGTTGAGGACGCCGACCAGCCGGGCGTTCGGCTCGAGTGATCATTGCCCTGATCCCCGGCTACAACGAGGCGCCCAGGATCGGAGCCGTCGTTGCCGCGGCACGCGAGCACCTTCCCGTCATCGTCGTCGACGACGGCTCGCCCGACGCGACGGCAAACGTCGCCCGGGCCGCCGGCGCGATGGTCATCGAGCAGCGGCCGAACCAGGGCAAAGGCGCGGCCTTGCGAGCTGGCTTCCGGAAGGCGCTCGACGAGGGAGCCGACGCGATCCTGACGCTCGACGCCGACGGCCAGCACGATCCCGACGAGATCCCGCGTTTCGTGGCCGCGTGGGCGACGCCGCCGGCCGACCAGGAGCCGCGGCCCGACCTCATCATCGGTCGCCGCACCTTCCGCTCGATGCCGCCGATCCGGCGCCTCTCGAACGAGATCGGCCGGATGGCGTTCTCATGGGCCGTCGGTCGGGACATTCCCGACAACCAGTCGGGCTACCGGCTGATTTCCCGGCGGCTCGCCGAGGCAGCCCTCACAAGCGACGAGGCCGGCTTCGCGTTCGAAGTGGAGCAGATCACGACCTGCATCCGGCTCGGCGGCACGATCGCCTGGGTCCCGATCCGGACGATCTACGCCGGCGCCCCGTCGCACATCCGGCCGGTCTCCCACCTCCGGGAGTTCATCCGGATCGTCCGCCGCGCCCGGAGCGATGTCCGGAAGCCGCTCGGGTGATCGTTGGCGATGCTGAGCGTGACCGCTGCAACCATGTCGGGCTCGATGGTGTTCCAATATTGACCGCTGAACCCGCCGATCGACGAGGACGCCGCCCATGACTCCCACCCCGAGCGCTGACTCCGCCACGCGCGCGGACGCCTTCCGCGCGCTTCACGTGAGGGGCCGACCGATCCTGATCGCCAACGCCTGGGACGCCGGCAGCGCCAGGCTGTTCGAGACCTGCGGCGCGGCCGCGATCGCGACCACGAGCGCCGGCCTTGCCTGGGCGCGCGGCTACCCCGACGGCAACGCCATCCCCCCGGCCGTCCTCGCGGAGGCGGTCGCGGAGATCGTGCGGGTCGTGTCCGTGCCGGTCTCGGTTGACGCGGAGGGCGGCTACTCCGACGACCCGGCCACGGTTGCCGAGAATGTCCGGGCGATCATCGACGCCGGCGGGATCGGCATCAACATCGAGGACGGGAGCGCATCGCCGGATTTGCTCGTCGCCAAGATCGAGGCGATCCGGGCGGCGGCGGCGACCGCCGGCGTGTCGCTGTTTGTGAACGCCCGGACGGACGTCTACCTCCGCGGCCTTGTCCCCGCTGAAGAGGCGATCGCGGAGTCGCTGGCCCGCGGCGCTCGCTACGCAGACGCCGGCGCCGACGGCTTGTTCGTCCCGGGCGTCGCGGATCCCGAGGCGATCCGGGCCATCGCCGCCGGGTCGAGCCTGCCGGTCAACGTCCTCGTCGTGGCCGACCTGCCGCCGGTCGCGAAGTTGGCGGCGCTCGGCGTGGCCCGGATCAGCGCGGGCTCGGGGATCGCCCAGGCCGCGGCCGGGATCGCCCGGCGGGCGGCCCTCCAGTTCCTGGACGAGGGCCACTACGAGACGATGCTCGAGCGTGATGCGGACTACGGCACCTTGAACGCCCTCTTCGGCTGAGCGCCGCGCGTCTTCGGAGCAGTCTGCGAGCGCCTGGCGAGCGAGCTGGATTCCGAAGTGGCCGTGTTCCCTGGGACCTTCCACGGCCCCCACCGGGAGGACCCGGCGTTCAACGACGTTCTTGCCGACTTCGTGACGAGAGCGGAGGCGAGGCGCTCGATCCGGGACGACGACGGCGCGACGCATGGCGATGCCCCGGCCAGTGGCCGGGGCATCCATCCGGACCTCGACCCTAGCGGATGACCGGGTTGGCGATGTCCAACCTCGGGGCCACGCCGCCGGTCGTGAGGTAGCAGCCGTCGCCGTTGCCGGGCGTCCCGGCATCGGGGCCGTGGTGCGCGGTTTCGAGGCCATAAGCGGCCGGATCGCCGCCGCATGCGAGGCCGCTGCTGTAGCCGGCATGGTTCTGGCCGTTGGCGATGACCTGGCCGGCACCCTGGTGAGCGACCGACACCGTGTGCGGATGGGCCGAGACCGGGCCACCGATCGCGAGGGCAAGAGCGGCCGCTGCGATGAGCGCCATGACGCGTCGATTACGCATGAACGGGACCTCCAGGTTCGTCGCTGATCGCGACATCGAGCAGGGGACGGAGAACGCGCTGGGTGGCCCGCCCGAGCAGGTCGGCGACCTCACCGGCCGAGTCTGGATCGAACGCCCAGCCCTCGACGATGACCCCGAAGCCACGCTCGTCGCTGACGAACTGGACGTGGGTGACGCCGAGCCGCCCGAGAGCCGGAGCCAGCGCCGGCGAGACGCCGATCTCGCCGTCGTGGGCACCGAGCAACAGGACCGCGACCCCCACGTTGACCTCCACCGCTTCAATTTCCGTCCGAATGGACGACGCCAGACTGCACCCGGACCCGGGCCCGGCTCATCGGGGAGAACCCTCAGACGTCGCGACCCTCGGTCCGGACGGCGCTCCAGCTTCGGGCGAGCTCCGTCCGGTTCCGGACACCGAACTTCGCGAACAGGTTGGACACGTGGCGCTCGACGGTCTTGATCGAGACGAACAGGCTGTCGGCGATCTCGGCGTTGCTCGACCCGGCGGCGACCTGGGCCGCGACCTCGCGTTCACGATCGGTGAGCTGGAGCGGCCCGCTACCCGCCGCACCGCGCCGCCACGTTCGCTGGCCGAGCCCGCGCAACAGTCGATCGGCGACCTGGGCCTGGGTCCTCGCTCCGAGGCCTTCGGCTTCGAGGCCAGCCTCGCGCAGGACCCGGGCCGATCGCGCGGGATCGGTTTCGACCAGAACCCGCCCAAGGTCGATGGTTGCCCAGATCGCGTCCATCGTTCGGCCGGTTCGGCGGTTGCGCTCGATGACGTCGACAAGGCGGTCGCTGCCGCCGTCATCAGCTCCGACCAACAAGGCCGTCGCCCACTCGCGCATGTCGGCGACGTACGGTTCGAGGGTCACCTCGGGGACCCCGGACCGCGCGGCATCGAGCAGCTCGCGGGCCTCCGCGGTACGACCGACCCGGGCAAGCGAGACGGCGTTGACCAGCTGCGCCTCGCGTCGGCAGCGCGGGCAGCCGGCCGTCTCCGCGTCGGCCAGCGAGGCATCGACCATCCGTCTGATCCGTTCGACGGCTGGCGCGCCCTGGATCCTCGACACCGCGGACGCGGCAATCTGCCAGAGGGTCAGCCGGTAGTGCGGGTCCAGGCCGTCGGCGTCGGCCTCGATGGCGGTGAGGGCTTCCCGCCAGGGCCCCAGCGACAGGCGGATCTCCGGAACGATCGTTCGCGGTCGCGCGCGCAGCCTCGAATAGTCGCCGACCCGCTCGGCAAGCTCGGCTGTGGCCAGCGCGACCGCCAGGGCTTCGTCGAGCCGGCCGAGGGTCTCGAGCGTCGAGGCGAGGAAGGTTCCTGCCTCGACGACCTGGTCGGGCAGCACCTCCCGGGTCGCCACGGCGTGCGCCAGGCGGTAGCGCTCGGCTGAGGACTGGCGATCGCCGATGTAGCGATGGGCCATGCCGTCGTAGAGGAGCGCCTCGACATGGGCCCGACCACCCACGCCCCGCGATGCCTCCACCAGCTCGCCGGCGAGCTCGAACTGCTCCTGCCATTGCTCGGCCTGCATCGCCGCCTCGAAGGCCACCTTCAAGGCCGCCCGGTAGGCCCCGCCGACGCGTCGTCGATGGTCGTCGGGCTCGTCCCCGGTGAGACCGGCGGCAAGCGTCCGGGCGCGGGCGATGACGTCCACTGCGCGGGCCCGCCCGTCGGCAAACCGCGATTCCAGCCAGAGCAGGCTCTGCGCCTCGAGTGTCCGAGCCTCGAGGGCCGTCAGGTCGTCGTGGCTGGCGTCCAGATCGCGGATCAGAGCGTGCATGTCGTCCGCTTGACCGAGACGGTAGGCCTCATTCGCCGCCGCGAGTCGGGCATCCAACCGGGACTCGATGGGACCGTCCGCGGCCAGCTCGCGCCAACGGGCAAAGGCGATCGGCGAGGCGCCAAGCTCGGTCGCGAGCCGTGCAACCTCCAGGCGCAGGCGGTCCCGACCAGGCGCCGCGTCATCGGACGCGTCGATCACCCGATCGAGCACGCCGAGACCGTCGACCCCGAGCAGCCGCCGGCCGGGAGCCGACGCCAGGCGCAGCCCGAGCTCGACCGCCGGCTCGCCGGCCGCGATCCGGTGATCGAGGGCGACGGCAAGCTCGGCCAGGTCGCCGCGAGCCTCGGCCTCCAGGATCTGGGCCAGGCGCGAGTGATGCGCTCGCCGGGTGCGGTCGGGCAGGTCGGCCGCAACCGCCTCGCGGACCAGATCGTGGACGGGCCGCAGGCCCTCGACGTCGTCGCGGATCAGCCCGGCCCGCACGAGATCGCGAACCACTCCGTCGAGTCGGTGCTCGGGCCAGCGGAGGACCCGCCCTGCGGTCGACCTCTCGATCGGCCTGCCTGCGACCGCGAGCACGCCGAGCGCCGTCCCTGCATCGGGCGAGATGCGATCGAGGCGCGAGCGCAGCACCAGGGCCGGCTCCACGTCCGGCGCCCGGGCCAGGGCCAGCAGCCAGTAGGGCGACCCACCGACCCGCTGCCAGATCCGTTTGGCCGCGACGTCGGTCAGGCCCGGCGCGGCAGCCTGGACGAGAGCGACCGAATCGGCCTCCGTCAACGGCTCGAGCTCGCGGACGACGAGTTCACCCCGATCGCTGAACAGGCGCTCGATAGCCTCGACCCGCGGTGCGGCCTCCGGTCCGGGCCGCGTGGCGACAATCAAGCCGACGGGCAGATCGGACGCCAGGGCTCCGCGGGCGAGGTAATGGACGAGGGCGGCCGACGAAACGTCAAGCCACTGGAGATCGTCCACGACCAGCACGATGGGGCCGGCCATGGCGAGCGTGGCGAAGGCGGCCTCGAAGACGCGCAAGCCCTCGGGCGGACCGCCAGCATCTCCGGTCACGACGCGGCCCAGCGGCTCGGGCCCGATGAGGCTCGCGAGCAGACCGCCGACCGCAGCAAACGCGACGCCGCTCTCGGGTTCATAGCCGACGACGTCGAGGCGGCGAACCCCCTCGTCCGCCCACTCGCCGAGGAGCCGGCTCTTGCCCACCCCGGCCGGCCCGACCAGCACCAGCGCCGCGGGGCCGCCGGCGCGGACACGCTCGGTCACGGCGTCGATGAGGCGGCGCTCGTCGTCGCGGCCGGTGAGCGGGATCATGGCCCGTCATCATGACCCGCCGGGCGGGCCGGCGCTACACTCGCGGGGTCGTCGATTCGCAGGAGGCGCCCGTGCCAAAGGACTACGTTCGACTGACCCAGCCCCTCGTCCGCGACTCCAAGGACGCGCCGTTGCGCCCCGCGAGCTGGGACGAGGCTCTCACCCGGGTCGTCGCGGGTTTCCAGGCTGCCAAGGCGCAGCACGGGCCCACGACCTTCGGCGTCTTCTCGTGCTCGAAGGCGACCAACGAGGTCAACTTCGCAGCGCAGAAGTTCAGCCGGTCCGTGCTGGGTAGCAACAACATCGACAGCTGCAACCGCACCTGACACGCCCCCAGCGTCGCCGGTCTGGCGACCGTGTTCGGTGCCGGTGGCGGCACGAATTCATACCGTGAGATCGAAGAGACGGACGTGATCGTCCTGTGGGGCAGCAACGCCCGCGAGACGCACCCGATCTTCTTCCATCACCTCCTCCGGGGCGTCCGGAACGGCGCCCGGCTGTACACGATCGACCCCAGGCGGACGAGCTCGGCGGAGTGGGCCGACGTGTGGCTCGGTCTCGACGTGGGGAGCGACATCGCGCTGGCCAACGCGGTTGGCCGCGAGATCATCGCCGCCGGCTTGCACAACACGCAGTTCATCGAGCGGGCGACGGTCGACTTCGAGGCCTACCGGGCGAAGGTCGAGCCGTACACGCTCGAGTACGCCGCCCGGGAGACAGGGGTGCCGGCCGACGCGATCCGCGATCTCGCCCACGATTTCGCGAAGGCGGACCGGGCGATGATCTGCTGGACCCTCGGCATCACCGAGCACCACAACGCCGTCGACAACGTCGTGGCGCTGATCAACCTCGTCCTGCTGACCGGCCACGTCGGGCGGTACGGCAGTGGCGTCAACCCGCTCCGTGGCCAGAACAACGTCCAGGGCGGCGGCGACATGGGCGCGCTGCCGGATCGGCTGCCCGGCTTCCAGCACGTCGAGAACGACGAGCTGCGCCCGAAGTTCGAGGCCGCGTGGGGCGTGACCGTGCCCCCGAAGCGAGGCTGGCACCTGTCGGGGATGTTCGACGCCATGGAGCGCGGCGAGCTTCAGGCGCTCTACGTGATCGGCGAGAACCCCGTCCAGTCCGAGGCGGACCAGAAGCGCGCCCGGCATCTCCTCGAGACCCGCGACTTCATGGTCGTCCAGGACATCTTCCTGACGAAGACCGCCGAGCTGGCCGACGTCGTCCTCCCGGCCGCCGCGTCGTGGGCGGAGAGCGAGGGGACTGTCACGAACTCCGAGCGGCGTGTCCAGCGCGTCCGCAAGGCACTCGACCCGCCGGGCGAGGCGCGCGACGACCTCTGGATCGTCCAGGAGCTCGCTCGGCGGATGGGCCAGGACTGGGGCTGGACCTCCGCGGAGGACTGCTGGGACGAGCTCCGGTCGCTGTCACCGGTGCACGCCGGGATGACCTACCGGCGGCTCGAGGAGCTCGGCGGCATCCAGTGGCCGTGCTACGACGAGGACCACCCCGGCGAGCTGTTCCTCCACAGTCGCCTGTGGGAGGACCCGGTCCCGGGCAACCGCGTGCCGTTCGTGCCGGTCGACCACGACCCGCCGGTCGATCGCCTCGACGACGACTACCCGATCCGCCTCACGACCGGCCGCCGGCTCGACTCGTACAACACCGGCGTGCAGACGGCCGGGTACACGACGCCGATGCGGCGCGGCGAGTCGCTCGACATCTCCCCCGAGGACGCCGAGTCGATGCGCCTCTTCGAGGGCGAGCTCGTCCGGGTCGTGTCACGACGAGGTCAGGTGGAGGTGCCGATCCGCGTTGACGCCTCGCTGCGCCCCGGGCTCACGTTCATGACCCTCCACTTCCAGGACGACGTCGCGACGAACCTGCTGACGATCGACGCCACGGATCCCAAGTCCGGGACGGCCGAGTTCAAGGCGACGGCCATCCGCATCGAGCGGCTGCCGGCCGCTGTCCCGGCGCGCTGAGATGGCGGACCGGACGCTTGTCGACCTGGCCCGTTACAACCGCGGGGCGACCGAACGGGTGCTCGTCGCGGCGAGCCGCCTGGCGCCGGCGCGTCGGCGGGAGCCCGCGCCCGGAACGACCGGGACGATCGAGCTCACGATCGCGCACCTCGCCGGCGTCGAGCGCTGGTTCACGGCGCTGATCCCGGATCGCCCGTTCGAGCCGCCACCGGAGGATCCCCCGTGGGAGGAGCTGACGCGGCTCGTGCTGGCGGACGCGGACGCACTGGTCGAGCTGATCGAGTCGCTGGACGAGGAGGCGCTCGACCGGCTCGTCGACCGGCACGGCTACCGGATGCTGGCCAGGGACCTCGTGCTGCAGGCGCTGACCCACAGCCACCAGCACCGCACGCAGGTCGCCGCGGCGGTCGATGTCCGGGGCGTGCCCGTCACGGCGACGGACTACTACGACTGGGTCGTTGCGACCGAGGCGTCTACCAGCTCACCGTGACCGAGATCGTCCCCGAGCTCAACGGCGCGAGCTGGCGGAACGCGTCGCCGTAGAGGTCGATCACCCGGGATCCGTAGCACTGGCACCAGTCGACGAGCGTGACCCGCACACAGCTCCCGCCGCTGCACACGGTCACCGTCCGGCCCCGCCAGTTGCCGACCCGGAGGGCCGGCCCGGCCGCCGCGTACATGCCGCCGGGATAAGCGTGATGGCAGGCGCTGAGGCCGGTCTGGCAGTACCAGCTGGCCACGCCGGATACGCGATTGCCGGCTGCCGGCTGCGGGGGCGGGGCGGGGGCGACGGTCCGCGCCGGCGCAGCCGCGGT
>JACCVQ010000237.1 GCA_013698095.1 Chloroflexota bacterium
GTCGCGGCCCGCGCCCGAACTGGACTGCCGAGCGTTCCGGCCAGGGTCGCGACGATCAGGCCCGCGACGACCGGGCCGGCTTCGCTGGTTCAAACGGCGGCCAGGGCTCCGGTCAGGGCCGACCTCAGGGTCCGGGCCCGCGCTCATTCGAGCAGCTCCCCGGCGAACGCCTGGCCCGGTCCGCCCGCCGCGACTGATCGCCGTCCAGCGACAGGACGCTTGGGGATCATGAGGTCCCGTGGTTGGGAGCTCCGGCCGGGCTGCGCCAGCCGCCCAGAGGTCGCGGGTAGACTCACCGTGTGGGGATTGTGTTTGTAAGGCTGCTAGGCGAGGCGGTGAACGTCTGGCGCCCCGCTCCCGCAACCGCGCTCGGCGAGGACCGCTATCGGCTCATCGCCCCTGAAACGTACGACTCGGGCCCAGAGACCTGGGAGTTCCTCCCAGACTCTGTGGTCGAATGCGAAACTCGGACGCTGAGCGACGGCCAAGAGCTGGTGGCGATCCGGCTCGCATCAGATCGTGTCTCCTGAGGCTCCCGGGTGTCATTGGCGGACACAATGCGAGGTCACGGTCCTAGCTTCGATCCCATGGACACCGAACAGGCTGTGGCGATTGCTCTGACCGGAAGCGAGGCCGGGTGAGCCACATCGAGGTGATCATGTCGGAGATTGATCGTCCACGAAACGAAGGAGAAGCCGTGAGTGAGTTGTGGGGCATCGCTCGAGTCAAGTTCCATGAGGGCAAGGTCGAGGAGTTCAAGCGTTTGTCCGCTCAGCTCATGGAGATCGCGCGGACCAAAGACACGGGCACGCTGCAATACGACATCTACCTCAACGACGATGAGTCCGAGGGCATCGTCCTCGAGCGGTACAAGAACTCCGAGGCGCTCATCGAGCACGGTGCGAACCAAGGCGACCTGGCGGCGGCAGTCTTCGCGACGGGAACCTTCGTCGGCGAGGTCCTCGGTAAGCCGAGCGCAAAGCTGAAGGCGAACCTGGCCGACGCCCCAGTTCGTGTCTTCACGCCCCACCTCTCGATGTAAGACAACACTCGCCGCGGATCTTCCCGCTGCGAAGTCCGAACGCCCTACCGAAGGCTGGCGGTCTTGCCCATGCCGCGCATTCGTTGGAGCGGCTGAAAGGTTGTCTCGCACGGGCCCGCTGCCATGCCAGAACGACGGCGCTCGCGCGAGACATCCCGACCCGAGATCAAGCGGCCGCCATGCGCACTCACGGACTCACGGAACGCGCCATTCGTGCAAGACGCACTCGCGGCAGATCCAGGTGCTCCGGCATGCCTTCGGCTGGCCGTCCGATAGCATCGGGATCGTCCGATCCATTCGGGCCCAGCGATTGCCGTGACGATGCTCGAGTCGCGGTTCCGTTCGCCCAGGACCCTGAAGTGCCGCCTGGCGTTGGTCATATACGATTTGTAGCTCGGACGGCAAGCGCGAACCGTCTATGACGATCGCCTCGCTGCCGCTAGGAATGCCGTTCGCGATGAGACCTTTGACCCAGTGACTGCGTCGCGGACCAGGCCCGGTAGCCATGTGTCGACGCCGGGCGACCAATCGTCGTGTCCGTCGCGGGGTAATGGCACATTGGGCAAATCCGGGCTGGAGCGTCCGGATAGACCTTGCTGAGACAGCCCTGGCTGGTCGCGACCTCGATCGTGTCGAGTCTCATGACCACGACAGCTCATCCCGGACTTCTGAAGCGCTGGGACTTCGGGTCGTGACTACCGTCCTGTCGATGAGCCATGACGCGTCAAGCGGCGGACCAGGTGACATCAGCGGACACTGATCGATCGCATGCAATGTCGGGTCAAGTCGTCCGCTACGCTCGCGACGTCGACCCGTTCCGACGTGATTGAGGAGGAAGCGAATGGAGCATGAGGAGGCGATGCGCGTGATCAGGGAGGTCACCGCGGCGTTCGATCGGCACGACCTCGACGGGATCCTTCGCCACTTCTCGGATGACGCCGTCTTCGAAGGTCCGCATGGCCCGGAGCGGTGGGGTCAACGGTTCGTCGGCAAGAACCAGATCCGTGAGGGGTTCGCCGGTCGCTTCTCGGGCATCCCGGACGTCCGCTACCAGGACGACGAGCACTTCGTCGACGGCGACCGGGGAGCGTCCGAGTGGACGTTGTCGGGGACCTCGACGACCGGCCAGCGGATCGACGTTCGAGGCTGCGACCTCTGGACATTTCGGGACGGTCAGATCGTGAAGAAGGATTCATTCTGGAAGATCACGACGACCGACTGACCGACGCCTCTCCGACCGCGGACGCCGAGCGCGTCCTGCGCGCTCAGCGTTCTGGTGGTTCGTGCGCAACGCGAGCTCTCCCTGGGAGCTGCAATCTGTCTCGAACGCACCAACTTCGAGCTCATCCTCTGCATTGCGCCACCGCCGGAGTGGGAGCTGATCTTGAGCTCCGCACTCACGCTCCGGCTCGCCATCTTGCTGGGCCCGCGGCTCCGGGGCACGGACACGTCGGCGCGGTAAGGTCGAGCAATGAGGCTCACGGTCCTTGGGGGGGCCGGCGGAGGGCCGCCGGCCGGACGCGCCGGCGGTGATTGCGACAGAACGGTGACCGCTGGGCCGGCTCGGTCGTCGCGCCGGGCGTTATTCTCGGCCCGAGCCCGACCGCCGACGCGTGGGCGCTGACCGAGGAGTGCACGTGGACACCCGGATCCTGCTCGTCGAGGATGACCCGTCGATCCGCGAGGTGACGGCGATCGGGCTTGGAGCGGCCGGCTTTGCGGTCACCACCGCCGCGGACGGCGTGGACGGTCTCGACCGCTTCCGGGCCGATCCGTACGACCTGGTCCTGCTCGACGTCATGCTCCCGCGCCTCGACGGCTACGAGGTCTGCCGTCAGATCCGCCGGACCTCGACCGTGCCGGTCGTCATGCTCACCGCCCGGGCCGACACGATGGACGTCGTCGTGGGGCTGGAGGCGGGCGCCGACGACTACGTCCGCAAGCCCTTCGAGGTGCCGGAGCTGATCGCCCGCATTCGGGCGGCCCTCCGGCGGGCCGGCGGCGCTGCTGGCGAGACGAGCCTGCTCAAGCTCGGCCCGATCGAGATCGACGTCGCCGGCCGCGAGGCGACCCGCGACGGCCAGGCCATCGCGCTGACGCGAACCGAGTTCGACCTCCTCCTCGAGCTCGTCCGGCATGCCGGCCAGGTCCTGACCCGCGATACGCTCCTCGATCGGGTCTGGGGCTACGACTATCTCGGCGATTCGCGCCTGGTCGACGTCGCGATCCAGCGCCTGCGGGCCAAGGTCGAGGCCGATCCGGCTGTGCCCGAGCTCATCCAGACCGTCCGCGGCGCCGGCTACAAGGCCGTCCGCTGAACGGGGTCTGGCGGCCGACGGCAGCGACTCCCGGGGCAGCGTGATGATCGGCGGCGTCCGCGCCCGCCTGACCGCGACGATCGTTGCCCTCGTCATGGTGACGGCCGCCGTCCTCGGCATCGCCGCCTCGCTGTTCGTGGATGCCAGCCTCCACCAGCAGGCGCTCGACGATGCGCGCGACCAGGCCCGCTTCGACCTGTCGGTTCTCGCCCCATCGATCCTCGGCAGCCCGCCGGCGCCCGACAGGATCCCGGAGCTCGCCGCGGCGTTCCGGTTCCGCGGACTCGAGTCGATCATCATCCCGCCGGGCGGTGAACCGACGTATGACCCATCGAGCCTGCGGGGCACGCTCGATCAGATCCCGGGCAGCGTTCGCCGGTTCGTCGACGAAGGCCAGATCGCGTATTCGTGGCAGGACGTCGGCGGCGTGCCGAGCCTGATCGTCGGCGGCCGCTCGAGCGGCGGAGGCCCGGCCATCTACCTGGTCCGCGATGTCTCGGCGATCGAGCAGGCGCTCGGCCAGCTCCGGCTCGCTCTCGGCCTCGGCGCGCTGGTCGCGGTCGTCCTCGCCGTCGTGGCGGCCCGCGTCGTGGCCCGTGGCGTCCTCGCCCCGGTCGACGAGGCAAGCCGAGCCGCCGAACGGATCGAGCGCGGCGATCTCGGGGCGCGCGTGCCCGTGACGTCGGACGACGAGTTCGGACAATGGGCCGATCGCTTCAACCGGATGGCTGATTCGCTCGAGGACACGATCCTTCGGCTCGAGGCCGCCCAGGCCCAGAACCGCCGATTCGTGGCCGACGTCTCGCACGAGCTCCGCACGCCCGTGACCGCGCTCGTCGCGGAAGCCTCGCTCCTGCGCGACCACCTGGGCGCGCTCCCGCCCGCAGCCCGCCGGACCGGCGAGCTCGTCATCCAGGACATCGGCCGGATGCGCGACCTCGTCGAGGATCTGATGGAGCTGTCGCGGTTCGACGCGGCAGGGGAGGAGGTCCGCCTCCAGCCGGTCGACCTCGGCCGGCTCGTCCGCGGTGTGGCCGCGGCCCGCCACCCAGACGCCGTCCTCGAGCTGCCCGACGAACGCGTGGTCATCGACAGCGACCCGCGCCGTCTCGAGCGAATCCTCGCCAACTTCATCGACAACGCCCGCGAGCACGCGCCAGGCGCCCTCGTCGTGGTCCGGGTCCGGGCGACGGCCGAGGACGTGACCGTTGCCGTTCTCGATCGGGGTCCGGGTGTCCCGCCCGACCGGCTCGACCGAATCTTCGAGAGGTTCTACATGGCCGATCCGTCACGCCGCGGCGGGAGCGGCCTCGGTCTCGCGATCGCGGCCGAAAACGCGGCCCTCCTGGGCGGCGAGCTCCTGGCCCGCAACCGATCCGGCGGCGGGCTCGAAATCCAGCTCGTCCTGCCCGTGACTGAACCGTTACCGGACGGCGATCGGGCGGCGACTCACGACGAGCAGCCTGAGCGGCGATGAACCACCGCCGGAGGGATCGACCGTGAAACTCCAAAACCGAGCCACCCACCTCGTCACCATCGCCCTGGCCGTCGCCGCGGTGGCCGCCGCCTGCGGTGGCGGCAGTGGCGCCCTCGGCACCCTGCCCCCGGGAGCCAGCGCACCGGAGCCGTCCGTGGCCCAGGGCAGCCCCGATATCACGCCCGCCCCGTCGGACCTGCCCACCAGCCAGCCCACCGGCTCCGCGCCCCCCCCCTCCAATCCCACCGTGGAGCCCAGCCCGAGCGTCAGCCCGGTCGAGACCACGATCGTTCGGTCCTATTTCTGGCTCGGCGGCCAGCAGGGGAGCGAGGGCCTTGTGGCCGTCCTCCGCGAAGTTCCCGCGACCAAGTCCGTTGCGAACGCGGCGATCACGTCGCTCCTCGCCGGCCCGACCAGCGGTGAGACCGCCCGATCGATCAGCACCGCGGTGCCCGATGGCTCCAAGCTCCTCGGCATCAGCATCGCGAACGGCATCGCAACCATCGACCTCTCCAGCGAGTTCGAGTCCGGCGGCGGCAGCGCATCCGTCCAGACCCGACTCGGCCAGGTCGTCTACACCCTCACCCAGTTCCCGACGGTCAAGTCGGTCGTGTTCCAGATCGAGGGCCAGACAGCCGAGATCTTCAGCGGCGAGGGCGTCGTCCTCGACAAGCCGGTCGGGCGCGCCGACTACGACGCCCTCCTGCCGGACATCTGGGTCGATCGGCCGGCGTTCAACGCGGCGATCGGCAACCCGGCCCATGTCACCGGCAACTCCAATGTCTTCGAGGCCACCTTCCGGATCGCGATCCTCGACGGCGCCGGCCGGGTCCTCGCCGACGAGCAGGTCATGGCGACGTGCGGAACGGGCTGCCGCGGGACCTTCGACATCAAGATCGACTACACCGTGACGAAGGCCCAGTACGGGATCCTGCGGGCATACCTGCTGTCGGCCCGGGACGGCTCGCCCGAGTCGATCCGCGACTACAGGGTCTGGCTCACGCCGTAACGAGGAGCCTCGCGGCACGTCACTCGACGCCGCCTTCTCGACGCCCCGGGCATCGCTCGGGGCGTTGCACTGTCTCGCCCGCGAGTGCCAGCCGCTCGCAAGGCGATGCCCAGCGCCGTGGCTTCAGTGGCGCGGCTCCTCGGGCACACGATCGCGGAAGATCGCGTTGGACGGGTCATCGCGCGTCAATGATTCCTGCGGATCGACGCCGGTGAAGTCGGCCGCACTCGAGGCCGGATCCGGTCGGCTCGTGCGATTTCTCTTCGGATCGTCGTCCAGGTGTTTACTGCTTTCGACGAGCGCTTCCTTGCTGGTCGGGCCGTCGGACCGGGGTTGATCGGGCATGTGTCGCTCCTTGTGCGATTGGGGGCTGCGCCTCAGCCTTCGGGCGTGAAACGCAGCGACGCCGAATTGATGCAGTAGCGCTGGCCGGTCGGGTCCGGCCCGTCATCGAAGACGTGTCCAAGATGTCCGCCGCAGGTCGAGCAGAGCGCCTCCACCCGTGTCATCCACATCGACCGATCGGTCTCGGTGGCGACGGCTCCGTCCTCGGCCGGAGCGCTGAAACTTGGCCAGCCCGTCCCGGAATCGAACTTGGTCTCTGATCGGAACAGCTCGGTGTCGCAGCCGGCGCAGACATATCTGCCGTCGCGGTGCTCGTCCCAGAGCGCTCCGCTGAAGGGTCGTTCAGTGCCCTTTTGTCGGAGCACACGAAACTGCTCCGCGCTCAATTCGGCATCGGGTCGAATGGCCTGGTGCGTCTTGTCGATGGTCATGGCGCCATCATGCTTCCTCGGCCATGACCAGGAGATGACGCGGGCTGGCCGTTTGAGTCCACGAGCAACGCGTCAGCCAGCAGCCGTGTGAGCGCCCGGCGAAGGACTACCGAGCGCGCCCGTCGCCGCATCCGTCACCACTCCCAGGGCGGCGTGGCCAACGAGTCCGCGCCAATGCGTCTGGATGGGATAGGCACTCCACGGTCCGGCGAGACCAAGCCGGGCATTGACGTATTCATCGTTGATGAGCCACAGGGCAACGCCGAACAGCAGGCCGTTCCCGGCCCGGACCTTCGATGAATGCCTGCGTGCCAGCGCGTATGCCGCGCCGGGCCCCACGCCCAGCCCGTAATGGATGACCTGGGCCGCGTTCGCCTTGGCCTTCTTCGTCAGATCGAGATCCAGCCCTTGGTCGATGCGGTCGACCAGGTTGGCGATTGCCGACTGGCCGTTCGGCATTGCCGCTTTCTCGCGCGCGGCCACGTCCGCCGTTTGGCCCTGGGCCATGCCGGTCGTGACGAGGTCCATGACCCATGTCGCGACCCCACCGGCGATCGCGCCGCGGAGGAGATCCAAGAGGTGCATCGGCTGACTCCCTGACGAATGTGGCCGGACCAGCGGGGCGTCAGGCCATCGGGCGCGGCTCATCGGCCGCGCGAAGGGCCTCGCCCGCAGTCCAGATCGAAACCGCGAAGAGGGTGAGGTCCTTGGCCAGGAACTGCCCCGGCATCGGCGATAGAAATGGCACGCCGAGCCCGGGCTGCCACACACCGGGGGTGGTCAGAAGGAATGTCAGGGTCACGCCGAACAGGACCGCTGACCCGAGGCTACCGAGAGCTGAGATCCGCGGGGCGATCGGACGGGCTGCGATCAGCAGGCCGAGAACGATCTCGCCGGAGCCCAGGATCAATCCGAACGTCGGGACGCTGAGGATGGTGTAGACCCACGACAAGAGGGGGCTGTTCGCGGCGAAGGGCTGGATCGCTTCGGCTTCATACGAGCTGAACTTGAGAAAGCCGACCCAGATCAACGTGAGCGCCAGTCCGTAGCGGACCAGAATCGTGCCGATGTCCTCGAGCGTCCGCCCCGCGCTGTTGGCTCGGACGGGCTGATCCATGGTCGATCGCATGTTCGATCCTCGGTCTGAAGCGTTCCGTGGAGATTGCGCCCCGATCCAGTCAGGCTGTTACCCAACGCAGTCGTCTCGAGCTTGCCGTTCGCCCAGTCAGGTTGCAGATTCCTGACGAGTTGCGCCACGAACAGCTCTCGTACCAGCGGCGCATCCCTTCATCGATGACCGCCAAGCCCTCGGCCTGCGGCACCGTGTTGGCGTGCGCTTGGGGCGGGCAGCGGGGCTTCAGCAGATACTCCCCGGGAGTATTCCAACCGACGTTCGCGGCGTGTCCAGCCGTGGTCGGCAAAGGCGTCCAAGGGGCGTCGCGGCGCAACAGGTCCGTTCGCCATACCGGTCGAGGAGGGCCCACGTCGCGTGGCAGGGAACCGGACCGGACGGCGCCGCGTCGTCCCGGCATGTCGGCCCCTGACGCCTCGGCCTCAGCACGTTTCGAGGCCATCTTCGAGGCATACCACCGGCGTGTCCTGGCGTATGCCCTTCGGCGGAGCCGGAGCGAGGCCGATGCCGAGGATGCGGTCGCCGACACGTTCGCTGTCGCCTGGCGCCGGATCGGTGACGTGCCCGACGATGCCCTGCCATGGCTGCTCGGGGTGGCCCGGCGCGTCGCTGCCAACCAGCACCGATCGGCCGGCCGGTTCGCGGGACTCATCGCCCGTCTCCGCGCTCAGCCGAGTGAGGCCAGCGTGGTGGCATCGGACTCGCCTGCCGCGATGGCGCTCGATCGACTCCCGCTGGCCGATCAGGAGCTGCTCCGGCTCCTTGCCTGGGACGGGCTTACCCAGGCCGAAGCCGGCGTCGTCCTCGGCATCAGTGCCAACGCGGTTGCCATTCGCCTCCACCGCGCGCGGAAACGCTTCACCGACGAACTCCTGAAAGGTTCTGAGCTTTCCCGGACATTGGTGGGAGTAGAGGGCAGAACTCCACGGGAACAGACGCCATGAACAGGGACTCGATCGACGAACTGCGCGCGGCCAATCCCGTGGCCGATGACGACCTGTCCTCCGCGAGCCTCGCCCGCATCCGCGCGAGGGTCAGTGAGGAAGTCATGACAACCAGGTCATCCCCGGGCCACACAGCGGGGCGGATCGTGCCCGCCGCGGTCGCGGCGGTCGCGGCGGTTGCCCTCGTTCTCTTTGTCGGCGGTGGCAACGGCGGCCCGTCAGTCGTTCCAGGTCCGTCAACGGGCACAGGCAGCGCGATGTGCGTCGAGCCATATGTGGGTCCCGCCTCGATCGCCGCTCGGACGCTGGCCTTTGACGGCACCGTGACGGCAATCGCCGGCGAGAAGGTGACGTTCACGGTCCACACTGCGTACCGCGGCGCGGCCGAGACGAGCATCACCCTCGACGCGGCAGGTATGACCGGGACCGCGATCACCTCGGCCGGGGGCCCGAATCTCGCGGTCGGCGAGCGCTACCTGGTGGCTGGCGACGACCACTTCGTGTGGGCGTGCGGCTACACCCAGCCCTTTGACGCCGGGCTCGCGGCGCAATGGGCCACGGCCGCCGCCTGACCTCCCACTCTCGAATACCTTCGGAGGAAATTCCCATGCGCCGCTTCACGCTCGTCCTTGCCCTGCTCGTCGTCATGCTCGCTCCGGCGTCCGCGTCGGCGGCCCCGTCGAGCTGCTCACTCACGATCAGCCCGACCTCGGGCGCAGCGACCGACGCCTATCGCTTCGCCGTCTCCGACGTTCCCGTGTCCGCGAACGGTGGATCGGTCGAGGTCCGGATCGATATCCGCCGGCTCGGGACACGGGAGGGCTCGATCATCTTCGCGTTCCTCATCCCGGGCGTGACCGAGTTCTTCGTCGACTACAACGTTGCACCTCCCGGCGAGCCGGCCGAAGTGCTGGCGCCCGGTCGCTATCTGGTCGACGTCTCGACGCCCCACATCCACGGCGCCTGCCGGGCCGTCGGCCAGTTCGTCGTCGGCTAGGCTCATCCGTCCAGATCACGAGGCGGCCGACCAGCCGCCTCGTTTGATCGGGCGTCGGCCGGATCACCGGCGGGCTTCCGTTCCTCTACCATCGGTCGCGATGCCCACCGTCGCCGCGCTCGAGATCGGTCAGTCGCCCCGCCCGGACCTGGTCGCGGAGGTGCGGGCCGTCCTGCCCGACGACGTCCACGTCCTCGAGGTGGGCGCCCTCGACGGCATCGACCCGGCCACGGTTCCGCCGATCCGGCCAGACGCCGCGAACCCGCTGTCGACCCGACTTGCCACTGGCCACCAGATCCTCATCGATGAAGCATGGGTCGCGCCGCGTCTCCAGGCCGCCGTTCGGCGCGCGGAGGACGCGGGCGCCGATGCTCTCCTCCTCCTGTGCGCGGGAGGCTTCCACGACCTGACAAACGATCGGCCGCTGGTCCGGCCGGCCGAGGCCGTCGCGCGCAGTCTGCGCGAGCGTGGCATCCGGACGATCCTTGTCGTCGTGCCCTGGCCAGGCCAGATACCGGCGTCCGAGGCAAAGTGGCGGGCACAGGGATTCGATCCCGTGATGCTCGATGCTCCATTGCCCGATGGCCTTGACGACCTCGTGGAGGCGGCGGAGCAGCGTGAGGCGGTCGTCCTGGACTTCGTCGGCCACCCGGCGAACCTGATCGAGCGCGTGGAGCGAGCGCTCGAAGCCAGGAGCGCGGCGCAGGTCTTCGACCTGGGGCGGTACGGCGCCCAGGCGTTGGCCGACCTCGCTCGCGTGCAAAGTCGCGCCGGGAGCCGGTCCTGAGCGACGAGCGGGCGATGGGCGGGGTCTGGAACATTGTTCCGACGCCGTTCCTGCCCGACGGCGACCTTGACGAGCCGTCGCTCGCGAGCCTCGCGGAGTTCGTCGTCGCGACCGGGGTGACCGGGATGACCATCCTGGGAGTGCTCGGTGAGGCTGCGAAGCTCGGCGACGATGAGCGCGCTCGCGTGATCCACGGGATCCTCCGTGCGACCGCCGGGCGGTTGCCGGTGTGCGTCGGCGTGACGCACTCCGCAACGGACCGCGCCGTCGCCTACGCTCTCGAAGCGGAGCGCGCCGGCGCCCACTCCGTGATGCTTGCCCCGCCGGCACTCGCCCGGCCGACCGACGCCGCCCTCCGCCGCCACTACCTCGCGGTCTGCGACGCGATCACGATCCCGGTCGTCGTCCAGGACCATCCCGCCAGCTCGGGGGTCCTCATGAGCGCGGAGTTCATGGCCGCCCTCGCCGACGACGCCCCGCAGGCCGGCATCGTCAAGCTGGAGGAGGAGCCGTCCCCGCCCAAGGTCCGCAAGCTGCGCGAGCTTGCTCCCGGCGTGTCGATCGTCGGCGGGCTGGGAGCCGGGATGCTGCTGGAGGAGCTCGCGGCTGGCGCCGACGGCACGATGACCGGCTTCGGGTTTCCGGAAGTGCTCGTCGCGATCGTCCAACGCTGGTCTGCCGGCGACACCGACGGCGCCGCGCGGCTCTTCGACCGTTTTGCGACGCTCATCCGGTTCGAGAACCAGCCCTTCGCCAATCTTGCAATCCGCAAGCACGTGTACCAGCGCCGGGGCGCGATCGCGCACTCGACCGTGCGCCAGCCCGCGGGTACGCTGGCGCCGATCACCGCCGAGGCGCTCGACTGGCTGTTCCGCCGGCTCGGGCTGGAGGGTCCACAGCTTCAGCCCGGCGCGCTGCTCGCCGAGCTGCTGCCCGATACGGTCACCGGCTGACGCTGCGTGGAGGTCGAACTGCTGCTGACGGGTGGCCGCCTCGCCACGTCGGAGGGCGAGGTCCGAGGGTCCCTTGCGATCGACAAGGGCCGGATCGTCGCCCTGGTGCCAGCCGGCGCCGACCCGCCTGACGCGAGGCGCACGGTCGAGCTGGCCGGCGCGCTGGTCATGCCCGGAGTCATCGACACGCACACGCACGCACGGGACCCGTCGGTCGATCGGCGCGAGGATTTCGGGACGGCGACGGCCGCGGCAGCAGCGGGCGGGATCACGACGATCCTGGAGATGCCGATCTCGTCGCCGGCCGTCTCGGACGGCGAGATCTGGCGTCGCCGGCTGACCCTCGTCGGGCCCAAGGCGCACGTGGACTTCGGGCTGTACGGCGGCGCTGGCGCCGACAACGTCGACTCGATCGAGGGGCTGGCCTCGGCGGGCGCCGTCGGGTTCAAGACCTTCCGCACGCCGCGCCCAGTCGGCCGGGAGAGCGAGTTCGTCGGGCTCGTGGCCAACGATGCAGCGGAGTACCTCGCGGCGCTGCGGATGGTGGCGCGCACCGGCCTCGTGTCGGTCGTGCACGCCGAGGATCCGCAGCTGCTCGTGGCGCGCGAGCTCGAGCTGCGCCGCGGCGGACCGACCAGCGATGCGAGGGTCCATGCACGGTGGCGGCCGCCGGTGGTGGAGGAGAGCAGCGTCGCCCAGTCGCTCGAGCTCGCCCGGGCGGCCGGGGCGCGGATCCAGATCGCGCACGCGTCGACGCCGCACGCCGTGGACCTGGTGTCGCGCGCCCGGGCGGACGGGGTCGCCGCGACGGTCGAGACGTGTCCGCACTATCTGTTCCTCGACGACAGCGCGTTGGACGTCCACGGCGGGTTCGCGAAGATCAACCCGCCGCTCCGCCCGGCGGAGCTCGTCGATGGTCTGTGGGATCGAGTCCGCGCCGGTGACGTCGACGTGATCGGCAGCGACCACTCGCCGTTCCTGCCCGAGGAGAAGTCGCCGCCGGACGGCGACGTCTGGAAGGCGCTCCCAGGCGCGCCCGGTCTGGAAGCGATGCTGCCGCTGCTCCTGACGGCGGTCGAAGACGAGCGGCTGCGACTGGACCGGCTCCTCGCGCTGACCTCGGGGAATGCGGCCCGCATCTTCGGCCTTGCGGCGAAGGGGCGTCTCGTGGTTGGCGCGGACGCGGACCTCGCGGTCGTCGAGACCGGCGGCCCGTGGCGGATCGATCCCGCGAACTGGCTGACGCGCTCGCGCGACACGGCGGCGATCTGGGCCGGGCGGCAGGTCCGGGCGCGGGTCCTCTCGACCTGGGTCCGCGGGGAGTGCGTCTGGGAGGCGGCTTCGGGCGCGCTCGGACCTGCGGGCTGGGGCCGCATCGTGCGGCCATCGGCCAGCTGATCACGAACAGGGAAGGTCGCGCCGCCGACCGGGGCCACTTCGGCAAGGCTGCCGGACAGAGATGGTGTGACCCGGAGCGCACCGACTCCGAGCCGGGAAGTTCCCGATTCAGGAGTGCTTTATGACGATCCGCTCGATGACGTTCGCGACGTCCTCGGCCATGTCGATCGTCGCCTCCAGAAGTCCGTAGATGTCCTTCCACTTCACGAGGGTGATCGGGTCCTTCTCGTCGTTGAAGAGAGCGGCGATCGCCGCCCGGACGATCCGGTCGCCCTCGTTCTCCAGGCGGTGGACCTCGATCCAGTAGCGCTCCAGGCCCTTGAAGCCCTGAAGGCAGGTCAGTGCCTCGTGGAGCTGCTCGACCTGCCTGACGATGATCGCGGCCTGCTCCACCGCAGTCCCGGTCGGGGCGTCGACCCGATACAGGACGAACGTGTCGGCGACCTCCTCGATCAGGTCGAGGATGTCGTCGAGGCCGCTGATCAGGGCGTGGATGTCTTCGCGATCGAACGGAGTGACGAAGGTCGCCTCGAGACGCTGGCCGATGTCGTGGCTGATCTCGTCGCCGCGATGCTCGATCACCCGGATCTCCGCCGCCCTGGACTCCGGCTGGTCGTACGTCCGGAGCATCGCCTCGAGCAGCCGGGCGCCGCCGAGGACATTCGCAACATCCTCGACGAAGAGGTCGAAGAAGCGCTCGTCGCGCGGGATCAGGCGGAGACGCAACGTTCCTCCAGGGTGCTCGAACGCGGGTTGCACGGCGCGGTCACCAGGCGTCCCGCGTAGGTTCGGAGCTTCGTTGGGCTGCGGCGTGCAACGTCGAGAGCCTACTCCGCCCGACAGGCTGCTGTGCGATCCTCGGGTCCGATGGACTGGATCTTCGTCACGCTCGTGGGCGCCCTCGCGATCGCCCTTGCCATCGCGATCGGGATCGCCCTCGACCGGGAGCGGACCCTCGACGCGACACGGGCGGCCATCGCCGGGAACGCAAACCGGTCGGCTGCCGCCCGGAGGCAGTTGGAGCTCGACGACGGGACCGACGTCGCGCGGCTCGTCCGGCGCCTCCGCGACCGGCTCGATGGCGCCGAATCCGAGCTCGATCAGCAGGTCCGCAACGCCTCGTACCTGGCCGACCTGATGGGCGTCGGGGTCGTTCGTCTGGCTGAGGACGGCACGGTGGATCTCGCCAATCCGGCTGCCCACCTCCTGCTCCGCCGAGCACCCGGCTCGCTCCGCGGTCGGACCGTCCTGGAAACATTTGTCGATGCGAGAGTCGGGGAGATGATCGCCACGGCCCGCGACCGTGGAGCGGCGTCGGGGGAGTATCGGTTGAGCGGTGCCGATGGCCCAATCCTGATCGTCCGGGCGCGGCGCTCGCCGGTGAGTGGAATGTGGGTCGTCCTCGAAGACGTGTCCGAGCTCCGCCGCCTCCAGCAGATCCGGACCGAGTTCGTCGACAACCTGTCGCACGAGCTGCGAACCCCGCTCTCGACGGTCAGCCTCCTGGCGGAGACCCTCGCCCGCGAGGCCGAGGCCGCCGGCGACGGCGTCCCGCCCCGCATGCGCGACCGGATCGGCAAGATCGAAGTCGAGACCGGTCACCTCGTCCAGATGGTCAACGAGCTGCTCGATCTCGCCCGGATCGAGGGTGGCGGTCCGCTCATCCTGCTCGACGACGTTGATCTGGGACGTGTTGCGCGCGACGCGACCGAGCGGCTCCGGGTCTTCGCCGAGCGCCAGGGTCTCCGTCTCGTGGTCGATGTCCCGGAGCGTATTCCAGCGATCCGGGGCGATGAGGCGCGGCTCGGCCAGGTCGTCGTCAACCTGGTCCACAACGCCCTGAAGTTCGGCCGGGCCGAGGATCGCGATCCAGCCGATCGCGGCGGCGGCTCACCCGGGGTCGCGGATGGTGGCGAGCTGAACGACCCGGCAGAGATCCGGGTCGCCGTTCGCGCGGGCGACAGCTCGGTCGTCCTGTCCGTGACCGATCACGGGGTCGGGATCCCAAGCGCCGATCAGGGCCGGATCTTCGAGCGGTTCTACAAGGTCGATCGAGTGCGGGTCCGGGGCGGTGGAACGGGTCTTGGTCTCGCGATCGCGCGCCATGTCGTCGAGCAGCACGGCGGCCGGATCTCGGTTGAGTCCGAGGAGGGCCGCGGCTCGACGTTCAGCGTCACGCTGCCAATTTCGTCACCCCTCGGAAGCAGCGGCGGCTGAGCGGGCGAGAGGCAGCGCGCCGCCGCCCAGCGCCCGAGAACGCTGACCCGTCACACTGCCGTGATGGACAAGCTCCACGTCGCGACCCTCAACATCCGAAACCTCGCCGATCGTTGGGACGAGCGCCTGCCGCTCCTGCTCGCCGACATGGCGGCCCTCCAGCCGGACGTCCTCGGCCTCCAGGAATGTGTCTATGCGCTCCAACAGGACCGGGTGATCGGGGCGGCCGGAGCCGGTCGCTACGAGAGTACCCGGGGCTGGGCGGGTCGGCCGGAGTACGGCAACGCCATGCTCGTTCGGGAGCCCTTGGTCGCGATCGACTCGGAGCGGCTCGACCTTGGCCTGACGCGCTCGGCGATCCGCTCGGTGATCGAGCTGGCCGGCGGCGGGCGGGTCCTCGTGGCCGTGACCCACCTTCACCACGTGACGGCCGACGAGGCCCAACGCGACGAACAGGCGCGGCTCCTGATCGACTGGCTCGCCGACGCCCCCGCTGCGGACGGCCAGGTCGTCGTCGGCGACTTCAATGCCGAGCCGGACGAATTGGCGTATGCCCGGATGTGCGGAGACGGATTTCGATCCGCCTTCGCCGAGGCGAAAGGATCCGACCCGGATGTGACGTGGCCGTCCGGGCTGGAAGGGCCGGCGATCGACACCGACGGGCCGGCGGGCTGTCTCGACTACATCTGGGTCCGCGGCTCGATCGCGGTCGAATCGGCGCGGCTCGCCTTCGATCGACCGGCCGTTGACGATCCGGGGCTGTACCCGTCCGATCACCTCGGGCTGGCTGCGCGCCTCGCCGTCGGCTGACGGTGACGGCACTCCGCCTTGCTCACCGCGGCGACTGGCGCCGCGCTCCGGAGAACAGCCTGGCCGCGTTCCGTGCCGCGCTCGCGGTGCCTGCCTGCGACGGACTCGAGTTCGACGTCCAGGCGGCCCGTGGCGGCGCGCCGGTCTGCTACCACGATGACACGCTGAAGCGGGTCCACGGCGTCGATCGTCGGGTCGACGAGCTTGATGTCGGGGAGCTGGGGGCAATCGGCGTGGCGACCCTCGAGGCCGTGCTCGCAGACGTTCCGCGCCGGGCGTTCCTCGATGTCGAGCTGAAGCAGGACCTCGGCCGGCCCGTGTTCGAGGTCCTCGCAACCCGCCGCGGCCCGCGCCTCGAGCGAGCCGTCGTCTCGTCGTTCCTGCCGGCGGCCCTGGAGCGGATCGCCGGCTTCGCCCCGGCCTGGCCCCGCTGGCTCAACGCTCGCGATGCGGAGCCGGCGACGATCAGGATCGCCCGTGAGCTCGGCTGCCGCGGCATCTCCGTGGAGTGGCGCGCCCTCGACCGGTCCGCGCTGGCCCGGGCGCGGGCGGTGGACCTGGAGGTGGCCGCGTGGACGGTTCGGCGCCGCCCGACTTTCGCCCGTCTCGAGCGCCTCGGCGTGGCGGCGATCTGCGTGGAGGGAGCTGCCCTGGACGGTTGATCCGGCCTGCGACCCTGGACCGCGCCGCGCGACCCCACATCCATCGCTCCCGGGCCCCCGCCTATGCTCGCCACGATGAGCGAGCGCGAACAGGCCGATCTCGTCGTCGTCGGCGCCGGAACCATCGGCGGCTGGGCGAGTTGGTTTGCCGCTCGGGACGGTGTCGACCGGGTCGTCGTCCTGGAGCGCCGCGTGGCCGGCCAGGGGGCGAGCGGTCGCGCCGCCGGCATCGTCCGGGCCCAGGGCGGTACCCCGACGACCGTCGCCCTGGGCCGCTGGTCGATCGACTTCTATCGTCGCCAGGCGGCCGAGCTCGGCACGGACAGCGGCTTCCGCGAGCTCGGCTACCTGATTCTCGCGGTCACCGACGAGGACGAGCGGTCGGGTCGCGAGAGGGTGGCGATGCAGCAAGCCGAGGGTCTCGCGGTTCGCTGGTTGAGCGCGGCCGAGGCTCCTGCCACCAGCGTGACGTTGAGTCCGGACGGTCATCGCGGCGGGAGCTATCTCGCGACTGACGGTCACATCGACCCGCCCCCGGCCGCCGACGACGAGGAGCTTCGTTCAGACACGTCGACCGCCGGCCGCTGAACACGACCGGCGATCGGGGGGAGAGAGCCTTGGAACCCGCGAACCGACACTGGCGACGTGGGGCGCTGGCCGGTGCCTCAACCGCACGGACATCCGTCACATCGCCCGGCTGGACGTTCCTCGGCCGGTTCGGTCACCCGGCGCCCGAAGTCGCGCCCGCGAGACTCAGCAGCAGCCGCCGGTTCCGCAGCCACAGCCGGCATCGGCCGCATCGAGCATCGCGATCGCCCGGGGCAGGTCGGGCATCGCCGGCAGGTCGCTCGGCGCGATCGCGACCAGCGGCTTCGTTGCCTGGACGATCGCCGCGTGCAGCCCGTCGCCCACCGCGTGGGTCGGGCGGATCGTGACGTCGGCCAGCCCGACGGCCGCGAGGCCCGCTCGATACTCGGCGAAGGACAGGGCACCAGCGATGCAGCCGCTGAACGAACCGCGCGCGGCCCGCTCGGTCGGGCTGAGGGTGTCGTCGGCGACCACGTCGCTCACGCCGACTCGCCCGCCGGGCCGGAGGACCCGTGCGATCTCGGCGAACACGGCGGCCTTGTCGGCAGCGAGGTTGATCACGCAGTTGCTGATGACGACGTCGACCGACGCCCCGGGCAGGGGGGTGGCCTCGATCGTGCCGCGCACGAACTCGACGTTGTCGACTTCCGCCTCGGCGGCATTGCGTCGCGCCAGGTCGAGCATCTCATCGGTCATGTCCAGGCCGATCGCTCGCCCGGTCGGCCCTACCCGGCGAGCCGAGAGGATCACGTCGATCCCGCCGCCGGACCCGAGATCGAGCACGCGCTCGCCTTCCCGGAGCTCGGCCACGGCCGTCGGATTGCCGCAGCCGAGACTGGCCAGAACGGCGGCCTCAGGCAGGCCTGCTCGATCGGCGTCGGCGTACAGGATCTCGCCGAAGACCGCCTCACCGGTCGGCCCGCAACACGAGGCCTGAGCGGCCGAACCGGAGCGACGAGCGGTCGCGGCCAACGCGGCTTCGGCGTAGCGGGCGCGGACCTCGTCGTGGATCCGGTCCTGGTCGAGCGCGCGGTCCTGGTCGATCATCGGGTTGTCCTCCTCGGGTGCGCGGCGGGGCCGCGCGTGGGATTCGCG
>JACCVQ010000244.1 GCA_013698095.1 Chloroflexota bacterium
CGGGCCCGCGCGGGCCTCGAGCGCACCTCACCCGTACCATGCTCCGGTGCGCGACCGGCCTCTCCTCATCGGGTCGCTCGTGGTCGTGCTGGCCGCGAGCGGATTCGGGATGCTCGGGCCCCTCGCCCGATTCGCCTACGACGCTGGCTTCGCGCCGCTGAGCTTCGTCGCCTGGCGGGCGCTGTTCGGGTTCCTCGTCATCTCCGTCGTCGTGGCGGTGCGCGCGCGGCGGGGCGGCAGGATCGTGAATCCCTTCTCGCTCCGGCGGCGCGATGGGATCGGTCTCCTCGTCGTTGCGATCTCGGCCCTCGGTCTGAACGTCGCGATGTTCCTGGCGTTCGAGGTCACGACCGTGGCGCTCACCCTGCTCGCGTTCTACACCTACCCGGCCCTGGTCGCCGTCGTCGCCGTCGCGCTCGGGCACGAGCGGCTCGACACGACCCGCTGGCTGGCGCTGGCCCTGGCTGTCACTGGGATGGTCCTCGTCGTGGCCGGCGGACTGGCCGTCGATGGCGACGGCTTGTCCGTCGCGATCCAGCCGCTCGGTCTCCTGCTCGGCTTCGTGGCAGCCATCTGGCAGACCGTTTTCGTGACGGTCAGCCGCGACCGGTTCCAAACCCTCCCGGCCGACCAGGCGATGACGTGGATCATGCTGTCCACGGCCGTCACGTGCGCCGTCATCGCGATCATCGCGGGCAACGCACTGGACGTGCCGCTGCGCGAGCCACGGGCCCTGCTCGTGGCTGCCTTCACCGGGGTTGCCGCCGCCGGCATCCCGTCGGTTCTGTTTCTCGTGGGAATCCGGGCGATCGGCGGAACCCGAGCCGGCATCCTCATGCTGCTCGAGCCGCTCGTCGGGGTGACGCTCGCCGCCGTGCTCCTGGGCGAGTCGCTGCTTCCGATCCAGATCCTCGGCGGCGCTGCGATTCTCGCCGCGGCCTTGCTCCTCCAGCGCGGCGCATCGGGGAGCCGGCCGGTCGCGAATCCCCTCGAGCCCACGGTCATCCGGACCACCGAACGGACATGATCTCGATCGGCCACGATCAACGGCCCACGATCGTCTTCCTTCACGGAACGCGACTGACGGGCGCCTCGTGGGCGGCCCAGGCGGCGGCGCTCGAGGACGAGTTCCGATGCGTCACCCCGGACCTGCCCGGTCACGGCTCCGCCGGCGGCACGACGTTCACCCTCGACGGCGCAGCCCGCAAGGTGGCCGACTTGATCGAACGCGAGACCGCTGGCGGCCGGGCCGTCCTTGTCGGGCTATCGCTCGGTGGCTACGTGGCGATGGCAGTTGCTGCGCGCTGGCCGGAGCGGGTCCAGGGGCTGGTGATCTCGGGCGCGACGGCCGAGCCGGTCGGCGTCCGATCGCTCGCGTATCGCGCCCTCGCGACGACCTTCCGGGTCGTCCCGGAGCCTGCCCTCGAGCGGGTCAATCGCTGGTTCTTCGGTTGGCGGTATCCGCCCGCCGTCAGCGGTCCGATCCTCGCCGACGGCTTCTGGTTCCGTGGCGGCTCGGTTGCCGTGCGCGCCCTCGTTGGCGAGCGGTTCAAGCCACGACTGACCGGATATCCGGGTCCCAGCCTCCTGCTCAATGGCGAGTACGACCTGTTCTTCCGGCCGCCCGAACGGTCGTTCGCGGCCGTTGCCGCCGATCCGCGGCGACTCGTCATCCGGCGCGCGACCCACCTCGCGAACCTCGATCAGCCGGCCGCCTTCAGTGCCGCGATCCGAAGGTTTGTCCGCTCGATCGCCTGACCTGAGCGGCGCCCCGACCCCGTCACGCACGTCGGCCTGTCGGGCGGCTGCAAATGGTCGTTCGGCGAGGGCGGCGGACCGATTTCGCGTTTCGGGTGCATGCGTCATATGCCAGGAAGGACTATCTGGAGCCGGTTCGGACGGGAACGCACAGCTTTATGCCTACCGGGAATGGAGCGCCATCAGATCGCGTTACCTGATCCCGTTTGATGCCTTCACAGCATCAACGATCGGCACGTGACGCTTCCGGTCGCGAATAGTCCTTCTCGGAATACCGGCGGGCCGCGGGATGCGGGATGCGAGATGCAGGATGCGTTCCGCTGGCCGCGGTCTGCGTTCCGCCACTCGCCGATTTGATCGAGTGGTGATCCGCCGTGAAGGTGGTCTGGTCATGCTCCGGCGATGCCGGATCGATCCCGCCGCCGCCCAGGACCCGCACGCGCGGACGGCGTCGTCGCCGTCCCGCTCGGACGGCCGATCGAGGGCCCGATGGTATCCTCGACCGACCGCACCATCACCCACTGACCGAGGTTCCATGCGCGTTCGCAAGGCCGTCTTCCCCGCCGCAGGATGGGGGACCCGCTTCCTCCCGGCGACGAAGGCCCAGCCGAAGGAGATGCTGCCTCTCGTCGACAAGCCGGTGATCCAATACGCCGTCGAGGAGGCCGTCGCCGCCGGAATCGAGCAGGTGATCATCGTCACGTCGAGCCAGAAGCGGGCGATCGAGGATCACTTCGACACGTCCTACGAGCTGGAGCACCTGCTCGAGGAAAAGGGCGACATCGAGATGCTCCGCCAGATCCGGCACATCTCGGACCTGGCCCAGGTGACCTACGTCCGCCAGAAGGAGCAGCTCGGCCTGGGTCACGCCGTCCTCGTCGCCAAGGAGATCGTCGGCCACGAGCCGTTCGCGGTCATCCTCAGCGACGACGTCGTCGTCGGTGACCGGCCCTGCATCGGCCAGCTGGTCCACGCCTACAACCAGACCCACGGCTCGGTCGTGGCAGTGATGGAGGTTCCGCGCGAGGAGACAAATCGGTACGGCGTGATCGCCGGCGAGGAGGTCGAGGGCGGCATGAACCATGGCCGGCTCCACAAGGTCAGCCGCCTCGTGGAGAAGCCGGACCCGGCGGACGCCCCGTCGAACCTGGCGATCATCGGCCGCTACATCCTGACCCCCAAGATCTTCGACAAGCTCGAGCAGACGCCGCGCGGCGCTGGCGGTGAGATCCAGCTGACGGACGCGATCGAGGCGCTGATGCAGGAGCAGGTGGTCCACGCCTACGAGTTCGAGGGCACCCGCTACGACTGCGGGACGACGATGGGCTGGCTCAAGGCGTCGGTCGAGCTTGCCCTCCAGCGACCCGAGCTGGCCCCGGAGTTCCGGCGCTACCTCCAGGCCCTCGAGCTTTAGTCAGCCCGAGTCAACCGAGTTCCGGCCCAAGCTCCGCGCCCGCACACAAGCGGTGCCCGACTGATGCCGATGTGACCCGCGGCGGACGTCACTCGCCGGACCGGACTCCGTCGGCGATCATGCGATCGTGACGCCTGAGGTCCTCGTCATCGGGGCGGTCCGGATCCTCGGGTCGCTGCCCGTCCTCCGCTGGCCGCTCGCGGGCGGGCTGCTCGCCATCCTCGTCGACCTGTCGGACCTGCTCCTGCGCGATACGCTCGAGCTCGGCGGCATCCCCGACTATCAGGCGTTCGACAAGTGGGTCGACCAGGTCTACCTGGCCCTGTTTCTCGTTGTCGCGCTGCGCTGGACCGGCGTCGAGCGGTCGATCGCGATCGGGCTGTACATCTTCCGTCTCGTCGGGTTCGCCGCGTTCGAGGTCAGCGGTGAGCGATCGCTGCTTCTTCTGTTCCCAAACGTCTTCGAGCCATGGTTCCTGCTCGTCGCCGCGGTCCACCACTGGCGGCCGGGCTTCGCCTGGCGGCCCGCGACCATCGTGCTCGCCCTCCTCGGCCTGAGCGCGATCAAAGAGGTGCAGGAATGGGCGCTCCACGGCGCCCGCCTGTTCGACGGGATCAGCTCTCTGGAGTTCCTGGATCGCGTCCGGGTGGTGTTGACGGGCGACTGACCCGCGCCGAGCGGACCGGACCCGCGGCTCGTGATCAGGCTGCGGTCCGTTCGGGCGCAGCCGCTCCCATCGGCCCCGCCGGAGCGCGTGCGCTACGATCCGGGCGGCGCGTCACCGCCCGGCCCGGGCCGCAGGGCGTCGCCGGCGGGGTTCGCAGCGGAGACTGACTTGGCGGAAATCGGGACAATCCTCGGCGGCCGCTACCGGCTGATGGAGCTCCTCGGCCAGGGCGGGATGGCCCGGATCTACCGCGCCCACGACAACGAGCTCGACCGCCAGGTCGCGGTCAAGATCCTCCGCCCGGAATACGGCCGCGATCCCGACTTCGGCTCGCGCTTCCGGCAGGAGGCCAAGTCTGCCGCGTCGCTCAACCACCCGAACATCGTGGGCGTCTACGATTACGGCCAGGACGAGGCCGGCCCGTTCATCGTCATGGAGCTCGTCGAGGGCGAGGATCTCGCCTCGATCATCAAGCGTCAGGGGGCCCTGCCGCCGCGCCAGGCCGCCCGGATCATGGCCGAGGCCGCCCGCGGTCTGCACACGGCTCACCAGCGCGGAATCGTCCATCGCGATGTCAAGCCCGGCAATGTGATGATCGACCGCGAAGGGCGGGTGAAGGTCACCGACTTCGGGATCGCGCGGGCCATCGCCGAGGCCCAGATGACGCTGCCGGGAACGACCCTCGGCTCGGTCCACTACTTCAGCCCGGAGCAGGCGCGCGGCGAGCCGGCCACCGCCGCCTCCGACATCCATGCGCTCGGGATCGTCCTGTTCGAGCTGCTGACGGGGCGCCGGCCGTGGGAGGCCGACAGCGCCGCCGCCGTCGCGATGGCCCGCCTCGCCGGGCCGCCCCCCGACCCCTCAAGTCTGCGCTCCGGGATTCCGCCCGACCTCGTCGCGATCGATCGGAAGGCGCTCGCGACCGAGCCCGCCGATCGCTGGACGTCGGCCGCGGCTCTGGCTGCGGCACTCGAGGCGTTCCTGGCCGGAACGCCCGTGACTGGGGTCGGGGTGTCGGACGCGACGCTGGCCGGTCCGTCCGGGCTCGCGGGTG
>JACCVQ010000258.1 GCA_013698095.1 Chloroflexota bacterium
CCTGCGGTCCGGATGCGCTGGACCGGCTCGGCGCTGACCGGCGCCACCCGGCGATCGAGCGCCGCCACGGCGCCGTGGCGCGCCTGAGGACCGCCAGCGCCACCTCTGCCGGCGGCATCGTCGTCCGTTTCGACGACGGCCGGCCTTCGCTCGTCGTCGGCGCCCGGCGGCGCGAGCGCGATCTCCTCACCTGGACATTGCCGAAGGGCACCCCGAATGCCGGTGAGACCCGCGAGCAGACCGCGATCCGTGAGGTCGGCGAGGAGACCGGGCTCGAGGTCCGGATCACCGACATCCTCGAATCGATCGAGTACTGGTTCGTGCTGCGTGGGACGCGCATCCACAAGACCGTCCACTACTTCCTGATGGAGCCGATCGGCGGCGATCTCGAGCGCCACGACCATGAGTTCGACCAGGTCCGCTGGGTCCGCTTCGACGAAGCCGGGGGCCTGCTCACATTCGAGACCGAACGGGCGCTCGTTGCCCGGGCCGCCCGGATCGTCGAGCCGCCGGCCAGCCAGGCAGCCCCAGATCGGGGTTCCGCGGACCACGTGCCCGCTGCTCCATCCGGCGCGGGCGCCCAGCTCCGCGGCGCCTGACCGGCCATGACCGAGACTGCCGCGGCCCTTCATCACACGCCCCTCGAGGCGCGCCATGAGGCACTCGGTGCCCGCTTGATCGACTTTGCCGGCTGGCTCATGCCGGTCCAGTACGCCGGCATCCTCGACGAGCACCGGGCCGTCCGGGAGCGGGCCGGCCTGTTCGACCTGTCCCACATGGGCGAGCTGTTCATCGAGGGGCCCGAGGCCGGCGCCGCGCTCGCCTTTGCCCTCGTCACGGATCCGCCCGCCCTCGCGGAGGGCCGCGCCCACTACTCGATGATCGTCGGACCGGACGGCGGGATCATCGACGACCTGATCGTCTACCGCCTGGCGGCTGAGCGCTTTCTGGTCGTTGCCAACGCGAGCAACGCCCACGTCGTCAGCGACGCCCTGGCGGAGCGGCTGGCCCGCTTCAAGGCCGTGCTCGACGATCGCTCGATGGCCACGGCCCTCATCGCGATCCAGGGCCCGCGCTCGGTTGAGATCGTCCGGCCGCTGACCGACGTCGACCTCGATGCGCTCCGCTACTACGCGATCGCCGATGGCTCCGTCGCCGGGATCCCGGGCCTCGTCGCGCGAACCGGCTACACCGGTGAGGACGGCTTCGAGATCTTCGTCGAGACCTCGCGCGCAGCGGAGCTGTGGGACGCGCTGCTGGCAGCCGGCGCCGCGGACGGCCTCGCCCCGATCGGGCTGGGCGCGCGTGACACGCTTCGCCTGGAGGCCGGCATGCCGCTCTACGGCAACGAGCTGGACCGCTCCACCAACCCGTTCGAGGCGAACCTCGGGCGGGTGGTCAAGCTGGCGAAGAGGGGCGACTTCGTGGGTCGGGCTGCCCTCGAGAAGGTCGCCGCATCCGGGGTGACCCGGCGGCTGGTCGGTCTGGTCATGCGCGGCCGCGGGATCGCCCGCCATGGCTACCCGATCCACGCCGGCACGCGCGCAACCGGAGTCGTCACCAGCGGGACCCAGTCGCCGTCGCTCGGCGAGGCGGTCGCGCTGGGCTACGTGGCCACGGCCGACGCCGAGCCGGGTACGATGGTCGAAGTCGAGATCCGCGGTCAGCGGGTCCCCGCCGAGGTCGTCGCCCTGCCGTTCTACCGCCGGGAGCGCTGACCGGGGAAGCCGGATCGCCCTCGCCGCGAGCGCGTCCCACGGACGGTCGGCCTGCGCCACCGGGCGCAACGAAGGGCTCGACCGCGACCCCGGCACTGCCACCCCGGCACCGCCTCATGCGCGGTTCACAGGATCGGCCATGGAGGAGAGAGCACGCGATGGTCCCTTCGGATCTGCGCTACACCAAGGACCACGAGTGGGTCCGCGTGGACGGCGACGTGGCGACGGTCGGCATCACCGAGTACGCCGCCAGCCAGCTCGGCGACATCGTCTTCGTCGAGCTGCCGGACGCCGGCAAAGCCCTCGACCAGTTCGCCCCGTTCGGCGTGGTCGAGTCGGTCAAGGCGGTCAGCGATCTGTTTGCACCGCTGAGCGGCGCCGTCGCGGAGGCCAACGGCGCCCTCGCCGGCTCACCCGAGCTCGTCAACAGCGAGCCGTACGAAGGCGGCTGGATGATCCGCCTTACCTTGACCAACCCGGCCGAGGTCGACGAGCTTCTCGACGCTGCCGCTTACGACGCCCTGATCGCGGCAGGCTGACCGGCGATGCCCTACGGACCGCATACCGCGGGCGATCGCGAGCGGATGCTGGCCGCGCTCGGGATCGAGAGCGTCGACGCCCTTTTCGCCGACATCCCGGAAAACCTTCGGGCGAGCCAGCTGGACCTGCCCGGTCCGGAGCCGGAGCTCGAGCTGGCGGCCCGCCTGACCGGCCTGGCCGCCCGCAACCGGACCGACCTCGCGTCGTTCCTGGGGGCCGGCGTCTACCGCCATTGGTCGCCGCCGAACGTCGACCAGCTCCTGCTCCGGGGGGAGTGGTACACGGCCTACACCCCGTACCAGCCCGAGATCAGCCAGGGAACGCTCCAGAGCATCTACGAGTACGAGTCATTGCTCGCCGAGCTGGTCGACCTCGACGTCGTGTCGGCTTCCCACTACGACGGCGCCGCGGCGACCGCCGAGGCCGGCCTGATGACCTGCCGGGCGACCCGCCGCGAGCGGATCCTCGTCTCGAAGGCCGTCCATCCCCACTACCGCCAGACGATCGCCGCCTACTTCGGGGCGGGCCTCGAGGTCGACGACATCCCGCTCGTCGTCGACGGCGACGCGGCCGGCACGACCGATCTCGAAGCCCTGGAGCGACTCCTCGGCGACGAGGACCGACCGGTCGCCGGCGTGATTGCCGGTCAGCCGAATTTCCTCGGCCTGCTCGAGCCGATGGCCGCGATCGGGCGGCTGGCACACGCCGCCGGCGCCCTGTTCGTGAGCGTGATCGAGCCGGTGTCGCTGGCAGTCCTTGCCCCACCCGGGGCGTATGGCGCGGACATCGCCGCGGGCGAGGGCCAGCCGCTCGGCATCCCCGCCCAGTACGGCGGTCCGTACCTCGGGATCCTCGCCTCGACCGATGCCCTCGTCCGTCAGATACCCGGCCGGCTCGTCGGGATGACATCCGACGTCAAGGGCCGGCGGGCCTATGTGATGACCATGCGGGCGCGCGAGCAGGACATCCGGCGTGACAAGGCGGCCAGCAACATCTGCACCAACCAAGCGCTCCTTGCCCTGGCCGCGAGCATCTATCTCGCGACGATCGGCCCGCACGGGCTGCGCGACGTCGCCGCCCAGGGTGCCGCCCGGGCCGCTCGCCTCGAGACTGCCCTCGCGGCCGTCGGCGCTCACCGGGTCCACCCGGGCCCGTACCTGAACGAGTTCGCCGTCCACGTCCCCGACGCGCGTGCGGTGCATCGCCGCCTGATCGAGCGCGGGGTCCTGGCCGGGCTCGTCCTCGGCGACATCCTGCCCGACGAGCCGTCCCTCGCCGACACCCTGCTCGTGTGCGCGACCGAGGTCACGACGGATCGCGAGATCGAGCAGTTCGCTGCCGCCCTGGCGGCCGAATTGTCGAGCCACGACGTCGCGACCCACACCGAGCTGGAGGTGGCTCGATGACGGTCGTCGGCGAGCAGCTCCAGCCGACCCTGTTCGAGCGCTCCCGGCCGGGCCGCGGTGGCGACAAGATCCCGCACCCGCCCAAGGACGCGCTCGACCGAATCCCGGCGGCCGCCCGCCGCGTCACGCCGCCGGCCCTGCCTGAGCTGAACGAGCCCGAGGTCGTTCGCCACTACACGAACCTGTCCCAGCTCAACTACGCGATCGACACCGGGTTCTATCCGCTGGGCTCGTGCACGATGAAGTTCAACCCGAAGCTCAACGAGTGGGCCGCCCGCCTGCCCGGCTTCGCCAGCCTCCACCCGCTCGCCCCCGACTCCGTCGCTCAGGGCACGCTCCAGCTCCTGTGGGAGCTTGAAGGCATCCTGGCCGAGGTCAGCGGAATGAAGGCCGTCAGCCTCCAGCCGGCGGCCGGCGCCCAGGGCGAGCTGTGCGGGATCCTGATGATCCGGGCCTACCATCGCAGCCGCGGCGACACCGAGCGCGACGAGGTTCTCGTCCCGGACAGCTCCCACGGGACGAATCCGGCGACCGCGTCGATGGCCGGCTTCAAGACGATCACGATCCCGTCGGCCGCCGACGGCGGCGTCGACGTCGAGGCATTCGAGGCAGCGCTCGGCCCGCGGACCGCCGCCGTGATGATCACGAATCCTTCGACGCTCGGGTTGTTCGAGCAGCGAATCGGCCATCTCCTCGAACACGTCCATGCGGCAGGCGCCCTGGCCTACATGGACGGCGCCAACCTGAATGCGATCCTCGGCCGGTTCAAGCCGGGCGAGGCCGGCTTCGACGTCATGCACTTCAACGTCCACAAGACGTTCTCGACGCCGCACGGCGGCGGCGGGCCGGGCGCCGGTCCGGTCGGGGTGGGGGAGACGCTCCTGCCGTTCCTGCCTTCGCCACGGGTCCTGCGAGCCGACGACGGGACGTTCCGGCTCGAGGTCGTGGGTGAGCGGCCGACGTCGATCGGCCGCCTCCGGAGCTTCGTCGGCAACACTGGCGTGCTCGTTCGCGCCTACGCCTACCTGCGGGCGCACGGCGGAACCGGGCTGAAGCAGGTCAGCGACGACGCGGTCCTCGCGGCGAATTACCTTCGCAAGCGCGTCGGCGAGGCCTACGACATCCCGTTCGATCGTGCCTGCAAGCACGAATTCGTGGCATCTGCGGCCGGGATCAAGAAGCGGACCGGAGTCCGGACGCTGGACATCGCCAAGCGCCTGATCGACCACGGCTACCATCCGCCGACGATCTACTTCCCGCTGACCGTCGAGGAGGGGATGCTGATCGAGCCGACAGAGACGGAATCGGTCGAGACGCTCGATGCGTTCGCCGACGCCCTGATCGCGATCGCCGCCGAGTGCGAGTCCGATCCGGAGCTGGTGAAGAGCGCGCCCCACGATGCCCCGGTCGGGCGGCTCGACGAGGCCACCGCCGCGCGCCAGCCGAACCTCCGCTGGCGACCGATGGCCGGCGCCGAGATGCCCTGCCCCGACTGAACGGGGGACGTCCCGCGTGGCCGGGCGTGCCATGCACCAGCGGCATGAGAAACGAGAGCAGCGTGCATGGATGCGCGCGAGCCGGGCACTCGTCGCGCACGGTGACCCCAATTCTCATGCGGCTCGTGCATGGGGCTCGGCGCCTGGAAGCGGAGGTCCGAACTGTGGCGATCGCAGCACGGATTTGAACCTTTGGCCGGACGGGCTTGTATCTTGTGAGCAACAGACGGCCCACGGGGCCTGAACGCCTGCACGAGGACCGGACGACGAACGACGCTGCGGGAGGCGCCACGTCGAGGACCAGTCAGGCCATGGATGCGGAGCTGTTGCGCCGCGTCCAGGCGGACGACCTGGACGCCTTCGAAGAGTTCTTCGCTCGCTACCGCTCGTCGATCTACCGGACTGCCTACGGGCTGACCGGTGACCGACAGGCCGCCGAGGAGATCCTCCAGGACACCTTCGCGCGGGCCTACCAGCGGCGGCACACGCTCCACGCCGACGTGTCGCCCCTGCCCTGGCTCCACCGGGTGTCTTTGAACCTGTGCTACTCGCGCCTGTCGCGCCGGCGGCTCCCGACCGGGCCGATTGACGAGGCGACCGAGGCCAGCCGGGCCGACGATCGGCCGCTGCCCGCGGACGAGGCCGAGCAGGCCGAGCTCCGCCTCATCGTCCGCGACGGAATCGCCGCCCTGCCCGAGAAGCATCGCAGCGTCGTCATCCTGTACTACCTCCAGCGACTCTCGCTCCAGGAGACTGCCGAGACGCTCGGCATCCAGCTCGGGACGGTCAAGTCCCGGCTCCACTACGCCCTGCGCAACCTGCGGACCCACCTCGAGGGCGACCGCCGCTTCGGCGGGGCGTACCTGGCTCCGGTCCCCGACGAGGTCGAGGCGAACGCGTCGTGATCGACCTGTCGCGCGGCTGCGCCCGCTTCCGCCCCGTTCTCGTCGACTTCGTCGATCGCGGCGACGTGGCGCCCGAAACCGGCGCCGCCCTCGCCCATCTCGATCGCTGCCCACGCTGCACGAAGGCGATCGAGTCGACGATGCTTACGATCACGGCGCTGCGCCGAATCGGCGACGAGGCCGCCGCCCTGGCGGAGGAGCCGGCGGCCGAGGCCTGGCCGCGTCTGCGGGTCCGAATCGAGTCGTTGCGCCGCCGGCCGGTCGTCATGTCGCCGCTGACCGGGATCGCGATGAGCTTTGCGCTCGTTGCGGTCCTCGTCCTGCCGGTCCGGTTCGGGGGATCGCTCGTGGGACCGATCGCGACACCGCGTCCGGACTCGGCCGCCGCGACCTCGTTCATCGACCGCCGGATCGAAGCGGCGTACATCGCGGCCGTCCGCCAGGGCAGCCTGCTGGCCGCGGAGAATCCCGGCGCTGTCGCGCCGACGGCGGGCAGCTATCCCCGAATCTATCCCGACAACTATCGACCAACGCGGAAGGAGGTGGGCGGGGCCGAACCGACGGGACGGCCACCGGAGGCCATTTGACAGGGTTCTGCCCCGTGGCCATAGTACCCGGAGCGCAGGAGCCAAACGCTGACCGTGTGCTCGCGCGTGCCCTTTGATCGACCAACCCGGACTGGCGCTGCCTGAACGGATGTGGCGAAGAGAGGTGCCGCGGCCACGACACGCGGCGGTCTGCGACCAGCGGTGTGGCGAGACGCACCACAGTGGAGGAGTCTAGATGCGGAAACGTTTGATCGGCCTGTTCGCGAGCACGATGATCGTGTTTGCGGCATGCCAGGGTGCGGCGAGCCCGTCGCCCAGCGGCGCGCCGTCTACCGGGCCGGCCACCTCAGCGGCCACCTCAGCGGACCCCGGCGCGTCGGCCTCGGGCCCCGCTCCGTCGGCCTCTGAGGCCCCGATCGATCTGACGAACACGGCGTACGCGCCGGAAGCCGGCACGGACGGCGGTTCGATCATCATCGGCGACTGGCAGGAAGCCAATCAGTTCAACCCGTTCTACGCGGGTCAGGTCACCGAGGCCAACGTGGCGTCGGCCGCCTGGGCGTCGCTCGTCCTGTTGACGCACGACTACAAGTACGCGCCGGACCTCGCGAAGGAGATTCCGACGACGAGCAATGGCGGCGTCAAGGTCCCCGGCGATACCGGTGACGCGATGACCGTCACCTGGAAGCTCCGCGATGGCCTGAAGTGGTCCGACGGCGCGCCCCTCACCTGCGACGACTTCCTGTACGCACAGGAGTGGGTCCTGTCCGAGGGCCAGGGCAGCATCGGCACCCTGTCGAGCTACCAGGCGATCAGCAAGGTCGACTGCACCTCGCCGACCGAGATGGTCTGGCACTTCCCGAAGATCTTCGAGGGCTACATCACCCTCGCGGTCGCGCCGCTCCCGCGGCACTTCCTGAAGGACATCCCGATCAAGGATCAGGTCGCGGGCGCAGGCTTCCGACCGGCCGAGATCAGCAAGCTGCCGGTCAGCGGCGCCTTCAAGTTCGACACGGTCACGCCGGGCAGCGAGCTCCGGCTCGTGAAGAACCCCAACTACACCAGCCCCATCAGCGGCAAGCCGGCCCACCTCGATAGCCTGATCTGGAAGTGGTACGGCGATGCCGATGCCATGATCGCCGGCTACAAGGGCAAAGAAGTCGACTTCGCGACCGACCTCCAGGACTCGGATATCCCGAAGGTCCAGGATCTCGGCGACCAGGTCTCGGCCATTCCGGCCCTGCTCTACGAGTTCCTTCGCCCCAACTGGTCGGAGACCGGCTGCTCGAAGAACGCCCAGGTCCAGGACCGCGGCAAGGGCTGCCCGATGGCTGACCCGGCGATGCGCGAGGCCATTGCCTTCGCCATCGACAAGAACGAGATCAACACCCGGCTCCTGGGCGGCACCGTCCAGGTCGCCAACACGAACATCTCGCCCGGTGCGTGGTTCTTCGCGGACCAGCCGCCGGCGACGTTCGACCCCGCCAAGGCCAAGTCGATCCTCGACGCGGGCGGCTGGGTTGCCGGCGCTGACGGGATCCGGGAGAAGGGTGGCCTCAAGGCCAAGATCGAGCTGTGCACGACGACCCGCCAGGTTCGTATCGACACGCTCGCCCTGGTCGCTGCGTGGCTCAAGGACGTCGGCATCGAAGGCATCCCGAACCCGGTCTCACCGGACGACATCTTCGCCGACTACAACACCGCCACAGCGGACACCCCGTGCGCCTTGTCGCGCGGCAACTTCGACCTCGCGGAGCACGCCTTCTCGAGCTCGATCGACCCGCTTGGCAACTACTTCAGCTATCACAGCTCGCAGTTCCAGCCGAAGGGCGCCAACGACGCCCAGGTCAAGGACACCGCGATCGACACCGCCCTGACCACCGTCCAGGACAACGTGGACTTCAAGGTCATCAAGGACGCGATGGCTGAGTTCCAGAAGGTGTACGTCGAGAAGACGGTCGAGATCCCGCTCTACTACCGCAAGAACGTGGAGCTGGCCGGCCCGAAGCTCGGCAACTTCTTCGCCAACCCGACCCAGGCCGGCCCGACCTGGAACGCCGTTGACTGGTACGTCAAGGGCTAACTGAACCGACGCCCTCCGGGCGCCGTATCTGGAACCAACAGCGAGTCGGGGCGTCCGTGTCATGCGGGCGCCTCGACTGGCATCCCGGTCGTCGACCGTGTACCGTGTCCCCACCGATGCGGCTCGGGACGCGGCCTGATTTCGAGCAGGGACCGTGGTCTCTTGGACCCACACGTGATTGACTGCAGGTGGTGAGCCGATGACGAAATATGTGATCCGGCGAATCGTTCAGGCCATCCCGGTGCTGTTCGGCGTCTCCATCGTCGTCTACGGGATCCTGCTGTCCGCCCCGGGCGGCCCGACCGCGCGGTTCGCGAACAACCCGCGCATCACGAACGAGCAGCGGGAGGAGTTCAAGAAGGCCTGGGGCCTCGACCAGCCGATCCCCGTCCAGTACTGCCGTTGGCTCGGCGTCTGCAACCCCGACGGCCAGGGCCTGGGCGTGTTCATCGGCCCCAAGGGCCTCCCGAACTTCCTGCCGGGCGTGCTATCGGGCGGGACGAACGGCGTGCTCCATGGCGACTTCGGCTACTCGATCGATTCCGGTGAATCGGTCATGGGCCGGATCACCCGGGCGGCGCTGCCGACCTTCATCCTGGCCTCCTTCGCCCTGGTGATCTGGATCACCATCGCGGTCCTCATGGGCGTCGTGGCCGCGGTCAAACGCAACTCCTGGTTCGACCAGGTCGCCACCATCTTTGCCTACGTCGGCTTTGCCATGCCCACGTTCTGGCTGGGGATCATGCTGATCTTCATCTTCAGCGGGCCCGGCCTGAACATCCTGCCGGCCGGTGGAATGACCGAGACGCGCCTGTCGCCGCCCTTCGGCAGCAACGAGTACTGGGCGTACTTCGGGAAGCAGCCGCTCGCTGCCCTGGCCGACATCGGTCGCCACCTGATCCTGCCGGTGATCACCCTCGTCGTGGTGAACATCGCCGGCGACTCACGGTTCGTCCGGGCGAGCATGCTCGAGGCCCTCGGCCAGGACTACGTGCGGACGGCCAAGGCGAAGGGCCTGTCGAACCGGTCCGTGACGTTCAAGCACGCGCTGCGTAACGCGATGCTCCCGGTCGTGACGAATATCGGCCTCGAGATCCCGTTCCTCTTCACCGGCGCCCTCGTCACCGAGTCGATCTTCAGCTGGCCCGGCATCGGGAAGCTCACGATCGATGCGACCCGCGGCTTCGACTACCCGGTCCTGATGGGCGTCCTGCTGATCACGGCGACGCTTGTCGTCCTGGCGAACCTTTTCGCTGACATCGCCTACGCATTCGTCGACCCCCGAATCAAGTACTAGAGCAGAGGTCGCTTCCGCGATGGCACAGGAGATCGAGCGAGGCGCCGTTGTCGCCGACGTCGAGAACCGTCCCGAAGGACCGCGGACCGATTACGAGGTCGGTCTGGAGTCGCTCAGCCAGTGGCAGCTCGCCTGGCGCAAGTTCAAGAAGCATCGCCTCGCCCTGATCGGCCTCGGGATCCTGATCGCCTTGGTCGTGATCGCGATCGCCGGGCCGATCGTCATGCCGTTCCGATTCGACAGCATCGCCCGGCCCGACCAGATCGTGTACCAGGGCAGGGGGCCGTCGCTCAGCCATCCGTTCGGCGAGACCGGCGGCCTCCAGCGCGACGTGCTTCTGCTGGTCGTCAACGGGGCCCGCTGGTCGCTCCTGATCGGCTTCAGCAGCATGGCCATCGGGGTCGTGATCGGGACGATCATCGGCTCGATCGCGGGCTACGCAGGAGGCGCCGTCGACAACATCCTGATGCGAGTCGTCGACGTGATGCTCAGCCTGCCGATCCTGTTCGTCATCCTCGTCGCGGCCCGCTTCTTTGCCGGGGCGCGAGACAACATCTGGACCATCATCATCATCTTCGGCTTGTTCGGCTGGATGGGCGTGGCACGCCTCGTCCGGAGTCTGTTCCTGTCGATCCGCGAACGCGAGTTCGTGGAGGCCGCGCGAGCTGTCGGGGTCCGCGATCGGCGGATCATCTTCAAGCACATCCTGCCAAATGCCCTGAGCCCGATCGTGGTGGCTGCGTCGCTGATCGTGGCCGGCAACATCATCGGCGAGGCCTTCGTCAGCTTCCTCGGCTACGGGGTCAACCCGATCACGCCGACCTGGGGCAACGTCCTATCGAGCGCATTGACGTTCATCCCGCTCGGCAACTGGTGGTGGCCGTTCTTCCCGGGCTTCGCGATCATCCTGACCGTGCTGGCCGTCAACTTCATCGGCGACGGCCTGCGGGACGCCTTCGATCCTCGGTCCAGGGCATGACCGAGGTCATCGCCGCACCCAGTCCGCTCGGCGCGCCGCCGCCGGACAACATCCTCCTCGACGTCCGCAATCTGAAGACCTACTTCAAGGTCCTCGATGGGGTCGTGCCCGCGGTCGACGGCGTGTCATTCAGCCTCGAGCGCGGCAAGTCGATCGGGATCGTCGGTGAATCGGGATCGGGCAAGAGCGTCAGCGCGCTGACGATGATGCGCCTCCTCGACATTCCGCCGGCGGAGATCCGCGACGGCGAGATCTGGTTCGACGGACGCGAGATCCTGCACATGCCGATGGAGGAGATGCGCAAGATCCGGGGCAACGACATGGCGATGATCTTCCAGGAGCCGCTGACGAGCCTGAACCCGGTGTTCACTGTCGGCGACCAGATCGCCGAACAGGTCGAGCGTCACAAGAAGGTCAAGCGCAAGGCGGCCTGGGACCGGGCAATCGAGTCCCTCCAGCTCGTCGGCATCCCCTCGCCCGAGCGGCGGGTCAAGCAATACCCGCACGAGCTGTCGGGCGGCATGCGCCAGCGGGTCATGATCGCGATGGCCCTGTCGTGTGAGCCGAAGCTGCTGATCGCGGACGAGCCGACGACCGCCCTCGACGTCACCATCCAGGCCCAGATCCTGGAGCTCCTGAAGACGATCCAGGATCGGACCGACTCGGCCCTGATGTTGATCACCCACGACCTCGGCGTGGTTGCAGAAATGGTCGACAACGTGATCGTCATGTACGCCGGCCAGGTCGTGGAGCAGGGCACCGTCGACGAGGTCCTCGTCAATCCCCGCGCCCCGTACACGATGGGTCTGCTCGAGTCGATCCCGACCGTCGAGAAGCGCGGCGGCCGGCTCTCGGCGATCAAGGGCACGGTCCCCAATCCGTTCAACATGCCGCCGGCCTGTCGCTTCGAGCCGCGTTGCCCGTACGCCTGGAATCTGTGCGCCGAGACGGCGCCGGACCTGTACCCGGCGGGGCCCCACGGTCAGCATGCCCGCTGCCATCTGCATACACCGGCTGGGGCGCCGCGCTTGCCCGAGGCGCTCGCCGACCATGAGCGCAAGCTGAACGTCGGCCATGGGATCAGCTGACGTGGAGGACCAGACGCCCTTGATGGAATCCTCGACCACGCCAGTCCGGCCGGACGGGCCGCCGCCGGCCACCCCCGAGGTCGTCGTCGAAGGCGGCGCGGACGTCACCGAGATGGACCCGCTCGAGATCGCCCGGGTGGGTGCGGGCAAGACTCTCCTTCAGGTACGCGGCCTGAAGAAGCACTTCCCGATCGTCGGCGGCCTGCTCCGGCGCCAGATCGGCACGGTCTACGCAGTCGACGGGGTCGACTTCGACGTCAACTCCGGCGAAACGTTCGCCCTCGTCGGCGAGTCCGGCTGCGGCAAGACGACCCTCGGCCGTTCCGTCCTCCGCCTGATCGAGCCGACCGCCGGCCAGATCACCTTCGCCGGCCGCGACATCTCGCACATCTCGGCCGACGAGCTGCGCCCCCTCCGACGCAAGATGCAGATCATCTTCCAGGACCCGTTCGGGTCGCTCAACCCGCGGATGCCCGTCAGCGACCTCATCGGCGAAGGTCTCCTCGCCCAGGGGATGAAGGACCGCAAGGCGCGCGACAAGAAGGTCGAGGACTCACTCGAGCTCGTGGGCCTCCGGCGCGAGTACACCCGGCGCTATCCGCACGAGTTCTCCGGCGGCCAGCGCCAGCGGATCGGGATCGCCCGGGCGCTCGCCCTCGGGCCGGACATCGTCGTCTGCGACGAGCCGGTGTCGGCCCTCGACGTGTCGATCCAGAGCCAGGTCCTGAACCTGCTCCTCGATCTTCGGCGCGACCTGAACCTGACCTACATCTTCATCAGCCACAACCTCTCGGTCGTCCAGTACTTCAGCGACCGGGTCGGGGTGATGTACCTCGGCAGGATCGCCGAGCTCGGGTCGGTCGAGCAGCTCTACAAGGACCCCCGCCACCCGTACACGGTGGCGCTCCTGTCGGCGATCCCGGATCCCAATCCGCGCAAGCGCAAGAAGCGCCTCGTCCTCAAGGGCGACGTCCCGTCCCCGGCCGCACCGCCGGCCGGCTGCCGCTTCCACACCCGCTGCTGGCTGCGCGAGAAGCTCGGCAACCCCGAGCGATGCGTGACCGAAGAGCCGCAGCTCCGCAACTTCGGCGGCGGCCACCAGACGGCCTGCCACTTCGCCGAGGAGATCAGCGCCGACACGGTCAGCTCCGCTGTCGAGACCCAATCGGTCCTGGAGACCGCGGTCGCCGATCCGGTATGACCCCGATCCGGGCGACGGGACCGGGCCCACGGTTCGTCGCTCTCCCCACGGCAGCCCCTGCCCTCCTTCTCTGCGTCGGCCTTGCGGTGTCCGCCGTCGCCTGCGGGCCGGTCAGCCCTGTCTCGAGCGGTCCGACCGCGTCCGGGGTGGCACAGCCCGGTTCGTCGGCCTCGGTGCCCGGTTCGGCCGGCTCGGTGCCCGGTTCGTCCGGCTCCGCGCCCGATCCGTCCGGCTCCGCGCCCGATCCGTCCGGCGTGCGCTGGCCGGGGACGACCGTCCTCGCGGTCATCGCGCTGGGCGCCGCGGACGGCGAGATCCAGAAGGCCGGCGCCGATCTCAAGGCTGCCGCCGACAAGCAGGACCTCAAGGCGATGTGGGGTGCCGCCGACGGGCTGGCCAGGATGATCGACGCGTTGCTGCCCACCCTCGACCGGCTCGACGCCTACGAGGGCACGAAGCCGGTCGCCGCCCTCTACCGCGTCGCGCTTCCGGAGATCGGCGCCGGTGCGAAACGGCTGCGCGACGCGATCACCAGCGGCGACAGCGCCGGCGTGGTGGCCGGCAGCCAGCAGATCGCCCGCGGCCTCGGCGCCTACGCCCCGATCCGGAGCCAGATCGCCGCCCTCGTGGAGCAGGCCATCCTCCAGCAGCGCCTGCTGGTCAAGTAGCCGGGGCCGTGTCCAGACTCCCCGCGATCCTGTTCCTGGTGCTCGTTGTCGGCGTTGCTGCCTGCCAGGGAACCGTGACCCCGTCACCGCCTGTGCCCACGATCGCGCCATCGGGCGACCGGCTGAGCCCCGCTCCGTCGAGACCGGCCCCGGGCAGCTCGGCTCCGGCTCCGGTCGACCCCCTTCGCTCGACCTACGCCCCCGTGGCGGGCAAGGACGGCGGCACGATCGTCATCGGGGACTGGCAGGAGGCCAACCAGTTCCATCCCTACTTCGTGAGCGAGGCGACCGACGCCCGGGTGGCCGCGGCGGTGTGGGCGTCGCTCGTCGTGCTCACCGCTGACGGCGGCTTCGCTCCGGACCTCGCGACCATCATCCCGACGACGGCGAATGACGGGGTCACGGTCCCGGGCATCGATGGCGACGCGATGACCGTGACCTGGACCCTCCGCGACGGGCTGCTCTGGTCCGATGGCGAGCCGCTCACCTGCGACGACTTCCGCTACGCCTGGGAGTGGGTCAACAATCCGGACAACGTCGGCGTCCTCGCGTCCGGCTTCGAGGACATCAAGACGTTCGAGTGTCCGACAGCGACGACGATGATCTGGCACTTCAACCGGATCTACGCGGGCTACGTCAACCTGCTGACCGCGCCGCTGCCGCGCCACAGCCTGACCGCGATTCCGCTCGTCGACCAGACAGCGGGTGTCGGGTTCCGGGCCGCCGAGGTTCCGAAGCTGCCGGTCAGCGGCGCGTTCAAGTTCGACTCGGTCAGCCCTGGCACGGACCTGCGCCTCGTCCGCAATCCCAACTACGCGGGTGGGGCGAGGGCCAAGCCGGCCCATCTTGAACGCCTGATCTGGAGGTGGTATCCGGACTCCGCGGCGCTGATCGCGGCGTACCGGAAGGGCGACGTCAATCTGGCCACCAACATTCCGGACACGGACCTCGCCGGCCTGAAGAATCTCGGCAAGCAGGTGGCGCCGATCCCGTCGCTGACGTACGAGCTGCTCCGGCCCAACTGGTCATCGACAAGGTGCTCGCGCAGCGTCCAGGTCCAGGATCGCGGCCCTGGTTGCCCGCTGGCCGACCTCGCGATCCGCCAGGCGATCGCGGCGGCGATCGATCGCAGCGCGATCAACGACACGCTCCTTGGTGGCGCCGCCCGGATCGCGGCCACGAACGTCGCGCCGTCGGCCTGGTTCGTCGCGGACCAGCCGCCGACGACCTTCGACCCGGGCCGGGCGCGATCGATCCTCGACGCTGCGGGCTGGCAGGTGGGTCGTGACGGCATCAGGCGCAAGGGCGGCGAGGGCCTCCAGGCCAGGATCGAGCTGTGCACCACGACGGATGAGTTCCGGGTGAAGTCGGCCGGCCTGGTGGCGGGCTGGCTGCAGGACGTCGGGATCGCGACCGTCGTGAACGCCGTTCCAGCCGAGCAGATGCTTGCCGACGACGCCTCGTCGGCGTGCAGCCTGGCGAGCGGCAACTTCGATCTCGCCGAGCAATCCCTGACGAGCTCGGTCGACCCGCTCGGAGTGTTCTTCGCGGTTCACAGCAGCCAGGTCAGCCCGAACGGGTCGAACCTGGCTTCGGTCAACGACCCCACCATCGATGCTGCCCTCGGGACCGTCCGGAACAGCGGCGACCTGCGGATCATCGAGGACGCCCTGATCGAGTATCAGCGGGTGTACGTGGAGAAGACGGTCGAGATTCCGCTCTACCACCGCCAGAACGTGAACCTGGTCCAGCCCAAGGTCGGGAATTTCGCCCCCGGGTCGACCCAGGCCGGGACCACCTGGAACGCCGTCGACTGGTTCATCAAGTAGGCGCGACAAGTAGGCGCGACCTCCTTGACCGGCGACGGTCATTCGCTGCGGCGCCCGGTCAACGCTCGGACTGGCCCAAGCTTCGGAGACGTCGGTCATCGGCCGGCTCCTCATCCGGACCGCGATCGCCCCCTCGATGCGATCCAGCTAGCGCGCTGGCGCGGTCGGTCCGGAGGGCCCGCGCTCTCGAGCCTCGGGTGCGCCGGCGTCCGCAGCGGCGCCCCGGAAGTGGCACGAGATGAGGTGGCCGCCTCCGGCGTCGAGCAGCGGCGGCTCGGTCGTCGTGCAGATCTCCGGCCCGCCCAACTCGGCCCGGAGCTGGCAGCGTGGGTTGAAGTGACAGCCGCTCGGCGGGTTGACCGGTGAGGGCACGTCGCCGCGCAGAATGATCCGTTTCCGACGCAACTCCGGATCAGGGATCGGGATCGCCGACATCAGGGCCTGGGTGTAGGGATGCTCGGGCGCCCGGAACATCTCGCGCCGGTCGGCCAGCTCGGCGACCTTGCCCAGGTACATCACCGCGACCCGGTCGCTGATGTGCTCGACGACGCCCATGTTGTGGGCGATGAACAGGTACGTCAGGCCGAGCTCGCGCTGGAGCGACTTCAGCTCGTTGAGGACCTGGGCCTGGATCGAGACGTCGAGGGCTGACACGGGCTCGTCGCAGACGACGAGATCGGGCTCGAGGACCAGCGCCCGGGCGATCCCGATCCGCTGGCGCTGGCCACCGGAGAACTCGTGCGGGTAGCGCCGGGCGTGGTACGGCGCGAGACCGACCAGATCCATGATCTTCTGGACCTTCGCGCGGCGCTCGGCTGAGGACCCGATGGCGTGGATCCGGAGTCCCTCGCCGATGCTGTCGCCGATCGGCGTCCGCGGGTCGAGCGACGCGTACGGGTCCTGGAAGATGATCTGCATCCGGCGCCGGTAGGGCTTGAGGGCGGCGCCCGACAGGGTCGCGATGTCGACCCCGTCGAACCGGATCGTGCCGGCGGTCGGCTCGATCAGGCGGAGGAGCAGCCGCCCGACCGTCGTCTTGCCGCAGCCGGATTCGCCGACGAGCCCGAGGGTCTCGCCGCGCAGGATGTCGAAGCTGACCCCGTCCACGGCCTGGACGTTGGCGACGGTTCGCTGCAGGACGCCGCCCCGGATCGGGAAGAACTTGACGAGGTCGCGGACCTCGACGAGCGGACGCCCGGCAGGGTCGGTCGTCGCGCCGGCAGAATCGCCCGCCGCGGGTCCGGGCCGCGCGTCGCCGACCGGCTG
>JACCVQ010000018.1 GCA_013698095.1 Chloroflexota bacterium
ATCGAGCGCCTCCTCCTCGCCCGGCTCGAGCGGACCCCGCCGCCGGCCGCGGTCGAGCGCCTCGAGCTCGAGCTGGCGGGGGTCGAGCCGGCGGTCGGTCAGCAGCTGCCGCTGTTCGTGCCGCAGGCCGCCCGGACGGCCCGGCTCGGCTGGCAGCTGGCCCGCCTGGCACTGACGTTCGGTGAGGATCGGGTGCGGAAGGTCGTCGTCACCGATCCCGACGCGCCGCTGGCCGAGAAGCGCTGGAGCTGGCGCTCGTGACTCGCCTGCTCCGCGAGCACCCGTCGATCGAGGTCGAGCTGGACGGCGACGGGCGGCTGGTCGCGATCAGATGGAACGGCCAGCGCGAGCCGGTCGAGGTGTGCAACGCCTGGCGGGTCGCCGAATCGTGGTGGCGCGAGCCGATCGAGCGGGACTACTGCAAGGTCGTCGGGGCGCGCTGGCTGGCCCTCGTCTACCTCGACCGGATCGACGGAACGTGGCACCTGGAGCGGCTCTACGACTGAGTCCGCGCCGGGCGCCTCGTGCACGTGCCCACGCGCGCTTCAGGCGATGGGCGCCCCGAGCATCACGGTCAGCGCCAGGAGGAGCCCGAAGAGGGCCACCACGAAGGCGAGCGTCTGGACATCGCTGGAGCGCGTGGATCGCTGCTGCACGGCATCACCCCTGAACCGACCGGTCCCCTGCCGGTCGACAAATGGTAGACGGCGGCCATTCCAGGCGCGTTACGGGAGAACCCTGGCCGAGGTGTCGACTTGCCGACACCGGAGAGCGCAACGGGTGGGGCAGTCGCCACCTCAGCGGACCGGCATCGAGCCGAGCACGAGCGAGGACGACGCCACCAAAGGGAACGGCCGTCAGGACGAGAACGCCCGCGACATCGCGCGAGCTCTGACATGGACCGATCCGATCTCCCGTGCGATCAGCTGAAGGGACAGTCGGCGCCGTACAGCACCGACATGCTGACTGTGCCAGACAACGGCGTGAGGCGCACCTCCGCCGCGCACCCCTCGCGCAGCCCGCCGGCGTCGATGACGACGGTCCCGTCCTCGAGCGCCGAGCCGACCTCGACCGTCCATCCCAGAGCGGTCAGGGCTGTCGCCATCGCCCGTGATGCGTCGTCGACGGTCATGCCAAGGGCGAACGAGCCGCTCGACGGCCCGCCCGGCGGGTCGGTCCTGATGGAGCCCGGCGGGACCGGGAACGACGGTGGGAGGGCGTCCCAGATCCGCCCGAACTCGGTCTCGGTCGTGCTCGGAACGACGATCGAGGCGCCGGCAGGCGGGCTCGACGGGCCACCAGGGACGGGGGTCAGGTTCGGCGTGGGAGCAATCGCGGGAGAGGCGGCCGCCGACGGGCTCGGCGAGCTGCTCGCGCTCGGACCGCAGGCCGCCGCGCCCACGACCAGCGCGATCGCCAGGATCGGACGGAGGGGATGGGCGGCGCGGCACGGGGGTGCGGTCACTGGCCAATCCTAGCGCGCGACCCCGAGCGGACCGGAGAACGTGAGACCGCCGTCGCGCCCCAGCGCAACGGCGGTCTCTGGCCGCAGGATCCGCTCACCAGATCCCTCGGCAGGTCGACATCGGTCCTCGCGACCGAGTGCCGCCCATCGCCCCGAGCCCCCAGGCCAGAGCGTTGTGTGGTCAGCGCAGACCGGCCGCCTGGGCCGCCAGCGCCGCTGGGAGAAGGCCGAGGATCAGGATCAGCGCAAGGCCGACCATGAACCCGGTCCGGAGGGTCGCGGCGAGGAGTCGGGTGGAGTCGCGCTTCATGGCCAAGAGACGCCGGACCGAGGCGTTGTGTTTCGTCGAATCGCAGCTGATTTTTGGGGCATCCCGAGGCGGGACTTCCGGCTGGGTCCGGGCGACCCACCGAACCGACTCTGCTTGACCAAACAGAACAGACGTTCGATCATTGACGGTCCCGATGACCGCCTATGCCGAGCTCCACTGCCACACCAATTTCTCGTTCCTCGACGGTGCCTCCGCACCCGACGAGCTGGCTGAGCGGGCGGCCGAGCTCGGCCTGACGGGACTGGCGGTCACCGATCACCAAGGCCTCTACGGGGTGGTCCGCGGCCAGGCCGCGTACGAGGAGGCGGGTCTCCTGCCGGTCCTCGGGATCGAGGTGGAGCTGCGCGACGCGATCGTCGCCGATCGCGATCGGGTCGTGATGCCGGCGCGCCGAGCCGTCCGGCGCGGCGGACGCCGTCGGTCGATCGATGGTGCTGGCCCGGACGAGTCGGCAGCGCGCGAGGGCGAACCGGATCGCCCCCGACCGGAGCGGGCTCGGCTGCCCGGCCATCGCGAGGCGGTCAAGGAGGATCGACGCGGGATCGGCGAGGGCCAGCGCGGACCCCATCTCGTCCTGCTCGCTCGCGACGCGATCGGCTACCGCAGCCTGTGCCGGCTCATCTCTCGGGCGAACCTGGCCGGGACGAAGGCGATGCCGCGGCTCGACCATGCCCTGCTCGCCGAGCACCGCGAGGGGCTGGTTGCCCTATCCGGCTGCCGTGACGGCGAGATCGCCCGGCGGCTGCGGGTCGGCGACCGCGATGGGGCGCGGGCGGCAGCACGGGGCTTCGCCGAACGGTACGGGGAGGGCTTCCACCTCGAGCTGTCGCATCACCACCTCGCCGACGACGACTGGCTCGTGACCGAGACGGTGGCCCTGGCCGAGGAGCTGCGGCTGGCGGTCGTCGTGACGAACGACGTCCACTACGCCCGCCGCGAGGGCCGCGAGTTCCAGGACGTGCTGACCGCGATCCGCCACGGTCGGACGCTCGACGGGCTGGCCGATCTGCGCCGGCCCGATGGCGAATCGTTCCTGAAGTCGGCCGCGGAGATGGCGGCACTCCCGCCGGGCACGGGCGCCCTCGGGCGGGGCGCGGCGCGTGCCTGGGCGGCGGGGATGGAGCGATCCGTGGAGCTGGCCGCGACCTGCCGGGTCAGCCTCGAGTTCGAGCAGTACCGCTTTCCGGGCTTCCCGGTGCCCACGGGCGAGACCCCGTTCTCGTACCTGTCGGGGCTGTGCTGGGACGGCGCGAAGGCGCGCTACCACCCGCTGACCTCGGCCGTCGTCAACCGCCTCGCCCACGAGCTCGACGTGATCGAGCGGGCGGGCCTCGCCGAGTTCTTCCTGATCTGCTGGGACCTGATGCGGTTCGCGAAGTCGCAGGGCATCCCGGCCCAGGGTCGGGGCAGCGCCGCCGGTTCGATCGTGGCGTACACCCTCGGGATCAGCCGGGTCGAGCCGATCCAGCACAACCTGCTGTTCGAGCGGTTCATCAACGAGGGCCGGACGACGTACCCGGACGTCGACATCGATTTCTCGTCGGCCCGGCGCGAGGAGGTCATCCAGTACGTCTACGGCCGCTATGGGCCGGAGCACACGGGGATGGTCGCCAACCTCGTGACGTACCGGGCGCGGTCGGCGGTCCGCGAGGTCGGGGTGGCGCTCGGCTTCCCGCGACCGCTCGTCGACCGCGTGGCGAAGGCGCTCGAGACCTACGACTCGGTGATGGTCCGGCGCGATCTCGAGGCCGACGGCGGGTTCGCCGAGTTCTTCCGGCGGCCCGGGGAAGGGGAGCCGGTTGAGTCCCGCGCGGCGGCGGAGGCGGAGGAGCGCGGCTTGGTCGACGGGATGGGCCAGCTGAACACTCGTGTGCCGCTCGTCGGGAAGGTGCCGCCGTGGCGCCAGCCGCCGAAGCCGGCGGACCCGTCCGCGCCGAAGCCGTTCGCGTGGATCGCCGAGATCCCGCTCGGCGCAGAGGCCGGCGCCGCGCTCCCCGACGCAGAGGCCGGCGC
>JACCVQ010000034.1 GCA_013698095.1 Chloroflexota bacterium
GCGCCGGCCCGCCGGCGGTCAGCCAGTCGGTGGGTCAGCCGGTGGGTGCGCCCTCGGACGGCTGGCCGTCGCCGTCGGTCGGGGGATCGGGCTCGGCCGAGGCCGGCGCCGTCAGTCGATCGACCGCCGCCTGGAGCTTGGCTCGCGTCTCCTCGATCCCGATGACCGCTTGGTTCAACCCACCGCGCCCGATCTCGGCGAGGATGATCACGAGCCCGCTCGTGTTGGCCGGCAGCAGATCGTGCGCCTTGCGCTCGGCGATCGCCGCTGCTTTCTGCTTCGCGGTGATCGCGCCCTTCGCGTCGATCGTCGCCTGGAACAGGGCCGCCAGCGCTGTGTCGTACTCGGCGTTGCGGTCGATCCACTGGGTCAAGGTGTCGACGTCGACGGTGTTCGCGAGCGCGTCGCGGAGCGACTTCGCCTGGTCGAGCAGGGCGGTTGCTGCCGCCAGGGTCTTCAGGCCGGCGGCGTACTTCTTCGCCCGACCCTGGGCGGCAGCCTCGCCGGCGGTCGTGTCGTGGTCGACGAGGAGCACGGTCAGGCGGTTGGCGACCGTCGATCCGGCGGCGAACCGGGACCAGGCGATCTCGAGCCCACTGGTCGCCTCGACGGCGCCGAGCGCGAGGTCGCGCCGCTGGCGGGTCTCTGGCGACCAAACAATCGCCTCGTTCGGACCGCTGCCCGGGACGAGACGGAGCTGTTCGCGCAGGGCCGCGGAGCGTTCGTCGATCGTCCGGGCGAGGGCCTCGCCGTCCGCGACGGCCTTGTCGAGGGTCTCGAACTCCGACGCGACGAGGGCGACGAGAGCGCCCCGGCCGAGCTCGCCGAGACGCTCGACGTCGGCGGCGAGGTCGATCAACTCGGTCTGGGCCGAACCGAGGGCGACGGCTGCCGCGGCATCGCCGGCGGTGGTGAGCTCGGCTCGACCGGGCGTCCCCGGCAGGTTCGCGGTCGCGGCCACGAGGCCTGCGCCACCGATCGCGATGATCGCGGCGATCAGCAGCCAGCCGGCGGAGAGCACGACGCGCTGGAGGGACCGGGACATCGCCGGCATCGTAGCATCGGGTCATGGCCGAGCCTGCGGATCCCGCCGTCGCCGCCTCGTCATCTGTCCGCCACGTCGCACTTGCCGCAATGCCCAAGGCCGAGCTCCACCTCCATCTCGACGGCTCGCTCCGGGTCGAGACCGCGCTGGAGCTGGCGCGGACACGGAACGTCGATGCGCCACGGGACGTTGAGTCGATGCGGGCCGCGCTGGTCGCGCCGATGCCCTGCACGTCCCAGGCGGAACTCCTCCGCGCCTTCGACCTGCCGATCGCCCTGATGCAGGACGCCGAGGCGCTCGAGCGCATCACGGCCGAACTTGTCGAGACGAAGGCCGCCGAGAACGTCCGCTATGTCGAGATCCGCTGGGGGCCGTTGCTCCACGTCGCGCGCGGGCTCTCCCTCGTGGACGGCATCGCGGCGGTGGCGCGCGGAGCTCGGGATGCCGCCACGAAGACGGGAACGGAGGTCCGCCTGATCTGCACGGGCCTCCGGTCGCACGATCCGGCAGCGAACGTCGACCTGGCCGAGGCCGCATCTCGGTTCATCGACGACGGACTGACGGGCTGGGACCTCGCCGGCGGTGAGGAGCAGTTCCCCGATCCGGAGCTCCACCGCTCAGCGTTCAGCGCCGCCCGAGCCGGCGGCCTGCGGATCACCCTCCACGCCGGCGAGTGGGGCGGCGCTGCCCAGGTTCGGCGAGCCCTGGCGCTCGATCCCGAGCGGATCGCCCACGGCCCGGGCGCCATCGACGACCCAGAGCTGTGCGCCGAGCTGATCGCCCGCGGCGTGACCCTCGATCTCGCCCCCAGCTCCAACTGGCAGGCCGGGATCGTCCCGTCGATCGCCGCCCACCCGCTCGCCCGCCTCCACCGGCTCGGGGTGTCGGTCACCCTGTCGACCGACGACACGACCGTGTCGGACCTCTCGTTGACCGACGAGTACGAACGGGCCCTCGACCAGATCGGCCTCACGCCTGACGAGCTGTGGGCGATCGACCGCCACGCTCTCGACGTCGCCTTCGCCGACGAGCCCACCCTGGCTCGGCTGCGAGCCGAGTTCGACGCCTGGCGCGCCGTGGCCACCCTGCCCGGCACCACCCCGCCCACCTGAGATCGGTGTCAGGACGTTGGCGCCGCGGCCTCGCCCAGGGCGACCAGCCACGCATCCGCCGCAGCGGACGACGCGAAGCGATGGACGTCGACGGCGGCCAACGCCGCCTCCGCACACAGTGCCCCCAACTCGCGCCGGCGTCGGCGGTGGGTCGTCAGCACCCACCAGACCAGCGAATCGCGGCCGAACAGCTTCCGCCACGACTCGCGATTTCCGGTGCCCCACAATTCCTCGCCCGCCCGCGCGCGACGCGCGGTCCGGCGGATGACTCGGATCAGACAGGTCGACAGCGGCAGGTCGAGCCAGACGATCGTGTCGGCCCGGTTGAGATAGATGTCACGGACGACCGAGTAGTTGCCGTCGACGACCCACGTGTCGCCAGCCGTGGCCGCCGTGACCCGCTCGCGAAAGACCGCCAGCTCGACAGCGGCCCAGCCTGGGCCCCAATTGAGCGCGTCGAGCTCGATGCGCGGTACGCCGGTCAGCGCCGCCAGGCGATGCGCGAAGGTCGTCTTGCCGGAACCGGCCGCCCCGACGACCAAGCCGCGGCGCACCTCAATCCCCGGCCCGCTCGAGCAATGCGGCCAGCTCGAGCAATGCGGCCAGCTCGGCGGCATCCGCTGCAACCCAGGTCGGGCGCTCATCTGGTGAAGCGGCGTCGACGTCGGCCCGGCTCGTTACCCCGGTCAGCATCAGGATGCTGCGAGCGCCGACGGCCAAAGCGGCCGCGATGTCGGTCGTGAGCCCGTCGCCGATCATGATCGCCTCGGCGGGCTCGCGGCCGACGACCCGGGCCGCCTCCTCGAGCAGATACGGCGCTGGCTTCCCGATCGAGATGGGGGTCACGCCGCTGGCAGCCTCGACGGCGGCCACGATCGAGCCGGCACCTGGCCGGATCGCGCGCTCGGTCGGGTAGACGGGATCGCGGTTGGTCGCGATGAACAGGACGCCCGCCCGGATGCAGTCGGTGGCGACGGTCAGGCGGAGGTAGTCGATCTGGGGGTCGAGCCCGACGACGACCGCCTCCGGTCGGCCGGCCGCCTCCCAGCCGTCGCCGCCATCGGTTCCCTCGACGCCTTCGCCGCGGATCAGCTCGCCTGCATCTCCGGCGCGCGTGACGCGGAAGCCAGCATCCTCGAGCTCGCGGTCCATCCCGCTCGCCCCGACCGTCAGCACGTGCCGGATCGCCGGGTGGTGGTCGCGCAGGTAGAGGGCGGTCGCGCGCGGCGAGGACACGATCCGATCGGCGCTCACCGGCGCGCCCATCCCGGCGATTCGATCGACGTACTCGGTCCGATACCACATCGAATTGTTCGTCACGTACACGACGTCATCGCCGAGCGCAGCCCGCGCCGCGAGCACCGCGCCGACCCCGGGCACCGGATCCGCGCCGCGGTACAGCACGCCGTCGAGGTCGACGAGCAGGAGGAGCGACGGGCTGGTCATGGCCGCCGAATCCTACCGGGGACTACCCTTGCCACGTGACTCGCCTCTCGCCGCGCAACGATCCGATGACCGGCACGACCCGTCTCCTCGTCGACGGCACGAATCTGCTCCACCAGCTGTCAACCGGTCCCGAGCGCCAGCCGCCGGCCGCGTTGATCGGCCGGCTGCGAGCTGCAATTCCGCCAGACGTCGCGATCGAGCTCGTTTTCGACGGTCCGGCCGAGCGCGGCCTGCGCGGCGAGCGGATCGCCCACGGCGTCTCGGTCCGGTACGGCGGGCGGCACACGGCCGATACGATCCTGGTCACGCTCGTCGAGGACGTGGCGATGGCGGCCGGAGCACCAGCCGGCGGCGGGTCGCTCGCGACCGAGTCCATCCTTGTCGTCACCGACGATCGAGCCCTCCGTTACGCGATCCAGCATCGCGGGGCGCGGACGGCGGGCGCATCGTGGCTCGTCCAGCGGATGGCTCGCAACAAGCTCTCGTCGCCGTCGGTGGGGAATGCCCGTCCGCCCGTCCCTCCCCGCGTCAAGCAGCCGGCGCCAGGGTCGATCCGGTCGATGGCCGGCGCGCGCGGCGCGGGCGCGACAGACGACGGCGACGGCGACTCGACCTGGTCTCCCGGCCGCGGCGCGACCCGCAAGGTCGGCAACGGGAAACGCGCCCCGAAGGGCTCCCCGAAGCGCTGACGCCCACAAGTTCGTCGACCAGTCAGGCAGGGACTGGTACGGCGTCCTGTCGCGCCAATCTGGAGCGCTGGGCCTCGCATCCGAGCGGCGCCAAGCGCGGAATCATGAGCCTTCAACCGCGCGAGGGTCCCGAGAGGGCTCGGAACCTGCCGTACGAGTCCAGCCACGACTGGTAGGTGAAGTTCCGCGGCCGCCGCTCCCCTGCGGCCTGCCGCTCCCCAGCGGGCGCGGTCTAGAATGCCCGCGTGAGCATCACCGACTCGATCTCGAAGGCGTGGTCAGACCTGCTTGCGTTCATGTCGACGCTTGTCATCCCGGATTGGTCCGCTCTGATCGGGCTTCTTCCATTGTTCGTCCTGATCGGAGTGATCGGCCCGATCCTGACCTTGATCATCCTCGGCTGGCTCGGGTATGCGGTGATGAAGCCACGGGTCAAGGTCAGCTACGTCGAGGGGACGAAGGTCGCGCCGCGCGATCACCTCGGGCGACCGATCGTGCCCGCGGGCGAGCCGTATTGCCCCAAGGACGGCCTGATCTACGCCACCGGTACGACGCGCTGCGACCTCGACAAGGCGACCCTCCTCGTCCGTTGCCCGAAATGCGAGGTCGTCCGAGAGGCCGGCATCCAGGCCTGTGGCAACTGCGGCCTCGTCCTGAAGATCGAGCCGCGGACCCTGATCCTCGCCTCCGACCGACCGCCGCCCGGTGGCGCGGCGATCGCCTGACCGGAACACTCAACCCCCGCGAACCGTCGCAGAGGCACAGATGAGCACTTTCGCCACGATCCTCTTTCCCGTCGGCGTCGTCGCGATGGCGATCGCGTTCGCCGCCCACGTCGGGCATGCGGTCCTTCTCGCCAACGGGCGCCGATCGTTGTCCCTCGCGCTCAACGCCGCCACCCGCCAGCCGGCGTGGGCCGGCGCCGTCACCGGCTCGTTCGCCGAGTCGCGCGCCACCGAATCCTCGGCCGGCCCCGGATCGACCCCGCTCGGCATCGCGCCGACGCCCCTCGGTCGAGCCGCCGCCGTCAGCGCCACGTTCGCGTTCGCGGTCCTCGCGGCTTATCTGCTGATCCGCGGCGTCACCCTCGGTCGCGGGCCGTGGGGCAACATGTTCGAGTTCACCGTCTCCTTCGCAAGCGCGATCGTCGGCGGCTACCTGTACCTCCAGCGGCGCTACCCGATCCGCTCCATCGGCTTCATCCCGACCGGCGTCGCGCTGACCCTCCTCCTCTACGCCTCGAGCCTTCCGTCCGAGATCAGCCAGCTCGTGCCGGCCCTCCAGAATCCGCCGCTGCTGACGATCCACGTCGGGTTGGCAGTCCTGTCGTACGGCATCTTCGCGACGAGCTTCGCCGCCGGCGTGGGCTACCTGCTCCAGGGCACCGAGGACCGGTTCGCCTGGCTGCCCGGCCACAAGGTTCTCGACGAGGTTGCGTATCGATCGGTGATCATCGGCTTTCCGATCTTCGCGACGATGATCATCCTCGGCTCGTGGTGGGCGGCGATCGCCTGGTCGCGCTATTGGGGCTGGGACCCGAAGGAGACCGCGGCGCTCGTTACCTGGCTGTCATACGCGGTCTACCTCCACGCCCGGAACCAGAAGTCGTGGGCCGGCCGACCCGCAGCGCTGCTCCTGGTCGTGGCGTTCGGGATGGTGATCGTCACGTACTCAGGCTCGCTCTGGTTCAGCGGGCTGCACTCGTACAGCGGGCTGTGAGCGTGCCGCGTACGGCGTTGCGCGGCCGGGCCGTGTCGCGGCCGGCGTGGCGTGGCCCGGCGGCGGCACTTGGCGCGGTGGCCCTCGCCATCACCCTTGGCGGCTGCGACCTCCTGATGAGCGGCGCCTTCGGCCCTGGCTTCAACGGCGACTTCCCGTCGTCCTCACCGATCGCGACCTATTCCCGCGGGACCGCGACCGTGGCGATCGCCGGCGGGGAATCGATCGTCCTCGACCAGCTCGGCGCCGGTGCCAACGTCGACTCGATGTACGGCTCGGAGGTGCGCTGGACGGGACCGAACGGCTGGAACGTGCGGCTCAGCGGAGCGGGCTTCGAATTCGATGGCGGCGGCGAGCTGATGTCACCCGATGGCGGCTACCTGACCCTTGATCGCATTGACGACGGCAAGCATTCGTCCACATTCGACGGATCGCGCTGCATCGTCGACATCACGGTCATCGACGCGTCGGCGCTCCGCGGCAGCGCGACCTGCAAGGGCCTCGAGTGGTACGACGTCATGGACATGCTGGCGGGCCCGGCCGGGCCGAAGCCGCTCGACCAACCGAAGTTCGATGCCGAGGTCTCGTTCGAAGCGGTTCGCTGAGGCTTCGTCACGGCGTCGCGGCGCTGACCGGCCACTTCATCAACCAGTCATCCTTCACGACTGGTTGGCCAGAACTGACTCGCAAGACCCTCAGCGCACCGTCGAGCTGCGTCCGAGCAGGCGCGCCGCGGCCGTCCCGAGCGCTAGGCCGACCACCAGCAGGGCGCCCGCAATGGTCCAGTCGCGTGCGTCGGACGGGGCCGGACCCGGCGGCCTCGACGCTCCGATCGGCCGGTCGGCAGGCGCATCGCTCGGCTC
>JACCVQ010000058.1 GCA_013698095.1 Chloroflexota bacterium
ACGCCGGATCGTGCCGCCGGCCGCCCGGGTCCGGGTCGACTCTCCGGCGCCGTCGGCGGCACCCGCCGGCATGTCGACGATGCGGCCGGCCGGGATCACCTGCTTCGGCTCGGCCGCGACAAGCGAGTTCAGCAGGCCGGTCGCCTTCCGCTCGCCGGTCACGGTCCGGAGGTTCGCGAACGGCAGGACGACCTTCGAGTTGTGGAGAGCAGCCCGCTCGGCCGCCGGGAGCGACTCGCCAAAGGCGGTCAGGAGCGCGTCCTCGGCCTCCTCGACCGCGCGCGTCTGGGCCCACCACACTCGGGCCGTGTCGAGACTGCTCAGGGTGTGCAGCCAATAGCCGCCGGCATGCGGCCGCCGCTGGCCGAGGATCGTGTTCCGGATGGCCTCGATCCGGCCGCCGATCGAGCCCTCGGTCGCGCCGACGAACAGGACGCGCGAGGAGGGCAGCCAGAACGAGCCGAGGCGGGCGGCGAGGGCCCGTGAGGTGGGATGGGTTCCGTCGAGGCGCAGCTCGGGGACACGCTCCAGCCACTTGCCGATCCGGTTGATCTCGAGCGGGGCGTGGTTGAGCGGGGCCGGCAGCTCGATGACGAAGACGCCCGGGCCCTTGGCGGGCACGGGCCGGCCCCAGACCACCGGGCCGTCCGCCATCAACCCGACGGCCCGGAAGAGGCCCGCCGCGCCGTTGTCCTGGGCTGGGTTCCGTGTGGCGGGCTCGCGTGTCCCGTCGGTCATGCTGCGCTCCCATCCGGGCCGACATCGCGGAACCGAGGTGGCCCGAAACAGACGACGCGGGCGGCTGGCCTGATGCCGAGGAAGCCGAGCGATCGGATCATGGACCTGCCTCCAGTGAGAGTGGGGTGACGGGCCCGACGGGCCGGCCGGCCGACAGGGGTATCGTCGCACCCACATGGCATCTTCCGCCGCGCCGCCGATTCAGGACGGGAACTCCGGCCGTTCCGCACGCCGCCGGTCGGGCCGATTGCCGATGGCGATCGTGGTCGCGATCGCGGGGATGGCCGTGCTCGGCGTTGGCCTCGCCCGCACGGCTGCGATGCCGGCGCCCGCGGCGACGCCGCGCAATGTCGCTGGTGGCCCGTCGGCGCTTCCGGGATCCGGGTCCATCCCCGAGGTTTCGGCCCCGCCTTCGACTCCCTCCGGCTCGACCCCGCCCGCCACCGTCGGGCCCGGCTCGTCGCCCGGTCCCGAGCCCTCGGGCGGACCGACGCTCGCCGAGCGCCGGATGGCGACACTGGCCGTCAGCCTCCAGGCGGAGCTCGACCGCGTCCGGGCCAGGCTCGCGATCCCGGGTGCCGCGGTCACGATCCTGTTTCCGGATGGGTCGCGCTGGTTCGGCGGCAGCGGCCTGGCCGACATCGCAGCCCGAACGCCCGTCACCGCCACGACGGCCTTCGCCCTGGCCAGCATCAGCAAGACCTACACGTCGGCGCTCGTTCTCCAGCTCGTCGGCGAAGGCCGCCTCCGCCTGTCCGACCCCGCGGCCGGCCTTCTGCCGCCGCTCCGGCTCGCAATCGACAGGCGAATCACCGTCGCCATGCTGCTCAACCACACGAGCGGCCTGGCCGACTATTTCCTGAACCCGAAGATCGATCGGCCGCTTCAGTCGCGTCCGACCGCGATGTGGTCGGCCGACCAGGCGCTCGGCTATGTCGGCAAAAGTGTCGCGCCGCCCGGCGCCAGGTACTTCTACTCGAACACGAACTACCTCCTGCTGGGGCTGATCGCCGAGCGGCTGACCGGTGAGCCGCTCGGGGTGTCCATCCAGACTCGGTTTCTCGAGCCGCTCGGCCTGGCCGCGACCTGGGACCAGATCGACACGAAGGCCCGTGCGACGCTCGCCCACGGCTATCGCCTGCCCGGAACGAAGCTCACCGCCAAGGCGGTCGACCTCGCGGACGGCAGCGGAATCGCGCCCTTCCGGTCCGTGGTGACGGCCGCCGGTGGCGCCGGCGCGATGGCCGGTACGACCGATGACCTTGCTCGCTGGGCTCAGGCTCTGTACGGCGGCCGAGTGCTGGGACCCGATGGCACGGCGCTGCTCCTGGGCGGCTTCAGCCCGACCACGCCTCATCTGCCGGGCGTCCCGTACGGCTACGGCGTCCAGGCGTTCTCGGTCGACGGCCATCCCAGCCTCGGCCACAGCGGCCGCCTCCTGGGTTTCCGCGGCGCTGTCCGCCAGTTCCCGATCGACGGGCTCACGATCGCGGTCCTCACGAACCAGAGCCGGGCCGATCCGGGCGAGATCGTCCGGGCGCTCCTGAACGTCATCTTCGCCCCGCCGCTCGCCTGCCGGATCTGCTCGACTCCCGACTGAGCAGGCGCCGCCGGCGCGGCCCTTTAGGCGCGGCCCGCCCCGGCTCGGTACTGGACCGGCTTGCGGTGCGGATGGTGGGTCGGGCGCGAACCACCGCGTGCCCCGCCAGCGCCCGAGTCCGGCCCGCGTAGCGGCCGCGGCTCGATGTTCCGATCCGGCACGAAGCCGTCCTCGACTGTCCACGGGATCGCCCGCCGGAGCAACCGCTGGACGCCGCGCAGGAGATCGGCCTCGTCGATGCAGACCAGGCTGATTGCCTCGCCGGTCGCGCCTGCCCGGCCTGTCCGGCCGATCCGGTGGACGTAGTCCTGGGGGTTCCACGGCAGCTCGAAGTTCACGACGTGGGGCAGATCTTCGATGTCGAGCCCGCGGGCGGCCACGTCGGTTGCGACGAGGACCCGGATCTCGCCGTTCTTGAACTCCTCGAGGGCGCGGGTCCGCTCGGGCTGCGAGCGATCGCTGTGGATCGCGACGGCGTTGAGGCCCTGGCGGTCGAGCCATGTCGCGAGGCGGGTCGCCCCGATCTTCGTCCGGGTGAACACGAGCAACTGGCGCAGGTCGTCCTTCCGGATCAGGTGGGCGAGGAGGGCCTCCTTCCGGTCGCGATCGACCGGGTACACGATCTGCTTGATCGCATCGACGGTGGCGTTGCGCGGCGCGACCTCGACCTCGTCGGGGTTGTTCAGGATCGTCCGCGACAGGCGCCGGATCTCGTCGGAGAACGTCGCCGAGAACATCAGGTTCTGGCGCTTGGCCGGGAGGAGGGCGGTGATCCGCTGGATGTCCGGCAGGAATCCCATGTCGAGCATCCGATCGGCCTCGTCGAGGACGAGGATCTCGACCTGGGCGAGGTTGGCGACCTTCTGGCCGACGAGATCGAGCAGCCGGCCCGGCGTGGCGACGAGGATCTCGATGCCGCCCCGGAGGGCCTTGATCTGGGGGTCCATCGGCATCCCGCCGTAGACGACGGTGGAGCGAAGCGGGACGGTCCGGCCGTAGGTCCGGACGGCCTCGTCGACCTGGACCGCGAGCTCGCGGGTGGGGACGAGGATCAGCGCCCGGACCGGGTGGCGGGCGGGCGAGAACGAGGTGTTCGCGTGCTGCCGGAGGCGGTCGAGGATCGGCAGCGTGAAGGCAGCGGTCTTGCCGGTGCCGGTCTGGGCCGCGGCGAGGACGTCCTTGCCGGCCAGGACGAGCGGGATCGCCTTCTCCTGAACGGGGGTGGGCTCGGTGTAGCCCTCCTCGGCCACCGTCCGGAGGAGATCGGCCGAAAGGCCGAGGGTATCGAAGGTCATTGGGCTCCTGGCGCCGCGCCGCGCGGGGGAGCGCGTGCGGAGCATGCTGGTCGGCTCCCGCTCGCCTCCCTTGACGTCGTCCAAACGACGCGGTGCGAGCGCGGATCCTCGCGAGCATAGCCGATCGACGGCCATCCGCGCGGCGAGGGCATCGACGCACCGCCCCGTGCACGGACCCCCACCCATCGAGCCGGGCGGTGATGGTGCATTCGAGGGAGGCAGCGCTCGACACGCGATGCGATACTCTTGAAAGGCCCCCAGGCCAGTCCAAGCCCCAGCAGACAGGCTGAAAAACAGAAGACCGCCGCCCCCCGGCAGGATCCTGTCGCCACTGGCCGTCGATCGCCTCACCGCTGAGCGCGGACGTCGACCGCCCCCGGTCGGACCTCACCCCGATCGCTCCCATCCTCGGCGTCCGCGCGTCCCTGCGCTCTCGTCCCTTCGTGCCGTGGGCGGCATCACCCACCGTCACCGCGCCCCACGCACGGTGTTCCGGAGGAGAGGAGGCAAGAGCGTTGCCCGTGTCCACACAAGGCGTCCAGAGGTCGTCTCGCCAGCCCTTCCGGTCGTTGCGGGTCGCCGCGATTGCCGTCATCGCATCCGTCCTGGCCGTCGGCGGACTCGCCGCCCAGCCACAGGCCGTCGCCGCCGCAGGCAAGAAGGTCGTCATCGTCGTTGGCCCGGTCGGCTCGAGCACTTCGAACTACATCTACAACGCCAAGAAGCTCGCCGCCCAGGCCCGCTCGTACGGGGCCACCGTCACGGAGATCTACACGCCCAACGCGACATGGGCTCGGGTGAAGAGCCTGTCCCAGGGCGCCAACGTCTTCATCTACCTCGGCCATGGCAACGGCTATCCGAGCCCGTACGGCGCCTTCAGCAGGTACACGAAGGACGGCCTCGGGTTGAACGCCACCGCTGGCAGCACGAGCCACAAGTATTACGGCGAGTATTACGTCGACAACTACCTGAACTTCGCCCCGAACTCGGTCGTGATCCTCAACCGGCTGTGCTACGCGTCGGGCAACAGCGAGCCGGGCCGGACCCTTCCGACCAAGGCGGTCGCGGTCAAGCGAGTCGACAACTACGCGTCGGGCTTCCTCCGGACCGGGGCCCGGGCGGTCTTCGCCCAGGGCATCAGCAGCGCCTCGTACATTCTGTACAGCCTGTTCAAGACGAACCGGACGATCAAGCAGACGTTCTATGCGGACCCCACGCGGGTCCTCGCCTACGACTTCGCCTTCTCGTCCGTCCGGACGCCCGGAAAGACCGGGATCCTCGATCCGAAGTCGGGCAGCCGCTACTACCGTGCCGTCACGGGCGACCTCGGGATGACGGCCGCCACCTGGCGCGCCGCGGGCGGCTGACCAGCGCACCATCGACTGCCCGCTCACCGGGCTCAACGAACGACGACCAGAACGCGTCCGCTCCGGCAGGCGCGTTCTGACCGTCCGGCGCCGGGCGGTCCGGCGCCCGGC
>JACCVQ010000073.1 GCA_013698095.1 Chloroflexota bacterium
GCTCTCGATCGCGACCAGGGCGGGCCCGATGGGCAGCGGCGCCGGCGAGCCGAACAGCTCGACCGGGAGCCCGCCGCCGGCGATGTCCCGATCGGCCACGATCCCGACCGGCTCGCCGGCCTTGAGCGCCGCCTGGAGCGCGCGACGGGCAGCTCGCAGGCCCACGATCCGGACCCCGAGCGAGCCGCGCGTCCGCTCGAACCAGGCCTGGAGCGGCGGATCGTCGACGGTTTCCATCGGCGCCACGAACGTCCGCCCGGAGCGATTGGCGAGGTACAACCCGGGCAGCTCGATCGGGCCGAGGTGGGCCGAGACGAAGACCACGGCACCCCCGGCGGCGAACGCGGCCTCGACCGTCTCGGGCGTCTCGACGATGACGCGCTTCTCGAAGATCGCCGGGGTCAGGCTCGGGACGCGCAGGACCTCGAGGTAGTAGCGGGCGTCGTGCCGGAACGCGGACACCACGAGGCGCTCCAGGGCGCGCCGGTCATGGGCGGCGGCGCGGACGCCTGGGCTCCCCTGGCCGCGCGCATCGAGGGCCGCGACGACCCTGCCCAGGTTCCGCCGCGCCTGGTCGGCCCTGGCGGGTGCGACCTTGTACCAGACCCAGCCCACGAGGCCGGCAAGGGCGATGGCGACCCGCTCGGGCAGGCGGCAGGCGAGCCACGACACGACTTCGAGTCCGACGACCCGGAGTCGCTGGACAAGCGTGCCGCGGCCGGCCGGCGGGGCAGTCGCGGGAAATGCCGTTTCCGAGGTCACGAGGTCACGAGGAGATGACGGGATCGGGCACCGGCGTACCCGCGCTGCCTGCTACTGCCGCCGGGCTGGCCAGCATCTGCGTCGCCCGTGCCTCGAGCTCAGCTGCCTCAGCCTCGGTCGGCGGCCAGATCGGCTTGAAGCTGTACCACTGCTCGGGTGCCGCGGCGATCGTCGCCTCGAGCGCCGCGGCCATCTGTTGGGTCGCCCGCTGGAGGTCGGCCGGCGAGCTCGACATGACGTCGATCGTCGGCGCGAAGGAGACGTGGAAGAGGCCGTCGGTCTTGCGCCGGATCGCGACGGGCAGGATCCGCGAGTTCGTCTTGGCGGCCAGCGTCGCCGGTCCGGCCGGGAGCGTCGTCCACGCCCCGAACAGGCGGACGGGAATGCCGTCGGAGCGATAGCCCCAGTCGACCAGGAGCCCGAGCATCTCGCGGTTGCGCAGGACCTTGTAGATCTCGCGCAGGTTCTTCCACGGGATGACGTGGGCGCCCCACTCCTCGCGCAGCCGGCGAAACCGCTCGAACATCTCGGGAAACGTCGAGTCGTCGGCGAGGACGTTGATCGGCCAGCCCCGTTGACCAACCGCCGCCGCCACGGCGTCGGTGTTGCCGACGTGCTGGAGGGCGAAGATCAGGCCGCCGGGCGAGGACCGCCAGGCATCTTCGATCAGGTCGACGTCCGACTGCACGACCATCTTCGCGCCGTCCTCGGGTGACATCGACTCGAGGCGCATGACCTCGACGAGGTAGCGGGCGTACTCGCGGTAGGCGGCCAGGGCGAGCCGCCGGACCCTCGGGTGATCGGGCGGCAGGCCGAGGACGCGACCGAAGTTCGCGTTCGACCAGGCCCGCTTCGCCGGCCAGAACAGGTAGCCAGTCTGGGCGATGGTGCCGATCACCCAGCGGGCGAGCCGGCCGGGGACATGGGCGACCAGCCAGGTGGCCGCCCCGTACGCCCGGACCGTCAGCCTCTCGACGATCCGCGCTCCTTGCCGGCGCTGCCCCTGTGGCCCCTCGAGGCCCTTCGCGCCCGTCATCGAGCCGAAGTTGTGGCCGCCTTCTTGCCGGGCGTCGCGACCGGCGCCGTTGACGCGAGCTTCTTCAGCTGCGCCTTCGTCAGGTTCTCGGTGCCGACGAGCGTCTCGTTGTCCTCGCCCCGGATGAACGCTTCGAGACGGTGGTGCGAGATGTCGTCGTGGATCTGGACCGGCGGGCTCTTCATGAAGTAGCTCGACGGCGCGACGAGCGTCCCCTGCAGGCCACGGTCGCGACCGAGCTTCAGGCAGCGGATCGCGTCGGTGATGACGCCGGCGCTGTTGGGGCTGTCCCAGACCTCGAGCTTGAGCTCGGCGTTGAGCGGGACGTCGCCGAACGTCGTGCCCTCCATCCGGATGTAGCACCATTTGCGGTCCTGGAGCCACGGCACGTGGTCGCTCGGGCCGACGTGGACGTTGTCCGGATCGATCTCGTAGTCGAGCATCGAGGTGACCGCGTTGGTCTTGCTGATCTTCTTGGACTCGAGGCGTTCGCGCTCGAGCATGTTCAGGAAGTCGGTGTTGCCGCCGAAGTTGAGCTGGTACGTCCGATCGAGCCGGACGCCGCGGTCCATGAACAGGCGGGTCAGGACGCGGTGGCTGATCGTCGCGCCGACCTGGCTCTTGATGTCGTCGCCGATGACCGGGAGTCCCTCGTCGGCGAAGCGGCGCTGCCAGTACGGCTCGCGGCCGATGAACACCGGAATCGCGTTGACGAACCCGACGCCGGCCTGGAGTGCCTGCTCGACATACCACTTCGTGGCCTGCTCGCTGCCGACCGGCAGGTACGAGACCATGACGTCGACCTGGCGCTCCTTGAGGATGCCGACGATGTCGGCCGTCGGGCCGGGCGCCTTCTCGATGATCTGGCTGAGGTACTTGCCGAGGCCGTCGTGAACCATCCCGCGCTCGACGGGGACGTCGAGCTTCGGAACCTGCTGGAAGACGAAGGTGTTGTTCGGCTTCTGGTAGATCGCCTCGGACAGGTCCTTGCCGACCTTGTTCTTGTCGACGTCGAAGGCGGCGACGAACTCGATGTCGCGGACGTGATAACCGCCGAGCTCCACGTGCATCAGGCCCGGGACCGTCTCGTCGGTCTTGGCGCTCTCGTAGTAGTAGCGGCCTTGGACGAGGCTGCTGGCGCAGTTGCCGACGCCGACGATCGCGACGCGGATCTTCTTGCCGGGCCGGCCGCCTGCGGCAGGCGAGGAACCGTTGGCCCTCGGGGTGGCAGTGGTGCCGTTCTTGCCGTTCGTTGTGCTCACGGGTGGACGTCTCCTGGGCTGACGGGGGTCGATGGCTTGCTGAGCTCTGGTGGCGTCTGGCGGATGACATGGACGATCCGCTGGATCGTCGTGATGGTGGCGAGGATGACGACGAGTCCGAGCGACCCGGCCAGGGCCGGCCGGCCGGCCCACCACTCGCTGACGGTGCCGTACACGGTGACCGGCGCGATGATGCCGCCCATGGCGCCAGTCGCGAGCAACCCGATCGTCACGATGACGAGGCGCACCTCGCGCGGCGCGACGCCGACGTTGGCCATGCCGCTGCCGGGCGTGAATCCCAGGCTCTCGGACTTCGCCCGGACGTAGCTGACCATGAAACTGGCGGCCATCGCGCCGGCAGCGAGGTAGGTCCCGGCCCGGAAGCCAGCCGTTTCGGCCGCGACGACCATGCCGAGATAGACCACGGCCTCGCCCGCCCGGTCGGACACGGAATCCAGGAAGGCGCCGAGGCGGCTGGCCTTGTTGGTCGCCCGGGCGAGGGCCCCGTCGAAGAGGTCGAAGACGCCACCGATGATGACGAGCAGAGCGGCGAGGACCCACGCATTGCGGCCGGCGGCGATCGCCGCCAGGACGGAGATCCCGAAGCCGATCATGGTCAGGGCGTTGGGGGTCAGGCCGAGCCGGCCGAAGGCGAGGGCAACAGGCAGCGCGGCGCCGCGAACGCGGGCACGGAGCTCGGGGCTGACGAGGGATTGCATCAGGACGCGGCGTCCGGGGGCTGCGCGGTGAGGCCGAGAATCGCGGCCTGACGCGCGGCGAACTCGTTGAAACGCTCGGGCCGGAGGCGGCAGAACGTCTCGCGACCGAGCCGCCGCGTGGTCACAAGTCCAGCCGCTCGGAGCCGCCCGACGTGCCACGAGACGAGCGGCTGCGACAGACCGACCTGGGCGACGAGCTCGGCCACGGTCGCCTCGGCGGCCGCCAGGCGGCGGACGATCCGGAGGCGGTTGACGTCGGCGAGGGCCTTGTGGACGAGGCGCAGCTCGCGCAGCTCGTCGGGCTGGAGGACGGCGTTCGCGAGCGTGCTGCGGACGCGGGCGGGAGAGGGACTCAGGGGTTCGGCTCCGTTGGCGCGTCGCGGTTGTGTCACCGTCGCATCAACGACGGTTTATATCAATGAAAGTTGATCCTAACCACGTCCCGGAGGCGTGTCAACCCGCGCGACCGCCCATTCCCCTCGACGCGGCTCGTGTGGCTTCCAGCTCGGAATATGAGCTCCATCGGTTTCCCCTGGGCTTGCACCCGCTCAGCAAGGTCGCTCGCCCCGGATTGATCGCGACTCCGTGACCCACCCGTATATGGGGCGATCCGAACCCTGCGGGTCTCCGGTCGCGCACGGTACCCTCACGCGGTGAGCCGGTTCAGCGCCTGGAGCCTCCTGGCCGTGTTCGGGATCGGGGTCTTCCTCGCCGGTCTCGAGCTGATGATCACGGCGACCGCCCTGCCGTCGATCCTGCTCGACCTGGCCGTGAGCGACGAGCTTGGCAAGCCCGCCTTCTCCGAGCTGCGCCACGCCTCGTGGGTGGTCAACGGCTATCTCCTCGCCTACGTGATCGCGATGCCGCTCGCGGGCCGCCTGGCGGATGTCTGGGGCGCGCGCCGGCTGTTCCTCGCGGCACTCATCATCTTCATCGCCGGCTCGCTCGTCGCGGGCCGCGGCCAGAATCTGGACGAGCTGATCGTCGGCCGGATCATCCAGGGGATCGGTGGCGGAATCCTGGTCCCGGTCGGGACGGCCGCGGCCTCGCATCTGTTCGAAGGCCATGACCGGCCCCGCGCCCTCGGGATCATCGGCGGGCTGACGTTCCTCGGGATGGCCGCGGGGCCGTTCCTCGGGGCGGCCCTGCTCGGCGGCCTCGACGTCGCGGGCGGCCTCGAGCGCCTCGGCGTCGACCAGGGCAGCCAGCTCCACGACGCGCTCGCCCCGGCGTGGCGCTGGGTCTTCTACGTCAACGTCCCGATCGGCATCGCCGCGCTCCTGATCGCCTGGGCAGCGTCGCACGGCTGGGAGACACCACGCCGGCCCGCCGGGGTCGACGTGTTCGGGGCGATCGTCTGGAGCTTGGCTCTCGCGGCGGCCCTTGGCGCGGTGACGATGATCGGCGTCAGCGATCTGGGTGGACCGAATCCGCTCGTCGTCGGCGCAGGACTGGTCGCCCTGGCGATCATCGCCACGCTGGTGACGATCGTCCGCGGCCTGCGTCGACCTGAGCCCTTTCTCGACCCGCGCCTGTTCGCGAGCATCGCGTTCAGCTCGGCCGCCCTTGTTTCGCTCCTGACCGGTTTTGCGTTCGCGATCGGGATCATCGGCGGGACGGTGTTCGTCGACCGGGTCCTGTACGGCGGCCCGGACCAGCAACGGTTCGCGCTCGGCGCGCTGGCCGGCGCGACGGCCGTCGGTGCGCTCGTGTCGGGCTTCGCCGTTCGGGTGCTGTCGCTCCGGATCGTCACCTTCACAGGTCTCGTTCTCTGTGCCGTCACGCTTTGGCTGATGGCCCAGTGGACGCCGGCGGTCCCGATCGAGAGCGTTGCTGCCGTCCTCGGCGGCTTCGGCCTCGGGTTCGGGCTGACGGTGACCCCCCGGAGCACGGCCGCCGTCGAGAGCGCCGGCCGCGCTTCGTTCGGGATGGCAAGCGCGATCGTGACCGTCGCGCGGATGATCGGGATGGCGATCGGCGTCGCGGTCCTCACCGCGTACGGCTCGACGACGATCGACGGCCTCTATGCCGGCTTGTTCTCCGACGCCAATCCGGAGGGCTGGCGGGAGGTCATCCCGGCCGAGCTGCGTGAGCGCCCTCTCCGCGACGGCCTCGTCGTCAACGCCCTCGAGGCGTGGGCGGCCCGCGAAGCGTCGAGCATTCTCGTCGGGATGTTCCTCGTCGCTGGTGTGGTGACCTTCATCGCGATCCCGCCCGGGCTCGCGCTCGGCGGCCGGACGCGTAGACTCAAGGCCGAGCGGACCGCGAACGGCGCGGTCGCAGGCGCCACGGGAGGCAACGACGGGCGAGATGGCGGAGACGAGCTCGGGCCGACCACCGCCCTCTGACGGCGGTCCACTGCGCGACGCGGCCCGCCTCGACGTCGCGGACGGCGACCGGGCAGACGCCGCCCGGCGGGCCGCCGCCGAGGAGAGGAATGCCGACAGGCTGAATGCGGCCGAGGACGGGGCCGCCGGGCGCGCGAGCGACGGGAAGGCGAACGGTGACACGCACGAGCCGTCGAAGACCCCTCTCGGCGCCGCCCGCCCGGGCACCGTCCGGATCGTGTCCTGCCACGACGGCGGCTCCACTGAGTCGACGGACCTGGCAGACCTCCCGAAGCTCCTGTCCGCCCCTGATCACCAGCTCTGGATCGACCTGTCCGAGCCCGACGCCGCCCAGATCAAGGCCGCCGCCGATGCGCTCGGCCTCCACCCACTCATCTCGGAGGACATCCTCGAACGCAACCAGCGCTCGAAGATCGAATCGTTCGACGAGGACGTCGTCCACATCGTCCTGTTCGCCCTCCACTACGCGGGCGAAGCGGCCACGGCCGAGGTCGACTTCGTCCTGGGCAAGGGCTACCTGCTGACGGTCCACGACGGGGCCCTCGGGCCGTCCGCCGCGGCGCCGCTCCGGTTCGGCGTGGAGCACGCCCTGGCGAAGGGGCCGGACTACCTGTTCTATGCGATCGCCGACACGATCGTCGACGGCTACTTCCCGGTCCTCGACAAGCTCGGCGACGACATCGACCACCTCCAGGACTCGGTGATCGAAGGAGCGTCGGACTGGACCCTCCAGCGGCTGTTCGCGCTGAAGCGCGAGCTCATCGACCTCCGCCGGGCGACGTCGCCGGCCCGCGAGATCTTCAACCAGCTGACGAACCGCGAGGTCGGCTTCATCGACCCCAAGCACATCGTCTATTTCCGGGACGTCTACGACCACCTGATCCGGGTGACCGACGAGCTCGACAACTACCGCGACCTCGTCTCGGGGACACTCGACATCTATGTCTCGATCGTGAACAACGACCTGTCCCGGATCATGAAGCGGCTGACCGGCGTGACCGTGATCCTTGCCGGCGCCGGCGCCGTGGCGGGGATCTTCGGGATGAGCGAGGCCGGCGCCGCGTTCCAGGGCGCGGAGGCGGGGGGCTTCTGGATCGTCACCGTCGGCATAGTCGTGGCGATCGTGGCCGCGGCGGCGCTCCTCCGTCGGATCGACTGGATCTGACGTCCGTGCGGCTCCGGGCGGAACCGCCGATGCCCCACTGCCGTCCCCGGGCCATGTCCCGACGCGCCACCGTCCTCCTCGCCCTCGCTTTCGCCGCCGTCGCCTGCGGCGGCACGCCCGCCCCGAGCGGCGACCCAGCGACCACCGATCCGGTGGTCGCGGTCAGCGGCGTTGATCATGGGTTCGTCCTGACCGTCGCCCTGCCTCGGCTCCAGTGGCTGAGCTCGGAACAGATCCCGGTCGCGACGACGCTGACCTGGACCGGAGCCGCGCCGAAGCAGGAGATCTGGGGATCGGGCAGCGGCCATGTGTCGTTCGTGTTCCGCGAGCTGGGCGGGGCCGGAAGGACGATGGGCGGCGGTGGCACCGATGACTGTCGCTCCACCTCGTATGTTCGGGGGCAGCCCGCGGCGATCCCGGTCGCCAAGAGCGGCGGGTTCGGCGGCGAGGACCCGCATGCTGCCTTCTACGAGCAGTGGTATCGCGAGCCGGGGCTGCGACTGCCGGCCGGACGCTGGCAGCTGACCGTGGGCGCCAACGGCTTCCTTGTGCCGTGCGAAGCGGGCGCCCCGGAACTCAAGCTGACCCTCGCTCCGTTGGAGCTCGACATCCGCTGAGGCCCCGGTGCTCCGGCCGCGCTCACACGGGCTCCGGGGCCCCGCACCATCGCGCTAGCAGTTCACCGGACGCGCCTTCGGATGGGCCTCTTCGGGCGTCGCCGGCTCGACACCGACTGCCCGCGCGACCACCTGGAGCTTCGGGAAGCTCCCCCCCGGTCCGGTGGAGGTCTGGAGCCAGAGGGTCTCCTGCTTGGCGGCGATCGCCTTGTCGAGGAAGTGGCTGTCGGCGGGGACCCGGGGCAGGACGGCCGAGATCGTGTAGACGTAGCGCTGGTCGTCGCTCGTGTAGACCGACACGATCATCCCGATCATGCCCTTGCCGGCGTTGCGCTTCGACTGGGTGAGGAGCGGCAGGAACATGCCGGTCCGAGCGTGGGCGTACAGGTAGGTCGCCTTGCTCTGGCCCGGCTGGCCGAGCTGCGGATGCTCGAAGTACATCGCGACGTTGCACGACGGGTAGGCCGCGTTGGGCTGGGCGATGACCGGCAGGTCGATGCCGAGCGCCTCGACGACGACCCGGGTGGCGAGCCGGTTCGGGTCCGGCGACGCGGTCGGGGCGATGCTGGCTGGGACGGATGTCTCGAGCGGCGGCAGGCTTGGGACCCGGAAGCTCGGGCTCGCCGGGCCGGGGCTCTGCGTCTGGCCGGCCGTGATGGGTCCGGCCTGGGCCGGAGTTCCGTACTGGAGGAGCCCAGCTGCGAGCAGCGTCACTCCGGCAGCGGTCAGGACGGCGGGAACGAGGCGGTCGCGGAGGACGCGGGTCAGGGAGCGCATCGGGCGGGCATCCTACCAGCGGCTCGTCCGGGGCGCCGTGGACGGGTTGTCGGGCCCGCTTGGCCGTCCGATCGGCCGTCCGCTCGGCCGTTTCGGCCGCCGTAACGTCAGGTGCAGGGGACCGGCTTGGCTTTGGGGTGAGCGGCGGCGTGATCGGCTGGCAGCACGATCAACGGCCGCGCGACGACCTGCGTCTTGCCCGGCGTGCCCCTCGGGCCCTCGGATGTTTGGAGCCAGAGGAGCTCGCTCGTCGCTCGGATCGCGTCATCGAGGTTCAGCTGGTGGAGGCGGACCTCGGTGACCGTGTACTCATGGAGGAGGTCGTCGCTCGTGTAGACCTGGACGACCATTCCGATCATCGACTTCGGCCCGCCGCTCCGGTTCAGGATCGCCCGCTCGTAGATCGGCCCGAACATCCCGTCGCGAGCATGGGCGTACAGGTAGGTCGACTTGCCGGTGCCCGGCTGGGACAGCTCCTGGATGTACATCGCCACGTCGCACTCGGGATAGGCGGTCGCTCCGCCGCGCGCCCGGACCACGGGCAGGTCGATCTCGAGCGCCTCGACGACTACCCGGGTCGCGACCCGGTTCGGCGGCGCGCTTGGCGGCGGCAGGGACGGGATCGAGGACGCGTTGATCGGCGGCAGAGTCGGCAGGGGCACGGGAGGGGACGCGGACGGGCCGGGATCGGCCGACACGATCGTGGGCTCGGGTGGCGGCGTCCGACCCGGAGCAGCCGCGTTGCCTTCGTAGTTCAGGATGCCGGCCGCGATCAGCGTCACCCCGGCCGCCGTGAGGACGGCGGGGAGCAATCGAACGCGGACCACCAGAAGGACGGAGCTCACCGGATCGCCAGCCTACGCTGCACTCGGGAGTCGTCGCCCCCGCCCGTCCGTACTGGTACCCTCGCGGTCGAATGAAGACCGGGGTCTCGATTTTGGCCGGCCTCATCGCTGGCGTCCTCGTCGCCGTCGGTGTCCTCGCCGCATTCGTATTTGTCGGCCCGGACCCGATCGGGCTGCGCCCCACGCCCGCCCCGACGGTCCAGCCGACGGCGTCGCCCTCTGCCTCGATCGTCCCTCCGGTCGCCAGCGCCAGCGCCGTGCCCGCGTCCTTCCCGCCGGGCGGCTCGGCCGGACCGAGCGACGCCGTCCAGGACGGGTTCCATGTCGGGGAGGTCGCGCCGGCGCTCGTCGTCCCGCAGGTCGGCGGCGGCACGATCGACTTGGCGAAGCTGCGCGGCCAGGCGGTCTGGCTCAACTTCATGCAGACGACCTGTCCCGAGTGCATCGACGAGTTCCCCCGGATGAACGCGTTCAAGGCCCGCTACGAGGCCGATGGGCTGGTCGTGATCGCGGTCGACATCCGCGAGGAAGAGGGTCTGGTCGCGTCGTTCGCTGCGCGTCTCAAGGCGACGTTCCCGCTCGGGCTCGACACCGATGGCGCCGCCCAGCGCGCCTGGGGCGCCTTCGCCCTGCCGATGCACTTCTGGATCGATCGCGAGGGGATCGTCCGAGCGGGCGCGCTCGGCGGCATCGGACCCGACGTGATGGCGACCAGCCTCGCAAAGATCCTGCCCGGCGTGACGGTGACGCCGTAACTCGCCGGCCCCTTAGCGGATCACCCCGGCGGCCGGCGCGATCGCCGCGGCGGCGTTCTCGATCATGCCAAGGATGAGGCCCGGGAACAGCCCGAACGCGATCGTCAGCGCGGTCGCCGCAGCCAGCCCGCCCCACAGCAGACGGCCGTGGCGCGGCGCCGGCCCGTCACTCACCGGATCGCGCATGAACATGTACACCACGACCCGCAGGTAGTAGAACGCGGCCGCGGCGGCATTCAGCATCATCAGCACGGCCAGGACGCCGACCCAGCCGCCTGCCTCCACCGCGGACTTGATCAACAGGAACTTGGCGAAGAAGCCGGCAGTCGGCGGGATCCCGGTCAGCGACAGCAGGAAGAGCGTCATCAGGAACGTCAGGGCGGGCTCGCGCCGGACGAGCCCGGCGAACGTACTCAGGCTCGACGTCACGCCGGCCCGCTTCTGGAGAGCCGCGATCACCGCGAACGCGCCGAGGTTCATGAAGGAATAGGCGGCGCCGTAGAACAGCAACCCCTCGAGGCCGCTCGCCTGGCCGCCGGCGTACGCCGCGAGTCCGACGAGCATGTAGCCGGTATGGGCGATCGAGCTGTAGGCCAACATCCGCTTGACGTTGTCCTGGGTCAGGGCGACGAGGTTGCCGAGGGTCATCGTCGTCGCGGCGAGGACGATCACGACCGGCAGCCAGTCCGCCTTCAGCGGCCCGAGCGCCTCGACGAACAGGCGCAGGATCAAGGCGAACGCGCCGATCTTGGGGCCGACCGAGAGATAGCCGGTCACCGGCGTCGGCGAGCCCTGGTAGGCATCCGGCGTCCAGTAGTGGAACGGCACCGCTGCGATCTTGAACGCGACCCCGGTGGTCAGGAAGGCGAAGCCCATCGCCAGGCCCGGGCTGAATGGCTCCTGGCCGCTCGCGACCTGGCTGAGCGTGCCAGCGACGTCGGAGATCCGGGTGGAGCCGGACAGGCCCCATACGAACGCCAGCCCGAACAGGAAGATCGCCGAGCTGAACGAGCCGAGCAGGAAGTACTTGATCGCGCCCTCGGTCGAGAAGCTGTCCGATTTGTGGTAGCCGGCCAGGAGATACCCCGGCAGGACCATGAGCTCGAGGCCAAGGAACAGGAGGAGCAGGTCGGCCGAGGCGGCGAGGACCATCGCCCCGCACATCGCGAATACGAGCACGATCGCGAATTCGGCGACCGGGAGGTTGCGCGGCGCCAGGTAGTCGGGGGCGAACACGATCGTCATCGCCACGATCGCGATGAATAGCAGGTCGAGGAACGTTGTCAGGGCGTCGAGCTTGTAGGCGCCGTCGAACGCGGTCTGCGCGCCGAGCGAGCCGGCCGACACCGTGACCGCGGCCGTCAGGCCCAGGCCGAGGAGCGCAACGAAGACGACCATGGTCGACCGATTCGGCCAGATCAGGTCGACGAGCAGGATTGCGATCGCGGTTCCGACGGCCGCCAGCAACGGCCCGATGACGGTCAGGTCGGCGGCGGTCACGAGACCGGCTCCACTGCGTGGCCGGGCTCACCCGGCGAGTCCGGGCGCTCGGCTCCACCACGGCCGGTCAGGTCGGCCCGGGCGACCCAGATCACCCGCGCCAGGGCGTACAGGATCGGCAGGGCGATCGCGATCAACGCGGTCTGCGGCGGAATGACGACCGGCTCCTGGCGGGCGACGTCGGCGAGGACGCTCGTCACCGAGTTCCGGACCAGGTCGAGGACGAGCCCCGGGAACAGCCCGAACACGACGGTCAGCGCGGCCAGCGGGCCGAGCGTCAGGATCTCGGTCGGGGTCATGTCGGTCAGATGGTGGCCGAGGCCCTTCAGGAAGTCGGACAGCTCGCCGAAGGCGATCCGTTGGAACATCCAGAGCAGATAGCCCGCGGCGAGGATCATGGCGAACGTCGCGATCGCGGCCACGATGGGCGAGTATTCGAAAGCGCCGATCAGGACCAGGAACTCGCCGACGAAGCCCGACAGGCCCGGGAGTCCGCCAGAGGCGAAGACGAAGAAGCCGAGGGCCACCGCGTAGACCGGCATCACCCCAGCGACGCCGCCCATCTTCGCGATCGTCCGGTCGTGGGTCCGCTCATAGATCACGCCGACCAGCAGGAACAGGGCGCCGGTGATCAGGCCGTGATTGACCATCTGGAGGATCGCGCCGTCCATGCCCTGGGTGTTGAACACGAAGATCCCGAGGGTCACGAAGCCCATGTGCGAGACCGAGCTGTACGCGACGAGCTTCTTCAGGTCCGGTTGGACGAGGGCCACGATCGCGCCGTAGATGATCGCGATCAGGCTCAGGACGATGATCACCGGGGCGAACGTCTGGGCCGCGGCGGGGAACAGCGGCAGGGCGAACCGGATCAACCCGTAGGCACCGAGCTTGAGCATGACCGCGGCCAGGATGACCGAGCCCGCGGTCGGCGCCTGGACGTGGGCGTCGGGCAGCCAGGTATGGAAGGGGAACATCGGGACCTTGATCGCGAAGGCCAGGAAGAACGCGAGGAAGGCGAAGATCTGGAGGGTCGGGTCGAAGTTCGCGGCGCGGAGCTGCTCGAAGTCGAAGGCGCCCTGCCAACCGGTCGGGCTCGTCGATTGGAAGGCAAACGCGGTGGCCAGGATCGCGACGAGCATCAGGAGCGAACCGATGAGGGTGTACAGGACGAACTTGATCGTGGCGTAGATCCGGTTCGTCCCGCCCCAGATCCCGATGATCAGGTACATCGGGACGAGGACGATCTCCCAGAAGATGTAGAAGAGGAACGTGTCGAGCGCGACGAACACGCCGATCATCCCGACCTCGAGGATCAGGAACGAGACCATGTATTCCTTGATCCGGTCCTTGATCGGCGAGAACGAGGCAAGAATGCTGATCCACGACAGGGTCGTTGTCAGGACGACCAGGATCAGCGACAGGCCATCGACGCCGAGCTTGTAGCTGATCCCGAAGTCGGGGATCCACGGCACGCGGTCGATGAACTGGAACTGGCGGGCTGAATTCGGGTCGAACCCGATCAAAAGCAGGAGCGACAACGCCCACGCCATGAGGCTCGCGGCAAGGGCCAGCAGCCGGGCATAGCGCGACGGCGCGACGGCCACGAGAAGTGCCCCGATCAGCGGGGTGAAGACGACGATCGACAGGATCGGGAGGCCGTTCATCGGGCAGCCAGGACGAGGAACGAGCCGGCCATCACGATCAGGCCGACGGCGATCCCGAGGGCGTAGTTCTGGACGCGCCCGGTCTGGATCCGGCCGAGCCCCCGGCCGGCGCCGACGGTCGTGGCCGCGACGTCGTTCACCGTGTCGTCGACGACACGCCGGTCGAACCACCACAGGAAGGCCGCGAGCCGGCCCCCGATCGTCATGAACAGGAGGTGGTTGAGATCGTCGAACCACCACTTGTTCAGCGACGCCCGGTACAGGAACGGGACGCGGGCGGTCAGGCGCCGGACGCGCTCGGGGTCCGGGCGCCAGTTGATCGCGCGGAGGTTGACGCCGAACAGACGCCAGGCCGTGACCATCCCGATCGTCGCGACCGCCACGCTCGCCCCGATCAGGGCGCCGTCGATGCCGAAGAGCTGGTACTCCGCCTCCTTGTGACCGAGGATCACGAGGCCGGGATGGAACACCGGCTCGAGCCAGTGATGGAGCAGGCCCGGGCCTTCGAGGCCGAGGAGCGGACCGAGCGGCGGACCGGGCAGCGACAGGACGAGCCCGAGCAGGACAGTCGGCACGGCCAGGATCCAGAGCGGGGTGGTCATCACCGACGGAGACTCGTGGACGTGTGGCTCGATCGCGGGGTCGACCCGGCTCTCGCCCCAGAACGTCATCCCGATCAGGCGGAACATGTAGAAGGCGGTCATCACCGCGACTACGATCCCGATCGCCCAGACCCACTCGAAGTGGAGCTTGAACGCCTCGCCCAGGATCTCGTCCTTGGAGAAGAAGCCAGCCAACGGCGGGATGCCGGCGATCGCGATCGAGCCAATCAGCATCGTCCGGTAGGTGTGCGGGATCTTCTTCGCGAGGCCGCCCATCTTGCGCATGTCCTGCTCCTCGTGGACCGCGTGGATGACCGATCCCGAGCCGAGGAAGAGCAGGCCTTTGAAGAAGCCATGGGTCATCAGGTGGAAGATGGCCGCGGTGAACGCCCCGACCCCGAGTGCCGCGAACATGTATCCGAGCTGGCTGAGCGTCGAGTAGGCGAGGACCCGTTTGATGTCGGTCTGGGTCATCGCGATCGACGCCGCCAGGATCGCCGTGAAGATGCCGATCGCGGCGACCACGACCATCACGTCCGGGGCGCTCGCGAAGATCGGGTTGGTCCGCGCGACGAGGTAGACGCCGGCGTTGACCATCGTGGCGGCGTGGATCAGGGCCGACACGGGGGTCGGGCCCTCCATCGCGTCCGGCAGCCAGACATGGAGCGGGAACTGGGCGCTCTTGCCCATCGCGCCGGCGAAGATCAGGAGGGCGACGATCCACATCGGGATCGGGAACGAGGCGGCGGCGCCCTCGGCGGTCAGCAGCTCGATCGCGTGGCGGATATTCAGCGTCCCGACGTTCACGAAGATCGCCATGATCCCGAGCGCGAACCCAACGTCGCCGACGCGGTTGACGATGAACGCCTTCTTGGCCGCCAGCGCCGCGCTCCGCTTGTGCTTCCAGAACCCGATCAAAAGGTAGCTCGACAGGCCCACCAGCTCCCAGGCGACGAACACGACGAGGAAGCTGTCGGCCAGGACGAGCAGGAGCATCGAGACCATGAACAGGTTCAGGTAGGCAAAGAACCGCCAGTAGCCCGGGTCATGGCTCATGTAGCCGATCGAGTAGACGTGGACGAGCAACCCGATCGTCAGGACGACGATCAGGAGACAGGCCGTCAGGTTGTCGACGAAGAAGCCGACATCGACGACGAACGCGCCGGCTTGGTCGGGCGCGCCCGACGCGATCCACGTATAGATCGTCTGGCCGTAGCCGTGCTCCCCGAACGGCTCAGTGCCGCCCAGGGCGTTGAACGCGACCCACATCCCGATCAGCCATGCGAGCCCGATCGCGCCGACCGGCACGAGATGGGCGCTCTTCCCGAGCCGTCGCCCGACGAGCGCGGTGAACAGGAAGCCGGCCAGGGGCAGGGCGATGATCAGCGGGATCAGGAGGTCCCACGGGCCGCCGCCGATCGCGCCTTCGGACCCGGCCTCGGTCGCCCCGAGGATCGTCGCGAGGGGCAGGTCGAGCCCGCTCATTGCGACATCGCGTCGTACTCGTCGACGAGCGGTGTCTTCTTGTTGCGGTAGATCGCCATGATGATCGACAAGCCGACCGTCGCCTCACCGGCAGCAACGCCCATCACCATCAGGGCGATGACCGAGCCCTCGGCTCGGAACGCTGCGTTGTTGTCCGCCGCGAAAGACGCGAACGCGATGATCGAGAGGTTGACAGCGTTGAGCATCAGCTCGATCGACATGAGCATGCTGATCGCGTTGCGCCGGGCGAGGAAGCCGAACATCCCGATCGCGAAGAGCAGGGTCGACAGGGTCAGGTAGGCGTTGAGCGAGCGGGATCCGCCGGCTGCCAGGGCGATCAGCCCGAGCCCGAGGACGAACGCTCCGGTCAGCGCCGTGCCGAGGAAGACGCGGATCATCGCTGGGGGTCCGTTGGCCCGCCGCGCTCGCGCTTGGCGAGGAACACGCCGCCGATGACCGCTGCGAGGAGCAGGATTCCGAGAACTTCGAACGGCAGGATCCAGTCGGCGAAGAGGGCCTTGGCGAGGGCGACTGTGTCGGTGTTGCCTCGCTCTGTCCCGCCGCCCCACGTCGTCGAGCCGATCGCGAGCAGGACGACGACGGTCAGGATCACCGCGGCGGCCGCCGCCGGAGCGGCCTGGGTCTGGAAGACGAGCCGGGACGGGGCGGCCTTCGTCTGGGTGAGCATGATCGCGAACAGGACGAGGACGCTGATCGCGCCGATGTACACGAGGACCTGGGCGGCGGCAACGAGCGGCGCTCCGGCCATGACGTAGATCCCGGCGAGGGCTGCGAAGCAGACCATCATCGCCAGGCCGCAGCGGATGATGTCGCGCATCGTCACGACGGCAAGGCCGGAGGCGAGCATGGTCCCGGCGAGGAGGACGAACAGGGCGTCGTCCCAGGGGATGCTCGTGAACGGGATCGTCGAGCCGATCTCCACCCGCGGCTCGCTCAGCCGTGCCCGTGGCCGGCGTGGTCGCCGCCGGCCCCCGGGCCGTGGCCCGCGGTGAGCGCCGCCACGTGACCGTTGCCGTTGGCGTGACCGTTACCGCTGCCGAGGACGCGGCCCGGCTCGCCGCCCTTCGCGATCTGCGCCGCGACCGCGGCCGGGAGCATCGGCAGAAGCCGGGTGGGGGCGACCGGCCGGCCCTCGGCCGCGGCCCGCTCGGCCCAGTCGCGCTCGCGTCGGATGTAGGTGATCTCGGTCTCCTGATCCACGCCGGCGAGGGCGATCAGGTCGATCATCGGGTCGACCCGCGAGGTGTGCGAGAGCTCGAAATCTCCGCCGTCCCGGAGAGCGTCGTACGGGCAGGCGTCGACGCAGATCCCGCACAGGATGCAGCGACTCTCGTCGACCTCGTATTTCTGGAGGACGCGCGGCTTGGGCATCAGGGCGCCGGTCGGGCAGGTCTCCGCGCAGCGACCGCACGACACGCACGGGGTGTCGTTCAGGCTCATGTCGAGGGGCGTCGTCACGAGCGTGTCGAAGCCGCTCCGCATGAAGTCGTAGCACGCGGCGCCGACCACCTCGGCGCAGACCTGGGCGCAGCGCCCGCAGTCGATGCAGCGCGACGGCTCGCGCAGGATGAAGGCGTGGCTGTCGTCGCGGATGTAGTCGTGGTTGATGCCGGTGAAGCGGTTCTCCGTCACGGAGCGATAGCCGGCGCCTTGGTGATACTGCGGCTCGAGCGTCTTGAGGGTCGTCCCGTACTCGATCCCGAGGCGGCGCAGGTCGCAGAAGCCGATCGCCTCGCACGTGCACTGAAGACAGCGGGTCGATTCGGCGACGGCCTCCTCGCGGCTGTAGGGGATCTCGTACTCGATGTAGTTCGTGTTGCGGAGCTCGGCATCCATCGCCTTCAGGCGGTAGCGCGGCTCCTTCTGCTCGCTCGTGAACGGCACGATGGAGAGGAACTCGGGCTGAGGCTCCGCGAGCTGCTGGCGGGTCTTGATCGCGGTCAGGTCGAGGCCCTTCACGAACGCGTCGACCGCGTATGCGGCGCGGCGGCCCTCGGCGATGGCCTGGACCACGGTGGCAGCCCCGATCCGGACGTCGCCCGTCCCGAAGACTCCTGCCCGGTCGGTCTGGAACGTGACCGCGTCGGCCTTGAGGCGGCGCTGCTTCGTCGCCTGGGGACCCTCGGACCCGGGCCCGATCCAGGTCAGCTCAGGGCCCTGGCCGATCGCGAGCAGAATCCGGTCGCAGGGGATCGTGAACTCGGTTCCGGGGGCGGGTTCGGGCCGGCGCCGGCCGGATGCATCGGGCTCGCCCGGCTGCATCCTGATGAACTCCATCCCGGTCACCTTGCCCGCGTCATCGACGATCACCCGGGTCGGGCCGGCCTGGAAGATCGCGGTCACGCCCTCCTCGATCGCCTCATGGACCTCGCCGGCCGCCGGCATGTCCTTCATGTCGCGGCGGTAGACGAGGGTCACGTCGGCGGCGCCCTGGCGGATCGACGTCCGGCTGCAGTCCATCGAGGTGAAGCCGCCGCCGACGACGACGACGCGCTTTCCGGCGTGGTCGGGGTAGGGCAGCCCGAGCGTCGCGGTCCGGAGGTACTCGAGGCCGTCGATGACCTCGGCCGCGTCCTCGTTCGGGACGCCGAGCTTGTTCGTGTCGTAGCAGCCGATCGCGATGACGACCGCGTCAAAGCCCTGGTTCTGGAGATCGTCGAGGCCGAAGTCCTTCCCGAGCTCGGCGTTGCAGACCATCCGGCCGCCGAGCCGAGTGACCGACTCGTACTCGGCCTCGAGGACCTCGACCTTGGGCAGGCGGTACTGCGGGATCCCGTAGCGGAGCATCCCGCCCGGTGCCGCGTCGCGCTCGAAGACCGTGACGTCGTGGCCCGCGATCAGGAGGTAGTAGGCAGCGGCCATGCCGGCCGGCCCGGAGCCGATGACCGCGGCGCGCCGACCGGACTTCGGCTGGATCTCGAACGGGACCGGCGGATCGACGCCGTCGTCGAGCATCGACTTCAGGACCTGGTCGCCGGCGTAGCGGTGCGAGTCGCGGATCGCGATCGCCTCGTCGACCTCGTCGCGCCGGCAATGCTCCTCGCACGGCGCTGGGCAGACCCGGCCGAGGACGCTCGGGAACGGGATCGTGCGCTTGAAGATCCGGGTCGACTCGACGAAGTTCGCCTCGGCGTTGGCCTTCAGGAAGCCCGGAATGTCGATATGGCTCGGGCACTTGTTCTGGCACGGCGGCAGGCAGTAGGCGTTGTGGTCCGAGAAGATCAGCTCGAGGTTTGTCCGGCGCAGGCGGCGGAGTTCGTCGGTCTGGGTCTTGACGACCATCTCGGGCTCGCACGTCCGGGAGCACGAGATCGGCGGATGCTCCTCGCCCTCGACCTCCACGACGCACATCCGGCACGCTCCGAAGCCGGGCAGCTTCGGCTCGTAGCAGAGCGTCGGGATCTCGATCCCGTTGTCGCGGCAGACCTCCAGGATCGTCTGGCCCTCGAAGCCCTCGACGACCCGGCCGTCGACCTCGATCCGGATCCGGGGGGTCGACTGCGGGCGCTGCGGCGACTGGGTCGTGATCAGGCGCTCGGCGACCGAATCGTCGAGCGGCGTGAGGCTCGTCTCGGACCGGCTGGGGCGAAGGATGATGTCGGTCATCGTCTCGTCAGTGGGCTGAGGTGGCGGCGACCGCGATCGGCCGGCAGACGCCGGCCGGGCACGAGCTGCGCAGGATGTGTTCGTCGAGCTCGGAGCGGAAGTATCGCATCCCGCTCGCCAACGGGAGGGTCGCCAGGCGCTCGTGATCGCACAGCGCGGAGCCGACGATATCGGCCGACAAATCGGCCAGGAGCTGGACGTCGGTCGGCTTCGGGACGCCGGTCGCGATTCGGTCGCCGATCTCGCTGACGCGGCGGAGACCGATCCGGCAGGGGATCGTCTTGCCGCACGCCTCGTCGGCGCAGAACCGGGTCAGGAGGCGAGCCAGATCGACGATGCAGGCCCGCTCGTCGGCGGCGACGATCGCGCCCGAGCCGATGTGGGCGCCGACGGCGCGAAGGGCCTCGTACTCATAGGCGGTGTCGGCCAGCTCGGCCGGCAGGATCCCGCCGGAGGGTCCCCCGACGATGAGCGCCTTGAGCTTGGCCGCGGCTGCGCGCGGCCCGGCCAGCGCGATGATGTCGTGGAGGCTCGTCCCGATCGGGACCTCGGCGACGCCCGCTCCGGCCGGCGCCCTGACCGAGACGAGGATCGTGCCCGGGCTGGCCCTCGAGCCGATCGCGGCGAACGCCGCGGCTCCGTTGGCGAGGATCCACGGGATGGCGGCGAGGGTCTGGACGTTCTGGACGACCGTCGGCTGGCCAAAAAGGCCGCTCGTGGCGGGCTGGGGCGGGCGCTGCTCGGGCTGGCCCCGCTTGCCCTCGAGGGCCTTCAGGAGAACGGTCTCCTCGCCGAGCATGTAGGCGCCCTGGACCGGTCGAATCGTCACCTCGACCGAGTTGCCCGAGCCCATGATGTCGTCGCCGGCGAGGTTGGCCTCGAGCATCGCCGCCGCGGCGGTCTCGAGGACCCGAATCGCGTCGGTCGCGTCGGTCCGGACCGCGACGATCGCGTCGGTCGCGCCAATCGCGGCGGCCGCGATCACGAGACCTTCGAGGACCGCGTACGGGTTCCGTTCGAGGAGCGTCCGATCGGTCTGCGAGGACGGGTCCGCGCCATAGCCGTTGGCGACCACGTAGCGCCGGCCCGACACGCCGGTCGGGGAGGCGGCCGCGGCACGCCACTTCTCGCCGGCCGGGAAGCCGGCTCCGCCCCGGCCGCGCAGCCCGGACGCGGCGACTGTCGCGATCGTCCCGGTTGGGCCGAGGTCCTGAATGGCGCGCCGGAGACCGACGAAGGCGCCCCGCTCGCGAGCCGCGGCGAGGTCGAGCGGGTCGATCGTCTCGTCGCGGGGGAGCAGGATCGCCGGCCAGTCGCCGGGGGTCCTGAGGATCGCGGTCATCCGGTCAAGCTCGGGCCGGGCCGGCGCCCGGCGCGGTACCGGGGCTCTCCGCGCCGGCGATGGCAGTGCCGTGACTCGCTCCGGGGGCTGTGCCGCCGAACAGAGCGGCGTCAAAGCTCGCGAGGAACGTCGTCTCGCGGCCGGCCCGGGCGTCGGCGGTCGCGGCGGCGAGGGGCTCGGCGGACGGGGGCTCCAACCGCAGGTGGCGGTAGTAGGACGCGGCCCCGTAGATCATCGCGTACCAAGCCCCGGTCTTCTGGCTGATCAGCTTCAGGGCCGCGACCGGCAGGTGGCCATACTCGGCCTGGGTCGACTCGAGGATGTGGAGCATGTTCTTGGGGTCGAAGTCGAAGCGCTCGAGGATCGCCATGAGCGCGTCCGGGTGGATCGGGTCGAAGTGCTCATACGCCTGGTTGGGGACCGGCCGCCCGGACCGCCGCAGGGCGGATTCGTCGCGCCGCTCGCCATACGTCTCGGGGGCGCCCCAGTGGATGTGGTAGCGGCCCTTGGTGTCGACTCCGCCCATGTCGATGCACTCGATCGGGCAGGCCTGGGCGCACTGGAAGCAGGTCTCGCACTTCAGCGTCCCGTACTCGTCATAGAGGAGCTGCAGCCGGCCACGGAACTTGGGCGGGACGTCGAGGCGCACCTCGGGGTACTTGATCGTCGCCTTCGGCTCGAAGAACTTCTTGAGGGTCAGGGCCATGCCCTTGGCGATGCCGAGGCCGGGGACGAGGCTCATGGCGCCCTCCTGGCGCGCGACGCCTTCCGGACGCCCGGCGCCATCCTGGCGCGCGGGCCCGTCACTTGTTCACCACGACGAGGGCGAGAGCCGTCACGAACAGGTTGAGCAGCGACGCCGGCAGCAGCCACTTCCAGGCAAACCCCATGAGCTGGTCGATCCGGACCCGGGGCAGGGTGCCGCGCATCCAGACGAAGGTGAACACGAAAAGGTAGCTCTTGCCGAGGAACACCATCAGGCCCGCGACCCAATTCCAGCTGACGAACGCCCAGCCGGTGATCGCCACGATCACGAGCAGGTTGAACAGGACGAAGCCGATGATCAGGGCCTGCCACCACGGCATCGAGCTCCGCCCGAGGTAGAACGGCGCGGCCAGGGCGAGGATCAGGAGCGGCGGAACGATCAGGATCGCGAACAGGAGGCCAAGGCCGAGCGAGCCCGGATCGATGTTCAGGGTGATCGGCCACGGCCACGGGAACGGGGCGTTCCAGCCGCCGAAGAACAGGGTCACGATCAGGCCCGAGACGACGAACACGTTGACGTACTCGGCGAAGAAGAAGAAGCCGAAGCGCATGCCCGAGTACTCGGTTGCGAAGCCGGCGACGATCTCGCTGTCGGCCTCGGTCAGGTCGAACGGGGTGCGATTCGCCTCGGCGGTCGCGGCGATGAAGAAGATGAGCGCGCCGAGCGGCTGCTGGAAGACATACCAGTTCCAGAACCAGCCGCCCTGTTTGACCACGATCTGGTTGAGGCTCATCGTCCCGGCCAGGAGCAGCAGCCCCACGACCGACAGGATCAGCGGGATCTCGTAGCTGATGACCTGGGCCGCCGAGCGGAGGCCGCCGAGGAGCGAATACTTGTTGAAGCTCGACCAGCCGGCCATGAGCAGCCCGACGACCGACAGGCCGCTGACCGCGAACAGGTAGAGCAGGCCGATGTTCATGTCGGCCCCGAACAGGCCCGGCGCGAACGGCAGGACGAGCAGGGCCATGATCGTCGACATGAACACCGCGACCGGGGCGAGGGTGAAGACGAGACGATCCGCGCCGGTCGGGCTGAAGTCCTCCTTCGCGAGCACCTTGAGCCCGTGGATGACCGACATGAGCGATCCGAACGGACCCACCCGATCCGGCCCGATCCGGAGATTCATCAGGGCGATGATCTTCATCTCCATGTAGATGATCAGGAAAGCGGTCGGGACACTCATCAGCAGGACCGCGGTCGCCGCCACGACGAAGCGGACGAGCCAGATGTTCGTGGCCAGGAAGTCGACGATCGGCTTGCCGGCGATGGCGATCAGGAGGACGAGCCCGATCGTCAGCAGGAACAGGATCGGCCCGAGCGTGAAGAGGATCTTCCCGCCGAGCGTCAGGCGCGAGAAGGAGCGCGCCATCGCCGTCACTTGTCCACCCCTCCCATGATTGGGTCGAGGCTGGCCATCACGGCCATCGCGTCTGCGATCAGGTGACCGGGCATCAGCGTCCCGACGGCCTGGAGGTGGACGAACGATGGGTCGTGAATCCGCATCCGGAACGGCTGATCCGTGCCGTCGCTGATCACGTACGCGGCGTACTGGCCGCGCGGACCCTCCACCGCGGCATAGGCCCGGCCCGGTCGCGGGCGGAGCAGCCGCGGGAGCTTGGCCATGATCGGGCCGTCCGGCATGTTGTGGAGGCACTGGTCGATGATCCGGAGGCTTTGCTTGATCTCGTCGATCCGGACCAGGTAGCGCGCCAGGCAGTCGCCCTCGTCACGGGTCGGGATGTCGAACTCGAGCTCCGGGAAGACGCTGTACGGATGCGCTCGGCGGAAGTCGAGCGGGACGCCGCTGGCCCGCAGGTTCGGGCCGGTCATCGCCATCCTGAAGGCGGTCTCCTTGTCCATCGTCCCGAGGCCGCGCATCCGGCGGACGAAGATCTCGTTCTGGTTGAGCAGGCCCAGGTTGTTGTCGATCTGGGTCGTGGCCCGGGTCATCCAGTCGCCGAGGCGGCTCATGAAGTCGTGGTTGAGGTCGCCGTTGACGCCACCGATCCTGAGGTAGTTGAAGAGGAGCCGCTGACCAGTCAGCGAGGCCAGCATCTCGGCGATCTCGTCGCGCTCGATGAAGCTCCACAGGATCGGGGTGAGGCCGCCCAGGTCGAGCGCCATCCAGCCCATGAACAGGGAGTGCGACAGGATCCGGTTCAGCTCGGTGGCGAGGACCCGGATGTACTCGGCCCGGCGTGGCACCTCCACGTCGAGCAGCTTCTCGAACGCCAGGACGCCGGGCCACTCGCAGAACAGGGAGCTGATGTACTCGAGCGGATCGAGATAGGCGATCGTGTGGTGGTAGTCGGCGTTCTCGCACAGCTTCTCGACGCCGCGATGGAGGTAGCCGAGGACCGGATCGAGGTCGACGACGTTCTCACCATCGAGCTTGAGGACCACCCGGAGCACGCCGTGGGTCGACGGGTGCTGAGGTCCCATGTTGATGAACATCTCGCCGTCGCCGAGGGTGTAGAACTCGGCCTCCCGCTCGGTCCGCGGCGGGTACGGCGGAACGGGCTCGAAGGTCCCGGCCGCCTCGTCGAGCTGGACCCGCGGATCGTCGGACGGGACCTCGCGATGGAGGTGATCGTGGGGCGGCGCGGCGGTCATGCCCGGGTCTTCCGGATCAGGGTCGCTGCCTTGGCGTTGGTCGGCGTGTGCGACTGCTCCATGTGGCGAACCCCGGCGCCGGGCGAGCGGGCGGCATCGTCGGGCAGAAAGAAGTCCTTGCGGAGCGGGAAGCTCTGGTAATCGGGCGGCATGTAGATCCGGCGGAGGTCGCGATTGCCCTCGAACGTGATCCCGAACATGTCGTAGGCCTCACGTTCCATCCACTCGGCGCCCTTCCACAGGAACGTGACCGACGGGACGCGCGGATCCTCGCGGGACAGGCCATCGGCGATGACCCGGAGCCAGTCGGAGCTCGTCTCGGACCACAGGTGGTAGACGACCTGCATCACCGACCCTGTGTCGACCCCGGCAAGGTCGGCGAGGACGATGAACCGGAAGTCGGCCTCGTCGTGGAGGGTCCGGACCACGTCCGGCACGTCGCCCGGCCCGATCCGGATCTCCGTCTGGTCGTGGCGTTGGTGGATCGGTGCCGTGAGGCGTTCCCCGAAGCGTGCCTGGAGGCGGCGCTTCAGGGCGGCGTCCACCTAGACCTCCTCCGGCACGGTCGGGCCCACGGCCCGATCCGGCCAATGTCCGCGGCGATCCTTGACGAGCTGCTGGAGCTTCATCATTCCGTAGATCAGGCCTTCCGGGCGGGGCGGGCAGCCGGGCACGTAGACGTCGACCGGCATGATCCGGTCGATCCCCTCGACCGTCGAGTAGCTCCGCTTGTAGCGGCCCCCGGAGCAGGTGCAGTCGCCCATCGCGACGCACCACTTCGGCTCGGGCATCTGCTCCCAGAGCCGCACGAGCGGTCCCGCCATCTTGGTGGTCAGGGTGCCGGCCACGATCAGGACGTCGGCCTGGCGCGGGCTGGCCCGGAACGGGAACATGCCCCAGCGATCCATGTCGTTGCGCGACGTCGCCGCCGACATCATCTCCATCGCACAACAGGCGAGGCCCGAGAGCAACGGCCACAGGCTGTTCGCCCGGATCAGGTCCAGGACGTAGTCGGCCTTGGTCGGGATGACCTCGAGCACGCCGGACCAGCGCGCGTCGTCGCGCCGGGCGATGCCCGATGCCTCGACCTCGCGCAGGTGGGTCACGTCCGGCTCGAGGCCGCCCTGGTAGGCGTTCGGGTCGGTCGAACGCCACAGCGCGTTCGCGACGACCAGCGGCTCGGCGACGGCCGTCTGGCTGATCGTCAGCGCGGCCGGGGCGTTGCCGGGGGAATCGGACGCCTTTGCGGTCGCGTCGTCCGGACCCGTCCCGAGGCCGGCGCCCGTCTCGTCGGTCAGCGCCACGCCAGGACTCCCTTGCGCCAGGCGTAGGCGAGGCCCAGGAGAAGGACGCCGACGAAGGCGAACATCGCCAGGAACAGCGCACCGATGTCGACCCCGTCAGCGCGGAAGATGATCGCCCAGAGGTAGATGAAGATGACCTCGATGTCGAAGGCGACGAAGAGCAGGGCGTAGATGTAGAACGACAGGCCGAACCGGCCGTGAGTGTCGCCGTATGTGTCGATGCCGGACTCGTAGGGGAGGCCCTTGTGGACGTCGCCGCGGTTCCGGTGGGTGATGAGCCACGAGGCACCGATCGTGAGGAACACGAAGGAGATGCCGGCGATCAGGAACCCCACGATGTACCAGATGTTGGTCACGTCGACGGACTCTCCGGGTTGGGCTGCGGGCCGGCCACGTCCGGGTTGAGCTCCGGAACGGTCGCGCCCCTGCGCGCGGATCAGTCCACGCGGCGCTCGTCACGCGCGGCCATTCTAGCAGTGGAACCCGCTCGACCACTGGAATCGGCGGGCTCGCCCACGGCCGATCCGGAGGAGTCATCGGGACGGCCGCGGACCGGGTCCGATGCCCGCGGATGGACGCTCAGCAATCGGGGTGGGAACCCGGGCGAGCGACCCGTTCGGCCGACGACGAAGGGATCGGGGAGCAGATCGTGCCGAGCGCGCGTGCCAGTTCACGATCCGCTCCCCGGCGGTGTGCCCCGTCGCCGGGAACATGCAGAGCGTCCTCCCCCGGCGGGTCGTACGGCAATAGGGCATTCGCCCTAATCGCCTCCAATCGAGTGACGAGAATGGTTCGCCCAGGACATCAACCACCGCCGAACCCGGGGAGGGCTACATCGGCCTCGAGCCGCCGGCTGACCGCGAGGACCCGGAACCGGCCCATCGCCCCGGGGTCGATCATCCGGACGAGCGCTGCGCGGGCGTCGAGATACGACTGGAGCGTCGCGCCGGCCCGGGTCTGCTCGGCGACGAGGAGGTCGCCGGCGCCGAGGCGGCTGAGGAAGTCGGACTGGGTGGTCGAGCCGATCGGGATCAGGCCGGCCCGGGCAGTCGCCCGCTCAACGGCAGTGATGTCGACGTGGGCCGTCAGATCCTGGCGACCGATCGCACGGTACGGATCGTCGCCGACCTGATGGCCGAGATAGGTGGCAAGCGTGCCGGCCGCGCGCCTGCCAGAGTCGTAGAGATCCGCGGCCGGATGGCCGTAGTCGATGAGGAGCAGGACGCCGCGCCGGAGGCCGGCCGCGGCGCCATCGATCCAGGTGTCGAGGGCGAGGCAGATCTCGGCCCGCTGGCCGTCGGCGAGGACGACCGATTCGGCGGCCAGGCGAGCCTCGAGAGCCGGCGTCGTCGGCTCCGCCTCGACGTCGACGAGCCCGCCGTCGGGTCCGAGTCCAACGAGGATCTCGCGCAGGCTCGCGCCGCGCTGGACGATCCGATGCGTCGGCAGGGCGTCGAGGACCTCGTTGGCGACGATCAGGCCGTCGATCGGGTCGCCGTCGTCGGGCTCGACCGATGCGCCGTCGAGATCGTTGAGGGCGGCCCGGACAGCGTCGACCCGGGCCGGCTCGACCTCGGCCACGAGGTAGCGAATCGCCGCGGGGCCGTCCGGCGCGGCAAGGAGCTCGGCGACAAGGGCAGCGGCGAGCGCGCCGGTGCCTGCCCCGTGCTCGCGGATCGTGAAGCTGGCCGGCGCGCCAATCGACGCGTGGACCGCGAGCGCGAACCGGGCCAATGTCCGGCCGAAGAGGGGATGGGCCTCGGGTGCCGTGAGGAAGTCGCCCGCGCGACCCGGTCGCGTGGCAGCTCCCCGGTAGTACCCGCGCGCCGGGTCGTACAGAGCGATCTCCATGAACCGGTCGAACGTCAACGGCCCGCTGCGCTCGATCTCGGCCCGGATCGTCGCGAGGAGCACGGGATCCGACGCGACGTCCTGGTCGCGGGCCGGGACGCGCCTCAGGTCCACGATCGACCCCGCGCCAGAACGAGCCGCAACCCGGGCCCGACGAGGCTGTGCCCGCCGAGGATGATCGGGATCGAGGCGTCACGGGCGGCGGCCGTGAGCGCCCGGAGCCACGGATCGGCGATCCGATCGGGCAGGAGGAGATCCGAGGCGAAGCGGTCCTCGGCGCCGGGCCAGCCGCGCTCATCGGGTCCGAACTGCTGGGCCATGAGGACCCGGCTGTCGACGAGCGCGGCGTCGCCGAGCCGGGCCAGGATCGATCCAAGCGACTCCGGGCCTTCGCGCGCGAGCAGCATGCCGAGGGTCGACGCGACCGCCCGCTGCTCTGGGCTCCGTGTCCGGAAGCCCCGTTCCTCGATCAGGGCACGGGTCCGCGACGCCGTCGACCGCTCGAGCCACGCGAGCCCGGCCGCGGAGGTGCGCCCGCTGACGATGAGCTCGAGCTTCGGGTCGTGGGTGACCGCCACGACCCGGGCAAGGGCCGCCCGGACCGCGCCGGCGGCGTCCACGGGCCTGCCGACGAGCACGGCGTCCAGCGGCGAATCGAGGTCGACCTGGAGCCGCCACCGACTGCGCAGGTCGGCGACCTCGACCCCCGCGTTCTCGGTCAGCCAGCGCGGGAGCCCGTTGTCGGACGCGAGATCCGGCAGACCGACAAGGACCGCCGCTGCGCCCGACACGGCGACGATGTCCGCCGAGTAGCGGTTGTTGACGAGGGCATGGCCGGGTGAGCCCGCGGCGATCGCCACGAAGGCGCGCCGCTCCGCGGCCGTTGCCAGCGCGATGCTCCCGGACCCGAGGACGACGAGCCCGCCATCACCCGTCTCCGCCGCCTCCCGCACGCGACCGCCGAACCCGCCGCTATCCAGCGGCCGGTCGTCGATCCGGATCTCGTCGGCACCGGCCGCCCGAAAGCCCGCCGCCTGACGCTCGGCGTTCCGGCGCCGGATCGACTCGAACGCCGTCACGAGCGGCCCGGCGCTCGGTCCGGCCGGGGCGTGGAGAATGAGCACGGCGACGCGGGTCACGCGGCGAGGATGACACTCAGGCGAGTCCAGCGAGCGGAGGTGGGTCCAGCGATGCGACGGGTCCGGGCATACGTCGGCCTCGGGGCGAACATCGGCGACTCCGGCGACACCCTCGCCCGAGGCGTGCGAGCGCTTGCGAAGCTGCCGGGCAGCCGCCTGCACGCGGTCTCGCGGCTGTACCTGACCGCGCCGGTCGGCATCGAAGACCAGCCGCCCTTCCGGAACGCCGTCGTCGCGCTCGACGTTCCGGCCGGCCCCGACCCCGCCACCGGCGCGACCGCCCTCCTCATCACGCTCAAACAGCTCGAGCAGGCCTTCGGCCGGCAGGAGCGAGAGCGCTGGGGGCCGCGCGAGCTCGACCTCGACCTGCTCCTCTTCGGACGCGCCCAGCTCGAGCTGGACCGGTCGCCCGACGGGCTGTCGCTCGACCCCGGCAAGGCGGATCGCCTGCTCGTCGTCCCGCATCCCGAGGCCGCGAACCGGCTGTTCGTCCTCGCCCCGCTGGCGGACGTTGCGGCCGGCCTCGTCCCGCCGGGCTGGAGCGAGACCGTCGCGACGGCCGCGGCTCGGCGCCTCATCGACGAGGGCACCGAGGCCGCCCGCCCGATCGCGACGTGGGACGGCGATTGCGCCGACTGGCGGCGAATCGAGCAGGACGAGGCCCAAACAGCCGGCTGACGGCCTTAGAGCCGGACCGAGGGCGGCCGATCGCGGTTGAACATGTGGACCGTGTCGACAAACCGGACCTGCTTGGTCTGGTAACCCATCACGAGCGAGTGGGTTCGCGCCCCGCCGCCGAAGAAGCGGACGCCCTCGAGCAGATCGCCCGCGGTGACGCCGGTCGCCGAGAAAACCAGGTTCTCACCCGGCGCGAGGTCCTCGGTGCGATAGACCCGGTCCTCGTCGCCGTGGCCCATCCCCGCGCCGCGCTCTCGCTCCTCGTCGCTCCGGTAGCGGAAGCGCGCCTGGATCTCGCCGCCCAGACACCGCAGGGCGGCAGCCGTGATCACGCCTTCGGGCGCCCCGCCGATCCCCATCACCGCGTGGACGCCGGTGCCCGAGACGGCGGTCGAGATCGCCGCCGACAGATCGCCGTCGCTGATCAGCTGGATCCGCGCTCCGGCGGCGCGGACCTCGGCGATCAACGCCTCGTGGCGCGGTCGCTCGAGGATCACGATCGTGATGTCGGCCACGTTCCGGCCGAGCGCGGACGCGATCCGCTTGAGGTTCTCGGTGGGGCTGTCCCGGATGTCGACCGTGCCCGCTGCGCCGGGCCCGACACAGAGCTTCTCGAGATAGGTGTCGGGAGCGTGGATCAGGCCACCCTTCTCCGACGCCGCGAGAACCGTGATCGCGCCGGCCTGACCATGGGCGACGAGGTTCGTCCCCTCGAGCGGGTCGACCGCGATGTCGATCTCGGGGTTGTCCTCCACGCCCTTCGGGGTCCGCCGTCCGACGGGCTCGCCGATCCAGAGCATCGGCGCCTCGTCGCGCTCGCCCTCGCCGATGACGATCGTGCCCGCGAACTCGATCTCGTCCATCGTCGCGCGCATGGCTTCGACGGCGGCGCGGTCGGCCTCGTCCTTTTCGCCGCGGCCCATGAACCGGGCAGACGCCAGGGCGGCGGCTTCGGTCACCCGGACCATTTCGAGCGCGAGCAATTGTTCCATCAATGTCTGAAGTGCCTGGTACCCGTGAACACCATGGCCAGGTGGTGGCGGTCGGCGACCTCGATCGCCATTTCGTCGCGGATCGAGCCGCCGGGCTGGATGATGGCGGTGACGCCGGCCTGGGCGGCCATCTGGATCCCGTCGGGGAAGGGGAAATAGGCGTCGCTGGCCATGACCGCGGTCTTCGATCGATCGCCGGCGCGGCGAAGCGCGATCTCGACCGAAACCTGGCGGCTGGCCTGGGCCGCGCCGATCCCGATCGTCGCCCCGTTCCGGGCGAGGACGATCGCGTTGGAGCGGACGTGGCAGACCGAGCGCCATGCAAAGAGAAGGTCGTTGAGCTCGTCGAGCGTCGGGCGCCGCTTCGTCACGACCTGGAGCCGGCCGCGATCGAGCCCGACCTCGTCGACGGCCTGAACGAGCAGCCCGCCGGCGACCCGCTTGAAGTCGAGGCTGGCGATCCCGTAGTCGCGCATGCCCTCGGTCGGATCGGGCGGGACGGCAAGGATCTCGAGACCGGCCTTGGCCTTGAGGATTCCCAGCGCCGCCTGGCTGTAGCTCGGGGCGATGACGGCTTCGTATGAATTTGCCGCGATCTCACGGGCGGTCGCACCGTCCATCTCGCGGTTCACCCCGACGATCCCGCCGAACGCCGCGACCGAATCGGTCTCGAGGGCGTGGCGGTAGGCCTCCACGAGCTCGTCCGACGAGGCGATCCCGACTGGATCGGTGTGCTTGACGATCGCGACCGTCGGCGCGGTGAAGTCGCGCGCGATCCGGTAGGCGGTGTCGAGGTCGAGATAGTTGTTGAACGACGGTCGCTCGCCCCGGATCTGGGTCGCGTCGGCGAGGGTGCCGCTGCGGTGCGTCGTCTCGCGGTAGAAGGCGGCCCGCTGATGGGGGTTCTCGCCGTAGCGCAGGTCGTCCACCTTCTCGAGGACGACTGCGAGGCGTTTCGGGAACGTGTTGTTGGTGATCTGCTGGAGGTAGGCCGCGATCTCGGCGTAGTACGCGGCGACAGCGCCGAACGCGTCGGCGGCGAGCTGCGCCCGGAGCTCGGCGCTGACCACGTGATGGCGCTTCAGCTCGGTCACGAGCTTGGGGTAGAGCTCCGGACTGCCGACGGCCGCCACGCCCGCGCCGTTCCGGGCGGCGGCCCCGAGAAGGGCGGCTCCACCGACGTCGATCATCTCGATCGCCTCATCGATCGGGACGAGGTGGGCGCCCACGGCCGGAGCGAACGGACTGACGTTGACCACGACGATGTCGATTGCGCCGATGCCCTGGCTGGCGAGCTCCTCCATCTGGGCCGGTATGTCACGACGGGCAAGGATGCCCGCGTAGATCGCGGGATGGAAGGTCTTGATCTGGCCGCCGATCAGGGTCGGCAGGCCGGTCAGCTCCGAGACGGGCCGGACCTCGATTCCGTCGGCAGCGAGGTGCTCGCGCGTCCCGTCCGTGGCGAAGATCTCCACGTCGAGGTTCTGGAGCTCGCGGGCAAGGGCCGAGATTCCGTCGCGGTTCGCGACCGACAGCAGGGCTCGCAACCGGACCTCCTCCTCCGACGCGGGCACGCCGCGAGTGGGCGCACGCTCGACGCGGCCGAGTATACCTCCGCCTCGTGGCATACTCCGTCGTCAGCGGCGACCCGACCCGCCCAGCGTCAATGAGGATGGAACGTGCGGCTCAGTCCCTGGGAATACCTCTTCACCCGCTTCAACACCCACACGTTTCCCGACCTCTACACCGCCACCTGGGTCGCGACCCTGGTCCTCCTCGCCGGCCTCGTGGTCCTCTACAACGTCCGGACGCGGGCTCTCCACCGCCACGCGCCGTACCTCGACATGTACGAGTGGCTGCTGTGGTCCGGGATCAGCCTGTTCGGGCTGGTCCTCGTCGCGGTCGTGTTCAACTTCTACCTGATCGTCCTTCTCGTGATCCTCGTCAGCGGCCTGGCCGTGCTGGCCTGGGTCCGCTTCATCCGGTTCCCGCCGATCTTCGAGGTCTACGACCAGAAGCTGGCGAAGCAGCGCTACTTCACCCGCTCCAAGTTCGCCCATCCTGAATCGACGATCCGGCCGAAGGCGGCCAAGGCAGCGGTCGCCCGGACGCCGGGCCAGCGCAGCCGGGCGAGCAAGAATCGCAAGCGCCGCTAGCCGTCCCAGCCGTGCCGATCGAGATCCGCCGTTTCGGGGTCGGCCAGCGCCGGCCTGACGGTCCGCCCGGCACGACCGGGGTTACGGGCCAGGTCATTCACAGCGACGCCCGGGGCATGATCAGCGAGCTGGCATTCGCGCCCAACGGCCGGATCGAGCTCCATACGAACCCGAATACGAGCTGGTTCATCGTGATCGAGGGCGGTGGCTGGGTGATCGTCGGCGGGGAGCGGCTCCGGATCGCTGCGGGTGAGGCGGCCCTCTGGCCGCCCGACGTCCCGCACGGAGCGTGGGCCGATCGCGGACACATGCGGGCCTTCACCGTCGAGTTCGCAGGTGTCGATGACACCGCGTTCCGCGGGATCCTCGACGGACGGCTGGCCGGCGTCCTCGGTCCCGGCGGGAGCGACGAAAGCGGCGGTCCCCGGCGGGTGAGCCGCGGTGAAGGGACGTTCAGCGGGCCCGACCACGGGCCGCCCCCGGATCCAGCGGCGGGCGAGCCGCACTGAGGCGGGCCGCTTCAGGGCACCTCGTCGGCGTGGATCCAGAGCCACTCGCGCAGGCTGACGCCGGACTCGTGGACGCGCCGGGCGACCCCGCGGCCGACGTGGCGGACGTGCCACGGTTCGGCTTTGTAGCAGGTGAACTGTGGGCTCCGGGCGGCGGGATAGCTGACGACGAAGCCATGGCGCCAGGCGTTGGCAGCCAACCAGTCGTTGCCGCCGTCGAAGTCCAGCGTCGTGCCCAGCTGATGCTCCGAGTGTCCGGCCCGCGCCGCGGAGAGCTCGGCCCAGTCGCGGCCGTTGAGAGCCTCGAGGCTGGCGAACGTGCGGATCTGGTCGTCGTAGCTCCGGAACGCCGAGCGGACGCGGAGCGTGACGCCATCCTCGCGCGCCGCCGCGGCGAGGGATCGCAGGTCGTCGATCACGAGGAGGCGGACCGAGCCGCCGCCGCGCAGCCCGGCCTCGGCCACCGGGACGAGGTCGCTCGGCAGGTCGTCGGGCTCCAGGCGGAACGTCGGATCGAGCAGCGTCCGCGCCCAGTCGGCCGGTTCGCGGTGGAGGGCGAGGATGTCGTCGGCTCGACACGGCGCGAGCGGACCGTCGAGGACGGCCTGCGCAGCCGGAGCCCCGCCGACGGCGCGGACGACCCGGGCCGCGAGTCCGGTCGGACCGGCGAGCGCCAGCCCGATGCCGGCGAGGACGAGGACGAGAACGACGGGCGCCCGACGCCGGCGTGGCGTTCGGTGAGGAGCCGTCAGGCTCGGGGCGGGAGTGGTTGAGGTCATGACCCGAAGCTATGTGGCAAGCCCGCCCGGTCCCAGCCGCAGCCTTCCGGTCGACGCTTGCGGGATTTCCCGCGAAGCCGAACCCGGTTTCGGTCACCGCACGCCCGAACGAGTCGGACGCCGCACCGGACACAGAATCGTCGGTCGGTGCCGCTCCTCCTCGGGCACCGACC
>JACCVQ010000078.1 GCA_013698095.1 Chloroflexota bacterium
ACCCGCCACCGGCGGTCGGCCCGGCACCGGGAGGCGCGCCAAAGCCCGCGATCGACCCGCCACCGGCGGTCGGCCCGGCAGCGGCCTTCGAGCGCCGGCCCTGGCTCGAACGCATCGGCCTGGCAGCGATCGCGCTCGTCATGGGCGCCATGTTCGGCCTCGTGGCCTTCGCCGCCGGCGCCGGTGGCGAATGGATCCTCGCGGCGATGAGCGCAGTCGGTGCGTTCATGACCCTCGCGGTCGGCCTCTCGACCCTCGTTCGCGGCTGATTGCCCGGCAATCGGGAACGATTCCCACCGGCGCGACGCCGATCTGGGTGACCGACGAACGCGCGACGCGTCGGAGACACCACACCGTCACAGTCGAGCGCGTCAGAGGGGAGATTGCGAACCTCTCCCGCCGACGCGACGTACTATCAGGCAAACCCCCGTCACTTGACCCTGCGTCCCACGATTCCCCAAGGAGCCCGATGACCACCCTTGAGCAGACCGGAGAGAAGGTCCTCGCCAACGTCGAACGAGTCATCGTCGGCAAGCATCACGAGGTCCGTCTTGCCCTCGTCGCGCTCCTCTGTCGCGGCCATCTCCTGATCGAGGATGTGCCCGGCACCGGCAAGACCGTCCTCGCCAAGGCGATCGCCAAGAGTCTCGGCTGCAGCTTCCGCCGGATCCAGTTCACCCCGGACCTGCTGCCGTCGGACGTCACGGGACTGTCGATCTACAACCAGAAGACCCAGGAGTTCGAGTTCCGGCCGGGTCCGATCATGAGCCAGGTCGTCCTGGCCGACGAGATCAACCGCGCGACGCCCAAGACCCAGTCGAGTCTTCTCGAGTCGATGGAGGAGCGCCAGGCGACGGTCGACGGGACCACCTACATGATGCCCGACCCGTTCCTCGTGATCGCGACCCAGAACCCGATCGAGTACGAGGGGACGTTCGCCCTCCCCGAGGCCCAGCTCGACCGGTTCATGCTCCGGATCCGGCTCGGCTACCCGCAGCCGCTCGAGGAGGTCATGATCCTCGACGAGCAGAAGCGGACGCACCCGCTCGACGACCTCGAGGTCGTGTGCTCGGTCGATGAGCTGCGCGGCATGCAGAACTCGATCCGCGACATCTACGTCGACTCGTCGGTCGCGGAATACATCGTGCGCCTCGTCGGCGCGACCCGTACCCACCCCGACGTGTACCTCGGCGCGTCGCCGCGCGGCTCGATCGCCCTGTACCGGGCGGGCCAGGCCCTCGCCGGCCTGATGGGCCGCGACTACGTGATCCCTGATGACATCAAGGCCCTCGCCGAGCCGGCGCTCGCCCACCGCCTGATCATCAAGACGAGCTCGTCGATCCACGACGTCCAGTCCGGCAACGTCGTCCGGGAGCTGCTCGACTCGATCCCGATCGACGGCATCCGCCCGACCGGCGGTCCTGGCGGGCCGCGGGCGATCAAGCCGGCCGGTCAGGGCGCGGCGAGCGCCTGAACCGGCCCGCGATTCAAGCGATTCGAGACGAGCGAGTCCGATGATCCGTCGCTTCCAGCTCTTCGTGATCGCAGCGATCCTCCTGGTCGCGGCGTTCTCGACCGAGCTCGAGTTCCTCTTCTATCTCGTCTACCTCTCGATCCTGGTCGTCGGTGGCTCGTACATCCTCACCCGGCTCGGCCTGGCCGACCTCGAGGCCGGTTACGCGGTGAACCAGCTGACGGGCCATGTCGGCGAGCGGATCCAGATCACGTACACCCTCCGCAACACCAGCCGGCTACCCAAGCCGTGGCTGGAGATCCACAACCCGACGACCCTGCCGGGCGGACTCCCCGGGCGCGCCATCTCCCTGGGCTCGCGAGCCGAACGGTCGTGGCTGGTGCGGGCGCCCCTGACGCGACGCGGCCACTTCCGGGTGGAACCCCTCCAGATCCGGACCGGCGACCCCTTCGGCTTCTTCGAGGCGTCGGCGTCGGTCGGTCAGGGGGTTGCGGTGGTCGTCTATCCCCGGATCGAGCCGCTGCCCCTGTGGCGCCTGCCGGCGGCCAGCATCGAAGGCAGCCACGCGGCCCCGGAGCGGACCCTCCAGACGTCGCCTCTCGCGACCGCGGTCCGGCCCTATGCCCCGGGCGACAGCTTCAACCGAATCCACTGGAAGTCGACCGCCCGCCACGGCGAGATCCAGGTCAAGGAGTTCGAGCTGGAACAGACCGCTGACGCGTGGATCTTCCTCGACCTCGAGCGCTCGGTCCAGGGCGGGCGTGGTGAAGACTCGAGTGTCGAGATCGCCGTCCGGGCAGCCGCGTCGGTCGCGGCCAAGGCCCTCCTCGAGAACCGCGCCGTCGGCATGACCGTCAACGGCCATCGCCAGGCCATCGTCCCGGCCGACCGCGGGGCCCGCCAGCACCTCAAGCTCATGCAGCTCCTCGCCGCCGTCGAGGGTGACGGGACCACGCCGTTGGCCGAGTCGCTCGTCGCGGCCGCCGGCCGGCTCCGAAGGGGAATGACCGCGATCGTGATCACCTCATCGACCGATCGGGCCTGGGTCCGGCCGATCGCCGCGCTCCGGACCCGGGGGATCGGCTCGGTGGTCATCACGGTGGACGCCGACGCCGCCGACGCAGCCGCCCGGATCGAGCGGCGGCGCCTTGGCGAGTCGGTCCCCGAGCCGGATGCCGCCACGACCGAGCAGCGTGCCCAGCGGGCTCGGGCCCTCCGCCACGCCCTCGCCGAGTACGAGCTTCGGGTCCACGTCCTGACGCCGGGGCGATCGATCGCCGAGGCACTGACATGACCGCCGCGCTGCGAGCCCGTCTCGGCGCCGCCCCGGCCGAGGGCTGGATCAGCCTCGCCCTCGTCGCGGTCCTCGCCCTGTCCGTCGCCTGGTCCATCGATGACTCCGCCCTCGTCCTTGGCCGGGGCGCATGGACCGACTTCCTGCCGTGGGTGACGCTGCTCGGCGTCGCGGCCGGGTTCATCGGCGCCCGGGCCCACTGGAACCGACCGGTCGCGCACCTCATCGGGGCGGCATTCGCTGCGCTGATCGTGCCCTTGATCGCGGGCGGCATCCTCGAGCCTGGCGCCTCGCCGGCCGGTCGCTACGAGGCGACGGCGACCGCGACGTTGAACGCGTTCCTGGACTTCGCGATCCGGGACCTGCGGGTGACTCGTGAGACCGGTCACTACATGCTCGTCCTGGGGATGCTGTGCTGGGCCAACGGCCAGTTCGCCGCGTCGGCGATCTTCCGTCATGGCCGCCCGCTCGGCCCGATCATCGTCCTCGGCACGGTCCTCGTTGCGAACATGTCGGGCACCACCAAGAGCCACCTCTGGCTGCTCGTGCTGTTCACGATGGCGGCGCTGCTCCTGTTGACCCGGCTCCACGCCCTCGACGAGCGCGCGACGTGGGTCCGCCGCCGGATCGGCGATCCGGCGACGGTCGGCTCGCTCTACCTCCGCGGTGGAACGGTCTTCATCATGATCGCGATCTTCGGGGCGTTGACCCTCACCGCCAGCGCACGCTCCGCCCCGCTGGCGGGCTTCTGGGACGATGCCCGGCCGGCGCTCATCTCGATCAGCCAGTGGCTTCAGCGGATCGTGCCCGCGGCACCGGACAGCGTCTCGCTCGGCGTCCCGTCGTTCGGCCAGCAGGTCACGATCGGCGGTGTCTGGTCGACGAGCGACGAGCTGGCGCTGACGATCCGACGGGCACCCGGTGACGATCGCCGGGTCTACTGGCGGGCGACCACGTACGACGAATTTGCGCTCCGGACGTGGAACACCTCGACGCCCGACCAGGCGCAACGACTGGCCGGCGACCCCCTTCTCGCCGGTACGCTCGATGCGATCCTGGACACCTCGGCCCGGACGCCGCAAGTCTTCCAGATCCAGCCCGCAGGCAACCTGTTCGGGGTCGCGTTCAGCCCGATCGATCCGCTGTCGATCGACCGCGACGTCGACGTCAACCTGTCCGGCGCGAACGGCTACCTCCATTCGATCGAGATCGAGGCGGGCGCCGGGTACACGGTGACCGCCGCTCTGCCCACGATCGCCGACCAGCCCGGAGGCCTGACGGAGAATCGGCTCCGCGCAGCGGGGCAGGACTACCCGCCCTCGGTCACCGCTCGGTACCTCGGCGTGCCGGACGGTGCAATGGGCCCCGCGGCCGATCAGCTGTTGGCCGACCTGGAGGCCAGGGTCAAGGCGGCCGGCAAGGACAACCCGTTCGACTTCGCGACCGCGATCGTCAACGAGCTCCAGTCGTCCAGGTACCGCTACTCCACGAACGTCCTCGGCGTGTGCGACGACAGCAGCTCCATCGTCGAGTGCTTCGCTGTGCACAAGACCGGGTATTGCGAGCACTACGCCAGCACGATGGTCATCCTCCTGCGCGAGCACGGCATTCCGGCTCGGTTGGTCGAGGGCTTCCTGCCGGGCGGGGACCTCGACGTCGCGACCGGCATCGAGACGATTCGGACGTCAGCCGCTCACGCCTGGGTCGAGGCCTACTTTCCGGGTTTCGGCTGGCACCTGTTCGATCCGACGGGCGGTGGGCGGGCCGATCCCGAGGCGCTCCCGGTCGGCACGGCGGTGCCGCTCGCGACGCCGCGGCCGACGCCGTCGTTCGGAATCTCGAGCTTCGATCCGCGTGATCGCGATCCCACGGCCCGCCCGGGCGTGCTCCCACCTGGCTCCGGCGGCCCGCGGAGCGACAACCCAGCGATCGCGGTCGCGATCGCGGTGGCGCTCCTCGCCGCGGTTCTCCTCATTGCGTTCGCGGTCTGGCGGCGCGGGCCGCGTGGAGCGACGACGCCCGAGGGCGTCTACGCCTCGGTGACGGGGCTGGCTCGTCGCTTCGGGTTCGGGCCGCGGCCCACCCAGACTGCGTTCGAGTACGCGACCGCGCTGGGCGAGATCCTGCCCGCGGTCCGGCCCGAGCTCCAGACGGTCGCGTCGGCCAAGGTCGAGGTGGCTTACGGCCGGCGTGAGCTCGGCGACGACCGGATCCGGGCCCTGCGCGACTCGTACCGGCGCTTGCGGGTCTCGCTCCTCCGGCTGGCCCTCCGCCGCGGTGACCGGCGCCGGATGCGCTAACGGCTCCCGCTGCCTACAGGGCCCCGGAGCGGGCTCGCTCGTCGCTGGCTGCCTGGGCCTCGTCATCCAGCAGGCCCGTCAGATGCTCGGTGAGGTTCATCGCCCGGATCACCGGCCGACCCGCGCGGATCTCGAGGACCGTGATCCCGCACAGGTCGGACGTCCACATCCAGAACCGTTCGAGGGGCAGGTCGAACAAGGTCAGCAGGAGGACCTTGAACACGCCGTCATGGCCGACGAGGACTGTCCACGGCTGGTCGAGGTCACCGTCGCGGTAGCCGGCCACCTGGGGAGCCTGGATCGAGCCCGGCCGGCCGGCCGCCTGGAGCTCGGCCAGCAGATCGGCGATCCCTGGGGCAACGCGCTCACGGACCTCCGCCAGGCGCTCGCCGCCAGGCGCCCAGGCGAGGGTTGGGGTCCGCCGCCAGCGAGCCAGGAGCTCGCCGTGACGGGCGGTGATCTCGTCGGCAGGCACGCCTTCCCAGTCGCCCTGGCCGATCTCGAGGAACCGCTCGTCGGAGCGGAGAGGGATCGACGTCGCGAACGCCCCGGGCGCGGCCGCGGCGTCGCGGATCGCTGCCGCGGTCTCGGCCGCTCGGCCCAACGGCGAGTGGACGATCGCGAGTGGCGAGCCGACCGGCAGAGGCAGGGCCGGGGGATCGAGCGGCCGGGCCAGGCGACGCGCGATGAGAGCCGCCTGGCGCCGTCCGGTTGCGGACAGCGGCGTCTCGAGCCGGCCCTGGAAGCGCCGCTCCACGATCGCCTCGGATTCGCCGTGCCGGACGAGGACCAGAGTGGCGTCGAGGTCGGTCGGGATCTCGAGCGGCGTCATTGGTCGGGGTGAGCCGGTCAGCGGTCGCGACCGAGGCGGATCGTCCAGAGCTCGATGACCGCCTCCTGGCTGCGGATCGCGTCGGCGACCTCGGGCGGGACGTCCTCGTCGAGCGCGAGGACCATCAGCGCATCGGCCCGCGGCGCGCTCCGCCCGACATGCATTGCGCTGATGTTCACGTCGGCCTCGCCGAGGATCTGGCCGATCCGACCGATCATCCCGGGCCGATCTCTGTGGTTGGTGATCAACATCACGTCGGCCGGTTCCACGTCGAGGCGGTAGGCATCCAGGCGGGTCAGGCGCTGTTCGCCGCCGGCAACGGTGCCTGCGACCGTCGTCGTCCGGTTGCCGCTCTCGCCGCTCAGCGTGATCTGGGCCGCGTACCCACCCGCGTCGGGCGTCTTGCGCTCGACGACCGTGATCCCGCGCGCCTTGGCGAGTGACGCGGCATTCACGAGGTTCACCCGTTGCGTCGTGGAGGTCTCGATCATCCCGCGGAGCACCGCTGCGGTCAGCGGCGTGGCGTCGTAGGCGGCGAGCTCGCCGGCGATCTCGAGGGTCACCGTCCGGACGCCACGCCGGGCGAACTGGGCGAAGAACCGGCCGAGCATCTCGGCGAGTGGCAGGTATGGCGCGATCGCCCGGGCCGTCTCGGGGGTGAGCAGGGGAGCGTTGACGGCGTAGCGGGCCGAGCGCCCGGCGAGGACGTCGAGGACCTGGTCGGCGACCTCCTCGGCGACGAGGACCTGGGCTTCGGCGGTCGACGCCCCGAGGTGCGGGGTGAGGAGCGTGTTGGGGGCATCGAGGAGCGGCGACCCGGTCGGCGGCTCGGTCTCGAAGACGTCGATCCCGGCGCCGCCGAGCCGGCCGTCGCACAGCGCATCGGCGACCGCCGCCTCGTCGAGCACGCCGCCCCGGGCGACGTTCAGGACGATCGCCCCGGGCTTCATCCGGTCGAGCTGGTCCTTGCCGATGAGGCCGCGCGTCGAGCGCGTCAACGGGACGTGGACGGAGATGACGTCGGATCGCTCGATCAGCGCGTCGAAGCCGACGAGCTCGACGCCATGGTGAGCGGCCTGCTCGGCGGTCACGAATGGATCTGACGCAAGGACCGTCATCTCCATGGCGACAGCCCGGGCGGCGATGGCCTGGCCGATCTTGCCGAGCCCGACGATTCCGAGCGTCCGACCGCGGAGCTCGAGCCCCGTGAACTGGGCCCGCTTCCATTCGCCCCGCCGGATCGACGCGTCGGCCGCGGCAACCTTGCGGGCGACGCCGTAGAGCAGGGCGAAGGTGTGCTCGGCGGCCGCGATCGTGTTGCCCGTCGGGGCATTGACGACGGTGATCCCGGCCGCGGTCGCGGCGTCGAGGTCGACGTTGTCGACGCCGACTCCGGCTCGGCCGACGACCTGGAGTCGGCTGCCGGCCGCCGCGATCACCGCGGCATCGACCTGGACCTGGCTGCGGACGACGAGCGCGTCGTAGCCGGGCAGGATCGAGCACAGTTCGTCCGGGCTGATCCCCGGGCGCTCGTCCACGTCGTGGGCGGCGCGGAGTCGTTCGATGCCCTCGCGGGCGATCGGCTCGGCGACGAGGATTCTCACGCGGGGACGGCGGCCCGGTCGGCCTCGCTCGGCGCGGGAGACGTCGTGGGGACGGCGGCAGTCTGGACCGCGAGCGCCGCCGCCTGCGCCGCGGCGACCGCCGTGCCGGGCTCGATCCGGCGGCCCTGCTCGGCGGCGACGCGCTCGAGCACGGCGATCGCGTCGAGGATCTCGCCAACCGTCACCGAGCCGAGGTGACCGAGCCGGAAGATCTTGCCGGTGAGCTTGCCCTGGCCACCGGCGAGGACGACGCCGTGGCTCTTGATCGCGGTGTTGAACGGCTTCCAGTCGTGCCCGGCCGGGAGGTTCGCCGCGGTCACGGTCTTGCTGGCATTGGCCGGATCCGCGAACAGGGCGAAGCCGAGGGCGGTCAGGCCGGCGCGGGCGGCCGCTGCACACGCCTCGTGCCGGGCGAAGACGTTGTCCTTGCCCTCGGCGTGCATCAGGCGGATCCCCTCGTCGACCTGGTAGACGACCCCGATCGCCGGCGTGAACGGTGTCTGACCGAGCGCCGCCGATTCGCGGTGGGAGCGGAGGTCGAGGTAGAACCGCGGCATCTTTGCGGTCTCCGTCGCGGCCCAGCCACGTTCCGACGCCGCGATCATCGCGAGGCCGGGGGCCGCCATCCACGCCTTCTGCGAGCCCGTCACGACCAGGTCAACGCCCCACGCGTCCATCTCGAACGGGACTGCGCCAAGACCCGACACGCTGTCGACGAGGATGAGCGTGTCCGGCGACGTCTCCCGGGCCGCGGCCGCAAGGTCCCGGATCGGGTTCATCACCCCGGTCGACGTCTCGTTGTGGGTGAGCAGGACCGCTCGGTATCCGGGATCGGAGGTCAGTGCCTCGCGGACGGCCTGCGGATCCGCCGCCTGGCCCCACTCGACGTCGAGCTTGGTGACGTCGGCGCCGTAGATTCCGGCGATCTTCGCGAACCTGTCGCCGAAGCTGCCGATCGAGACGGCCAGGACGCGGTCACCCGGCGACAACGTGTTGACGACGGCCGCCTCGAGCCCGCCGGAGCCGGCGCAGGTCAGCATCGCGACGTCCTGGGTCGTCCCGAAGAACGGCTTCATCCCGTCGAGGATCCGGCCGAGCATCGCGGCGAACTCCGGGCCGCGGTGGTTGATCATCTGGCGGCCGCCGGCCTCGCGGACGGACGGTGGCAGGGCGGTCGGTCCGGGGATCCGGAGGTTGGGCTCGAAGCGGTCCACTGGGAGTCTCCTCGGGGGCGCGATCGGCGCGGCGGGCGCGCGGGCAGGACGAAACGGCGACGGTCGTCCGATGGTCGCAGAACTGCCCGGATCGTGCTCGGTCCCGGTCGCCGTGACCGCCTGCGGGTTCGACCAGACGAAGCCCGGTACGATCACGACGCGCCGCCGATTTTTCGTCGGCGTCCTCGAGCGTCGCATCGGTGGACCCCCAACCGTCCACCCTCGACCCCAGACCGCCCGGAGCACTGCCCCTTGAACCAGGATCGCGCCGCCCGCGAACGCATGCGCCTCGAGCGGGCGCGGATCGAGCGCGGCTATCCGCGTCTCCGGTTCGAGCCGCGCCGTCGGAGCCGAGCGGCCACCGTGGCCGCCGTCGTCCTCGCGCTCGGTCTGCTCGCTGGGGCCCTGGCCGCCGGCGCCGTCGCCACAAACACGCTCGGCGCGGGCGAGCTGTTCGAGCGCGCCATCGCGAAGATCGAGCGGTTCATCGCCGGCCCGCCGCCCGATCGGGCGACCCTGCCGACCGTGACTGTCACGCCCAAGCCGGCGAGCCCGTCCCCGGGGTCGACTCCGAGCCTCCCTCCGCCGGCCAGCGGCCAGCCGCCCGCGTCAGCCGGTCCGACGCCTACTCCCATCCCGCGGGTCAAGGTGGATGTCGACATCCTGACCGATCACGAGGCCGTGTTCGCCCACGAGCTCCGCGACGACTGGTGCGTTCCGGCCGGGATCGAGATGGTCCTCGCGATCACTGGAAATGGCGCCCCGACCGACGCCCGCCAGCGCGAGATCGCATCCCGGGTCCGCGAGTGGGAGAGCCTTGCCGACAGCCGCAACGGCGAATGGGGCCCGGCCGCGATGGCCCTCGCCCTCGCCGAGTACGGCGCCAAGGGCTACGAGATCCACGCCTACGAGACGCGTCAGGACGCGCTCCGGGGCGCTTCCAAGTCGATCACGACGACGAACTCGCCGGCGGTCCTCTTCGCCTGGCGCGGCGCCCACACCTGGGTGATGAGTGGCTACCGGGCCAATGCCGATCCGGTCGTATTCGACGATGCGGTCATCACTGGCGCTTACATCCTCGACCCGTGGTACCCGTGGACGTCGTCGATCTGGGGCAAGTCCGATTCGCCCGGAACGTTTCAGAACACGGCCGAGATGAATCGTAACTTCCTGGAGTGGAAGCGGCCCGAAGGCAAGTACCCCGACCGTGACGGCAAGTACATCGTCCTGATCCCGACGATCCCGCTCGGTTGATCGCCCTCGGCTGATCGGAACCGCGGCGTCGTCCTCAGCGGACCTCACTCGCGACCATGGCCGGTCCGTCCGACCCGATCCGCCGCAACCGGGGGATCAGGAAGACGGTCAGCAGCGCGACCTTGACGATGCCGCCGGCCGCTGCGGCCAACGGGATGGCGACGATCCCGACAGGGCCGGCAAGGAGCGATCCGACGACCACGACGGTTCCGAAGCCGGCGATCGAGGCGACGACCTGGAGGATCGTGTTGTGAGTCGCGTACAGCGCCCGCGACAGGGGATAGGACAGGCTGTCGAACGGGATCGACAGGGCATAGGCCGTCAGCACCGTGGCGGTCCGATCGACATCATCCGGTCCGAATTCACCCCCGCCGAGGAGGATGGCGACCATCGGGCGGGCCACGACGGCAAGAGCGATCGCCGCGAGGATCGTCAGGCTGCCGATCGTGACGACATTGCGCCGGAGGACCGCGCGGAACGTCGTTCCGTCGCCGGCGGCATAGGCGGCGGCGAGGGTCGGGAAGACCGCCAGCGAGAACGACACCCCGATCAGGCTGACCGGCACGACCTGGTAGTCGGACGCGAAGTTGAAGGCACTCACCGCGCCGACCCCGATCCCCGACGCGAGGTTCGTGAAGTAGGTCAGCATCAACGGATCGATCGGGTGGCTGACCATTCGGGGCAGCATCAGCCGGACGAACTCGCGGAAGGCCGGCGTCCGGATCGCCAGACGGGGGCGGATCCGGAACGGAGTCCGGAGCAGGCCGATCGTCCGGATCCCGAGGTGGGCGGCCGCGCCCCCGACGGCGCCTGCCGCGGTCGCGTAGATCCCGTGGCGCTCGCCGAAGAACACGGTCCCGATCACGACCCCGGTCGTGTACAGGATCGGGGCGAGCGCGTAGAACAGGAACTGCTGGTGGGCGACGAGCACCTCGCCGACCGCGATGGAGGCGGCGAAGAGGATCGGCGTCACGCACATCAGCCGGAAGAGGTCGACGTACAGCGCCCGGGTCGCCGGATCGAAGCCGGACGCGACAAGGTCGACCGTGGCTGGCGCGACTATGAACAGGATCAGGATCACCACGGCCATCACGAGAACGGCCACCGTGAGAACCGTCCGGGCAAAGTCGAACGCGGCCGTCTCGTCGCGCTGGCGGAGGCCGTTGAAGATCGGTACGAACGGTGCCGTCAGGCCGGCGGCAACGAGGACGTCGAGGGCGATCTCCGGGATCTTGAACGCCGCGTTGTAGGCGTCCAGCTCAGGGCCCGCGCCGAATGTGGTGGAAAGGGCCCGGTTGCGGATGATGCCCATTGCGAAGTAGCCCAAGGTCAGGCTCGAGAGGATGAGGGCGCCGCGCGGGAAGATGCGCTCGACCAGGCGACGAATCAGGCTCATGCGGGCAGCATCCGGACCGGCATCGTTCCTCCAAGGTGATCGTACGGGGAGGGACGGGCCACCGTCCGGGCGTGCGACGCAAGCCGCTTGCGGGCTCGGCGACGCAACCGCTTGCAATCTCTTGCGCAATCTTGCGTAATATGGGCGTCATGACACGACGACTCGCGGACGTTGCCAGGAAGGTCGGGGTGAGCGAAGCCACCGTCAGCCGCGTGCTGAACGGTAAACCCGGCGTGTCGGACGTGACTCGTCAGGCGATCCTGACCGCGCTCGACGTCCTGGGCTACGAACGCCCGACGAAGCTCCGCGGCGAGCGCGCGCGGCTCGTCGGCCTCGTCCTGCCGGAGCTCCAGAACCCGATCTTTCCTGCCTTCGCCGAGGTGGTCGGCGGGGCGCTGGCCCAGCAGGGTTTCACGCCGGTGCTCTGCACCCAGACGGCGGGCGGCGGCGTGACCGAGGCCGACTACGTCGAGCTCCTGCTCCAGCAACAGGTGTCGGGCGTGGTGTTCGCCGGCGGGTTGTACACCCAGGCCGACGCGCCCCACGGCCACTACCAGCGGCTGATCGCCCGGAAGCTGCCGACCGTCCTCGTCAACGCGCCGATCCCGGGCCTCGGGTTCGCCACCGTGTCGTGCGACGACGGCAGCGCCGCCGAGCAGGCGATGAATCACCTGATCTCGCTCGGCCACACGAGGATCGGGCTGCTGCTCGGCCCCTCCGATCACATTCCGTCGCGACGCAAATTGACCGCGGCACGGCGGATCGCCGAGCGGGCCGGCATCCCCATCTCGGCGGCCCGGATCGTCCATTCGCTCTACTCGCTCGAGGCGGCCCAGGCCTCGGCAGCGCGCCTTCTGCAGGCCGGCGTGACGGCGATCCTGTGCGCCAGCGACCCGATGGCCCTCGGTGCCATCCGGGCCGTTCGGCGAGCCGGTCTGAACGTCCCCGCCGACGTCTCGGTCGTGGGCTTCGATGACTCGGCCCTGATGAACGCGGTCGACCCGCCGCTGACCACCGTCCGCCAGCCGATCGACCTGATGGGCCGCCTCGTCATCGAGCTCCTCGTCGCCCAGATCGCGGGTGCGGCGGTGCCCCACGACGAGATGCTGTTCGAGCCAGAGCTCGTGGTTCGCGCTTCGACGGGGCCCGCTCCCGCGTCCTGAACCACCACGGCCCCCACGGGGACTGTCAAGATCTTGCATTGATTTGTTGACTCTGTTACGTTGCGCTGAGAGCGGTGGTGGGAGCGCTCATCACCCGGCCGGCACCGTGACGAGGTCGTCTTGACGCTCAGGCAGATCGAACGCGATTCCCCCGCACCGACGGCTGGATCCGCTGTCGGCGCCGCCGCGACGGCCGCCGGATCGACCGCCGATCCCCGCTGGTGGCGGACGGCGGTGATCTACGAGATCTATCCGCGCAGCTTTGCCGATGGCAACGGCGACGGGACCGGCGACCTCCTCGGGGTCCGGGAGCGCCTGCCGCACCTCCGCGACCTCGGGATCGACGCGATCTGGTTCACCCCGTGGTATGTCTCGCCCCTCGCGGATGGCGGCTACGACGTAGCCGACTACCGGGCGATCGATCCGGCGTTCGGCACGCTCGAAGAGGCGGAGATCCTGATCGCCGAGGCGCGCGCGCTCGGGATCCGGACGATCGTCGATGTCGTTCCGAATCACATCTCGGACCGCCACGCGTGGTTCCAGGCGGCCCTCGCCGCCGGGCCGGGCTCGGCCGAGCGATCGCGCTTCTGGTTTCATCCCGGACGCGGTCCGGCCGGCGACGACATGCCGACCCGATGGGTGTCGAATTTCGGCGGGACGACCTGGACCCGGACGACGAACGCCGACGGCTCGCCGGGCGAGTGGTACCTCCACCTGTTCGCGGCGGAGCAGCCGGACCTCAACTGGGATCACCCCGACGTGCGCCGTGAGTTCGAGGACGTCCTGGCCTTCTGGTTCGATCGCGGTGCGGCCGGTATCCGGATCGATTCGGCGGCTCTCCTGATCAAGGATCCGACCCTACCGGAAGTCCCGGCCGAGCCTGGTCCGGGACAGCATCCGAACACCGATCGGGACGAGATCCACGACGTCTATCGCGGTTGGCGAGCGGTCGCCGACAGCTACGACGACGCGAAGGCCCTCGTCGGCGAGCTCTGGATCCCGGACCTCGAGCGGTTTGCCCGCTATCTCCGCCCGGATGAGCTTCACACCGCCTTCAACTTCGACTTTCTGACCCGGCCGTGGGACGGTCCGACCCTCCGGGCGTCGATCGACCTGACCCTTGCCGCCCACGCTCCGGTGGATGCTCCACCGACGTGGCTGCTCTCGAACCACGACGTGACCAGGCCCGTCACCCGCTACGGCCGTGACGACAGCTCCTTTGCATTCCCGGCCAAACGCTGGAACGTCCCGACGGACCCGGCGCTCGGCCAGCGCCGGGCGCGCGCGGCGGCTCTCCTCGTCGCCGCGCTGCCCGGTTCGCTGTACATCTATCAGGGCGACGAGCTGGGCCTGGACGAGGTCGAGGACCTTCCGCGCGACCGGATCCAGGACCCGATGCACTTCCGGTCCGGGGGGATCGATCCGGGCCGTGACGGCTGCCGAGTCCCGCTGCCGTGGTCCGGCGAGCGGTCGCCGTTCGGATTCAGCCCGGCCGATGCGGTGGCAGAGCCGTGGCTGCCGCAGCCCGCCCGCTGGGCGGCGCTGACAGCCGAGGCGCAGGCGGCGGATCCGGCCTCGATGCTCAGCCTGTATCGGTCAGCCCTCGCCATCCGGCGCGCGGAGCCGGACTTCCTGGGCGGGGGGTTCGCGTGGCTGGACTCCGGTCCCGAGGTTCTCGCCTTCCGCCGCGGCGACGGTCTCGTGTCGATCACGAATCTTGGCCAGGTGCCGGTCGATCCGCCGGCCGGCGGGGAGCTGCTGCTCGCCAGTGGCGGCCTCGTCGATGGGCGTCTCGCGGCAGACGCCAGTGGCTGGTGGCGAATCGCGAATCCGGGCGGAGAAGTCCGCTGATGGCCGGGACGACGGAGCGATGCGAATGAGATGAGGCCATCCGAACGCGCACAACGGGTCATTGTCATCATTGGAGAGGAGAGAAGGGCCATGTCGAGGAGATCACCGCGCTGGTTCGCCAGCGCCTTCGCGATCGTCGCGATCGCAAGCCTGGTCGGCGCGTGTAGCCCGACCGCGAGCCCGTCACCGAGCTCGGCCGCACCGGCCAGCGTGGCGCCGACGGCAAGTGGTGCTGCCAGCCCGTCGGCTGTGGCCCAGGTCCCGGTCACGATCACAGTCGGCGTCCTGCGCCCCGGCGCGACCCAGGCCGCCGTCGACGCGCTGAACCTCCAGATCAGCGAGTTCGAGGCCAAATACCCCGGGATCACGGTCGAGCCCGAGGAGTACGACTGGACCGCGCCGACGTTCACCGCGGCGCTGGCGGCCGGCACCCTGCCGGATGTGTTCACGATCCCGTTCACCGACGGCAAGGGACTGATCGCCCAGGACCAGATCGTCAACATCGACGAGCGGGTGCGCGCCCTCGGCTATGCCGACAAGTTCAACCCGAACGTGCTCGTCAACGGCCAGAGCGCCGACGGCAAGATCTCGGCCGTACCGATTGCCGCCTACGGCATGTCACTGACCTACAACCGGACCCTCTTCACCCAGGCGGGCCTCGACCCCGACAAGCCGCCCACCACGTGGGATGAGGTCCGGGCGACTGCCAAGACGATCGCCGAGAAGACCGGCGTCGCCGGCTTCGCTCAAATGGCCACCGAGAACACCGGCGGCTGGCAGATCACGACATCGACCTACGCCCTCGGCGGCCGGATGCAGACCGTCGCCGAAGACGGCAAGGCCACCGCGACCCTCAACAACCCGGAGACCAAGGCTGCCCTCGAGCGCCTCAAGGCGATGCGTTGGGAAGACAAGTCGATGGGCTCGACCTTCGATTACGCGTGGGGCAGCATCAACCAGGCGTTCGCGGCCGGCCAGATCGGGATGTTCACCGGCGGCTCCGACCTGTACACGAACATGGTCCAGAACAACGACCTCAAGCCGGCCGACTACGGCGTGACCACGATCCCGCTCGCAAGCTCGCCGACTGCCGGCGTCCTCGGTGGCGGCACCCTGGCGGCAGTCAACGTCGTCACCCGCGAGGAGGAGCGCGATGCCGCGGTCAAGTGGATCGACTTCTACTACCTCCAGAAGCTGATCAACGAAGCCGGCGCTGTCGCCGATGCCAAGGCGCTCGTCGCCAACAACCAGCCCGTCGGCGTCCCGGCGCTGCCGATCTTCGACAAGGCAACCTATGACCAGTCCCAGATCTGGATCAAGGACTACATCAACGTTCCGGTCGCGCAGATGGTCAACTTCACCTCCAAGATCTTCGACCAGCCGATCGTGACCGAGCCGACCGTCAAGACCCAGGAGTTGTATGGCGCCCTCGACCCGGTGGTCCAGGCCGTCCTCACCGACCAGAATGCGGACATCGACGCCTTGCTCGCTGCCGCCAACACCCAGGTCCAGGCCGCTCTCGACAAGGGCTGATGCCCCAACGACCCTCGGGCCCAGGCTTCGCCGGGGCCCGCTCGCTCCCGCGACGTCGAACCCCGATCGGCGGTGCGGTCTTCAGGCCCACGCCGAGACACCCCCACTCGGCGTGGGCCCGCTTTCATCCGACTGACCAGGAGCCATGAGTTCGATCAGCGACGCCCTACCGGTCAGCGAGCACGTGGCACGGCGTGGCTGGCTTCGGCGCCGGCTGACCCGCGACGGGCTGAGCACGCTGGTCTTCCTGCTGCCGCTTCTCGTGGTGTTCGGGCTGTTCGCCTGGTTCCCGATCCTGCGGGCCCTCGTCATGAGCGTCCAGGAGACGAACCTCGTCTCGACGCCGACGTTCGTCGGGCTGGACAACTTCGCCACCGTCATCGCCGATCCGCAGTTCCGGATGGCGGTCGTGAACACGGCCTGGTTCGCCTTCCTGGCCCTCGTCGTCGGCTTCCCGATCCCGATCATCCTCGCCGTCCTGATGAGCGAGGTCCGGCGCGGCCGGGGCATCTACAGCGCCCTCGCGTACCTGCCGGTCGTCGTCCCGCCGGTCGTGTCGGTCCTGCTCTGGCGGTTCTTCTTCGACGCCTCGAACAACGGCGTGTTCAACTCGATCCTGCGGGCGGTCGGGTTGGGGCCGCTGCCATGGCTCCAGAGCGCGGCCACCGCGATGCCGTCGATCGTGATCGAGGCGACCTGGGCCAACGCCGGCGCGACCGTGATCATCTATCTGGCGGCACTCGTGTCGGTCCCACCCGAGCTCTACGACGCAGCCGACGTCGACGGCGCGTCGGTCTGGCAGAAGATCCGGAACATCACCCTGCCGTCGATCCGGAACGTCCTGTTCCTGACCCTGATCCTGCAGCTGATCGCGACGGCCCAGCTGTTCACCGAGCCGCTCCTGTTCACTGGCGGCGGACCGAACAACTCGACGCTGACCGTGCTTCTCCTGATCTTCCGCTACGCCTTCCAGAACAGCCTTGGCGGTGATTACGGCCTGGCCGCCGCATTGAGCCTGATGCTGGCCGCGTTCCTGGCCGTCTTCACGGCCGGCTACTACCGGCTGACGCGGTCGTGGAGCACGTCCTCATGATCCACTCGCGACGCGTGCGATCGACCCCGCGCGAACGCACCGGCTCGACGGACCGGGGCATCGTGTCGAAGGCGGAGTGGCGCCAGCGCCGGGTCCGCTGGTCGATGCGCCTCCTCCACGGAGCGACCCTGATCTTCCTGCTGGTCGTGGGGCTGGGGCCCCTGCTCTGGATGATGAAGGCGTCGATCACGCCAACCCAGGACACGCTCAGGAACCCGATGGCGCTCTGGCCGAACGGGTTCGACCTGGGCCAGCTCGCGACGGCCTGGTCGCGCACGCATATCGACCGCTACCTGTGGAACACCGTGGTCATCGCGTTCGGCTCGTGGGCCGTCCAGCTGCTCGTCGCGACGACGGGCGGCTACGCGCTGTCAGTCCTGCGGCCGCGGTTCAGCGGGCTGTTGACCGGGCTCGTGATCGCGACGCTCTTCGTCCCGCCGATCGTCCTGCTCGTGCCGCTCTATCTGACGATCGTCGACGTGCCGTTCCTGCACCTCCGGATGATCGACTCGTATTGGGCGATCTGGCTGCCGGCCGGCGCGAGCGCGGTGAACGTCGTCCTGGTCAAGCGCTTCTTCGACAACCTGCCGCGCGAGATCTTCGAGGCGGCGCGGGTGGATGGGGCGGGGCCGTTCCGGCTCTTCCGCTCGATCGTCCTGCCGATGTCGAAGCCGATCCTGGGGGTGGTCTCGGTGTTCGCCGTGATCGCGACGTGGAAGGATTACCTGTGGCCCTTCCTCGTCCTGCGCAACCCGAATCTCCAGCCGCTCTCGGTCCGCCTGCCGACGCTTGCGCCAACCACCGATCTCGGGGTGTTCATCGCGGCCCTGACGATCTCGAGCGTGATCCCGATCGTGCTGTTCCTGATCTTCCAGCGTCTGTTCCTGAGCGGCGAGGGGTTGAGCGGCGCCGTCAAGGGCTGACACCCGGGCGACTTGGGAGTCCCACGCGCGGCGCCACCCGATCGATGCGCACCGGGTGGGCATTGCGAAGTCCGGGACTCGTGCCAGCCACCGGGCTGCGCAGCCCGTGTGCAGAACAACGTCGGAGAGCACGATTCAGGCGGTGCGCCGCGGGTTCGTACGTCGCAACGCTCACTGGGTGCGCATCAGACGCCCGAGTCGACCGGGTCCTGGGAGCGTTCATGACGGTCCCTGGCAGGTTCGCGCGCGAGAGTACGACCCCCGTAGAGTGAATCGGATGTCCACACCCCGGTCTTCTCCAGTCTGGCTCGTCCTGATCGGCATCCTGTCGGTGCAGTTTGGGGCGGTGGTTTCCAAGGGGCAGTTCGGCGAGATCCCCCCGGTGGGGATGGTGTTCCTCCGGCTGATCACCAGTTCCCTGATCCTGCTCGCCTTTGCCCGGCCGCGGCTGCGCGGCCGGGCGGTCACCGACTGGTGGCCGGTGCTGGCGCTGGGGTTCGCGCTCGGCGCGATGAACTGGGCGTTCTACGAGTCGTTCGCCCGGATCCCCATCGGTGCGGCGGTCACCATCGAGTTCGCGGGTCCGCTGTTGCTGGCCGCGGTCGGCAGTCGGCGGCCGCGCGACCTGGTGTGGGTGGGCCTGGCCGCCGTCGGGATTGGCCTGTTCGGCGCCGGCCCAACTGGGGTCGACGCCCTCGGGTTTGGTCTGGCGCTGTTCGCCGGCGGTTGCTGGGCGCTCTACGTCCTCTCGACGGCGGCCACGGGCCGCCGCTGGGCCGGCGTCGAGGGACTGGCCGTTTCCAGCACCATCGCGACGCTCGCGATCGCGCCGTTCGCGGTGGTCGCGGCCGGCCCGCGGCTGCTCGAACCTCGGCTGCTGGTGTTGGGGGCGCTGGTCGGCCTGCTGAGCTCGGTGGTCCCGTACAGCCTCGAGATGGTGGCGCTGCGCACCCTGTCGCCGCGAGTGTTCGGCATCTTGATGAGCCTGGAACCCGCCGCCGCGGCCCTCGCGGCCGCGGTCGTGCTGGGCGAGGTGCTCACGCCCCTGCAACTGCTGGCGGTGGCGTGCGTGACGGCCGCGAGTGTTGGCGCCACTCGCACGCCGTCTGCCCCCGGGGCCGTCCCGCGCGAGATCTGACCGGCTACTCGGCGGCGTCCTTGTTCTGCGTGTCCGCGAGCCGCTTGCGCTCGCCCTCCCGAGGTCGCATCGCGTCGGTCATCGAGGCCGTCGCTGGGCTCGGGCGGTCCTTCTTCCGCGGCTTCGCCCGGCGGGCCTCGGCCCGAGCGTCCATACGGGCCGCGATCGTGGCCTCGTAGCCCTGGTCGCCGGGGACGTAGTAGCGCCGGCTGGCGAGCTCGTCGGGGAGGTACTGCTGCTCGATGTCGTCGCCCTCGAAGTCGTGCGGGTAGCGATAGCCGACGCCGATCCCGTGGGTCTTCATCCGTCGGTCGCCGGCGGTCCGGACGTGGTTGGGGACCGGGAGCGAGCCCTTGGCCAGGATGTCGGCGAGCGCCGCTCCGTATGCCCGGCCGACAGAGTCCGATTTCGGCGCCGAGGCGATGTAGGTGGTCGCCTGGGCCATGGCGTACTGCGCTTCCGGCAAGCCGATGTGGTCGAGTGCCTGGGCGGCCGCGACGGCGACCTGGAGGGCTCGCGGATCGGCGTTGCCGACGTCCTCGGACGCGGCGATGATCAGGCGCCGGACGATGAACCGGGGATCCTCGCCGGCGGCGATCATCGCGGCCAGCCAGTAGAGCGCGGCGTCGGGGTCGTTGCCGCGGAGGCTCTTGATGAACGCCGACACGGTGTCGTAGTGGCCGTCGCCGGCGCGGTCGTAGGCGAGGACACGCTGCTGGGCGGCCGCCTCGACGTCCTCGAGCCGCGGCGAGACGTGACCCGCGGCGTCGCGGACGTCCTCGGACTCGGCAAGGGCGACGGCACCCTCGAGCACGTTCATCGCCGAGCGGGCGTCACCGCCGGCGAGCGAGACCAGATGCTCGAAAGCGGCATCCTCGAGGGCCGCCCCGCCGTCCGGTCCGAGGCTGCCGGCGAGGCCGCGCTCCTCGTCGGTGAGCGCGCGCCGGACGACCGTGGCGACGGCATGGTCGGGGAGCGTCTCGAGCCGCCAGACGCGCATCCGGCTGAGGAGCGCCGAGTTGACCTCGAAGTAGGGGTTTTCGGTCGTCGCCCCGATCAGGGTGACGGTGCCGTCCTCGACATGGGGCAGGAGGGCGTCCTGCTGGGCCTTGTTGAACCGATGGATCTCGTCGAGGAACAGGATCGTCCGCTGCTGGTTCAGGGCCAACCGGTCCTGGGCCTGGGCGATGGTCGCCCGAACATCGGCGACGCCGCTCATCACCGCCGACATCGTGGCGAACTCGGCATTCAGCTCCTGGGCGAGGAGGCGGGCGAGGCTCGTCTTGCCGGTCCCCGGCGGGCCCCACAGCAGGATCGAGCTCAGGTGGCCGCGGGCGACACTGCGACGGAGCGGCCCGCGCTCGCCGACGAGGTGCTCCTGGCCAACGAACTCGTCGAGCGTCCGCGGGCGCATCCGGGCCGCGAGGGGCTGACGCTCCGGCGGTGGCTTGAAGAGCGCTTCGGGGCGGGCGCCGCCGGCTTTGGTTCGCGGGGTGGGCACGGCCCGATGGTACGCGCCGGGCTGATCAACAGCTCCGCGCCCGCGCGCGAGCCGGATCTACAGCGTGAAGAGGTGCATCCCGTTCACGAGGATCTGGAGGACGACCAGGATCCCGAGCAGGAACCCGGCAAGGATGACGATCCGGCGCATGTCGCGCTTGACGTAGCCGTACTCCTCGGCCGCCCGGACGGCGAGCGGGACGGACGTGTAGCTGACGCCGCCGACGGCCTCCGCGGATCCGCCGATCCGCCGGCCGCGCTCGCGATTGCGGCGTGCCGTCTCAGCCGCCTGCTCCTCGGCGACGATCGCGGCCTCGAGCTCGGCGGCGCGCGCTTCCTCGAGCGCGGTCACCTTGCCGGGCGCGCGGGTGGCGTCGGCGTCGGGCCGGCCGGTTCGCTGGAGCGGTCGGCGCTGGCCGGGGCGGGCCGCGAGTCGGGAGCGCTTGGCCATCAGTCGGTGGATGCTCCGAGCGGATCGTGGGTCGGGCCGGAGGATAGCATCGGCCGGGTCCCGGCGGCGAGGGGCACCCGGACCACCTGCTAGACTCGGCCCGCCCGGCGCGTCCCGCTGCGGAGGCCCCGATCCGGAGGTACCGCGCGATCGATCTCAACGCCCTGGTCGAGCCGGTGATCGGAGCGGCCTTCATCGCCCTCGCCGTGATCGTCCTCGTCCTGATCGTCCTGAGCCTGATCCAGGCCCGCCGGATCTCCGCGCTGCGGCGGCGGCTCGACAGTCTGACGCGGGGCGCCAACGGGGCCAATCTCGATGCCGTGCTCGATGCTCACCTCGATAAGGTCTTCGCCGTCTCGCGCGAGCTCGACGAGCTCGCCGCTCGGTCTGCGGTCGTCGAGGCGGCCGGCCGGCGGGCGATCCAACGAGTCGGCGTCGTCCGGTTCAACCCGTTCGAGGACACCGGCGGCAACCAGAGCTTCGCGATGGCCCTGACCGATGCCGCCGGCAACGGGTTCGTCCTGAGCAGCCTCCACTCTCGAACCGGGACCCGGGTCTATGCCAAGTCGATCACCGACGGTCGATCGGACGCTGCCCTGTCGGACGAGGAGCAGGAGTCTCTCCGGATCGCCCTCACCAGCCCGGGGACGGCCCTCGACGAGCGGCGGCCCGCCCGCGACCGCCTCGCTCCACCGGCCTGACAGACTAGGTGTCACGGGGCCCGGCGATGATCGGTCCATGGCACCTGATCCAACCTCTCTCGGCGATGCCGTGAACCGCTCGCGGGCGCGACGCGAGCCCCATCCTCTCGACCAGATTCCGGTCTGGGACGGGTTCGTGATCGACAACCCCGCTACGCCCGGCGGCGACCCACCGGCCGGCTTGGACGCACTCCTGGGCGGCCTCAACCCGGAACAGCTCAGAGCTGTCACCCACGGCGACGGTCCGCTGCTGGTCGTGGCTGGGGCCGGGACGGGAAAGACCCAGGTCATCACCCGCCGGATCGCCTGGCTGATTGCGACTCGCCGGGCCCGGCCGTCGGAGATCCTCGCGCTGACGTTCACCGAGAAGGCCGCCGCCGAGATGCAGCTCCGGGTGGACCAGCTCGTCCCGTACGGCTACACGGATACGACCATCGGGACGTTCCACGCGTTCGGCGACCGGTTGATCCGGGAGTACGCCCTGGAGCTTGGATTGCCCTCGGACGTCCGGGTCCTGAGCCGGGCCGAGGTCGTGATCTTCATGCGCGAGCACCTGTTCTCGTTCGAGCTCGAGCGGTACCGGCCCTTGGGCGATCCGACCCGATTCCTCGGGGCGCTCGCGACGTTGTTCAGCCGCTGCAAGGACGAGGACGTCTCACCCGTCGCCTATCGGGCGTACGCGGACGGCCTCGCGCAGGTGGCGGCACGTGCTCGCGATGATGAGGCGCTCGCCGAGGAGGCCGGACGGCAAACGGAGCTCGCGACAGCCTTCGAGCGCTACCAGGCGCTGCTCGAGGCGAACGGCTGCATCGACTTCGGCGATCAGGTCGCGCTAGCGCTGCGCCTGGTGCGCGAGTCGGCGGCCGCCCGGTTGGAGATCCAGCGCCGGTTCCGCTACGTCCTGGTCGATGAGTTCCAGGACACGAACCGCTCGCAGTCCGAACTGGTCTCGCTCGTCGCCGAGCCGCACCGCAACCTGACGGTCGTGGGCGACGACGACCAGTCGATCTATCGCTTCCGGGGCGCGGCGATCAGCAACATCCTCGGCTTCCGCGATCGCTACAAGGCGGCTCGGACGATCGTCCTGCGCCGCAACTACCGGTCTCGCCCAGCGATTCTCGAGGCTGCCCATCGGCTCGTCCAGTTCAACGACCCGGACCGGCTCGAGGTCCAGGCCGGGATCAGCAAGCGGCTCGTGGCAGAGCGCGGCACGGATCCGGCGGGACGGACCGTCCGGCTCGAGACCCACCCGTCCGGCAACGACGAAGCGGATCGGATCGCGGCGGAGATCGCCGGCCGGATCGCCAGGGGCACCGCGCCGAAGGACATCGCCGTCCTCGTCCGGGCCAACAGCCACGCCGATCCGGTCCTGCGCAGCCTCGAAGCAGCGGGCGTGCCGTGGCGGTTCTCGGGAACGTCCGGTCTGTACGCCCGGCCGGAGGTCCGGCGCCTCCTGTCGTTCCTCCGAGCAATCGCCGACCTCGGCTCGTCGGTCGACATCTACGCCCTCGCGACCGGCGAGCCGTACCACCTTGGCGGCGAGGACCTCACGACGATCGTCAACAGCGCCCGGCGCCGGCACCGGACCCTGTGGGATGTCCTCGAGGAGCTCGAGCGCCAGCCTGGTCTCCTGCGCGTCGGACCCGCCACGCGCGCGGCGATCAGCCGGATCGTCGCCGACCTGCGGGAGATGTCGGCGCTTGCTCATGAGCGACCGGCCGGCGAGGTCCTGTACGCGTTCCTGCGTCGGTCGGGAACGCTCGGGCGGCTGGCGGGGGAGGCCTCGGTCGCGGCCGAGGAACAGCTCCGCAACGTTGCTCGCTTCTTCGACATCGTGCGGTCCCAGTCGGCCCTGCTCGCGGACGACCGAGCCACGTTCGTCGCCCGCCACCTTCAGACGCTGATCGAGGCAGGCGACGATCCGGCCACGGCCGATCTCGATCCGGATTCCGACGCCGTCGCCGTCCTGACCGTGCACAAGGCGAAGGGCCTCGAGTTCCCGATCGTGTACCTCCCGGGCCTCGTCGCCGGTAGATTTCCGATCCCGGGCCGGCGCGACCCGCTGGCACTGCCCGCGGTCCTCGGCGACGCGGTCGATGCCCCGGACGAGGAGATCCAGCTCCGCGAGGAGCGCCGCCTGTTCTACGTCGCGATGACCCGTGCCCGGGACGAGCTCGTCCTCTCGCATGCGGTCGACTACGGCGGCGTCGGGATCCGGCGCCTCTCGCCGTTCGTCCTGGAGGCCCTCGACCTGCCGCCGACGGCAGTCGCGCCATCGGTCCGGGCAGCGAGCGCCGTCGACCGGATCGAAGCCGCCCAGGCCGCGCCGCTTCCATTCCGGCCGACCGGCCCGCGGCAGCCAACGGACGACCCGCTCGTCCTTTCGTTCTCGGCGATCAACTCCTACCTGAGCTGCCCGCTTCAGTACAAGCTTGGCCACGTCGTCCGGCTGCCCGTCGCGCCGCACCACGCGATGATCTACGGATCGGCCCTCCATCGCGCGGTCCAGGAGTTCCACCGGCGCCACGCCCGCGGCGAGGTGATGACCGAGGACGAGCTGATCGCGGCGCTCGAGGCCGCGTGGACCAACGAGGGCTTCCTCTCGCGCGAGCACGAGGACGCCCGACTCGAAGCGGGCCGCGCCACGCTGCGACGCTTCCGGGCAGCACAACTCGAGCCGGGCGCGGTGATCCCGGCCTACGTCGAGCGCGAGTTCAACTTCTCGCTCGATGGCAACCGGATTCGGGGCCGCTGGGATCGCGTCGACATCGAGCCGGCCGACCCAACACCCGAAACCGGGACGGAGTCGCCCGCCCCCGTCCAACATGCCGACACGATCGCGCCGACCCTCGAGCTGACGGGACGCGAGCGGGTCACGATCACGGACTACAAGACGAGCGACGTGCGGGATCCGGTCAAGGCCCGACAGCGAGCTCGCGAGTCGCTCCAGCTCCAGATCTACGCGATGGCGTACGAAGCCGTTGCGGGCCGCCTGCCCGACGCGGTCCAGCTCCACTTCCTCGACACGGGCGTGACCGGCCGGGTCGAGGTCGACCCGAAGCGGATGGCCAAGGGCCGGGCGAAGATCCAGACGGCGGCGGCCGGGATCAAGGCCCGCGACTTCACCCCGCGACCGGATCGGAGCACGTGCGGCTACTGCCCGTTCAAGGCAATCTGCCCGTCGAGCGTGGCCACCTGACGGTGACGCACGGTCAGATCGAGGCGATCACCTTCGACTTCGGGAACACGCTCGTGCCAGTCGACCGAGCGGCGCTCCGGCGGGTTGTCGAGCTGACGGGGGATGCGGTCTGCATCCGGGCCCCCGAGCTGGATCGCGGCGCATTTCTCGATGCCTGGGCCGAGGAACGCGAGCGCCAGTTCCGAGAGGAGGTGCCGCAGTTCCGCGAGGTCGATCTCGAGCAACGGCTCGTCCGGGTGTTCGCCCGGATCCGGGGCGGTATGGCGCCGCCGCCGCCGGACGAGCGCTGGGATCAGGACCGCGCCGCGCTCCACTCCGACGCGGCCGAGGTCGCCGCCGCCGTCGAGGCGTACAGCCGGGCATTCGTGGCGGGCCTCCCGCCGGCTCCGGGTGTCGGCGCGATGCTCGGCCGGCTCGCCGCGTCCTGGCGTCTGGCGATCCTGAGCAACTGGCCCCTTGCGGCGACGGTCGATCACTACGCGGCGGCTCAGGGCTGGCTGCCGCATCTCCGCGCTGTCGTCGTGAGCCAGCGGGTCGGGACGATCAAGCCCCATCCGGCCATGTTCGCGGCCGCTCGCAAAGCTCTGGGCAGCCCTCCGGGCGAACGGATCCTCCACGTCGGCGACGACTGGGCGGCCGATATGGCGGGCGCGGCCGGGGCGGGCTGGCAGACAGCCTGGCTGAAGGTTCGACCGCTGGATTCGCCATTGCCGTCGAGCGAGTCGGACGGGTCGGTCGAGCCCGATTTCATTCTCGACACCGTGACCGACCTGGAAGCTGCGCTCGGCCGATAGGGCATTCGCCCCAGTGGTCGCATGCCGCCCATGGTGCGAGCATGCACCACCGCCACCCGGCGGCTGGGGGACGCGACCAGCCTGACTCAGGGCACGGAGGACGAGATCGCCATGGTCGACGACGCGCCGCGCAAGGCCGCGCCCGACGACGGCTCGGCCACGGCCGATGGCGATGTCGTGAGTGCGGCGGCCGGTGTTGAAGGCCGGCTGCCGGGTGGTCGGGGCGCCGCGATCCTGGTCGTTGACGACGAGGCCCTCATCCGAGCCCTGGTTGCCCGAGCTCTGGCACATGCCGGGTTCGACGTCGCGACGGCGGCCAGCGGCAAGGAGGCCCTCCGCCTCGTCGCCGAGGGCCGCGTTGTGCCGGCTGTCCTCGTCACAGACATCGAGATGCCCGAGATGAACGGCGTCGAGCTCGCCGCCCGACTGCTTGCCATGCGCCCCGCGATCCGGGTCGTGATGATGACCGGTGATCCCGATCGGGCCGAGAGCGCACGGCGCCACCCTTCGATCGTCGATGCCGTCGCTCTCAAGCCGTTCCGCATGCACGACCTCGTCCAGACAGTCGAGAGCGCAGTGCGTCAACCGCTGATCCGCTGACCGCGGCAGGGAGCAAACCCGGCGCCGGCGGCGCGCCGAGGCCGCCCAACACGGGGCGAGCCGTGGATCCCGGATCGATCGTCCGCCGCGACCACCTAGACTCGCTCCTGATGGAATCGCGCGACCGCATGGCGAACCTTGGCCTCTTCGCTGCGGCTGGCGTCGTCTGGGTCCTCGTCGCCCTCGTGACCACGACCCGCGATCCGCGGATCGACCCGACCGCAGGCTACGTGGGCGCTCTCCTGATCGGACTGGCGTTCGGCCTGACGGTGGCCCCGTTGTTCTGGTTGGGCGTGTTCGCCCGCCATCGCCGGATCGCCTATCGTGGCGATTGGACCCGTGCCCTTCGGCGCGGCGGCTGGGTCGCCGTCGTCACGGCCGTGTTCGTGATCCTCCGTCTCCAGCAGGCATTCGTGCCGGCTATCGCACTCCTGATCCTCGCGCTCGTCTTCATTGCCGAAGCCACGTTGTCGGTCGAGCGCTGAGCCGGCGCACGCCGCGGCCGTGGCACATCACTCGCAACCAGGAGGTTCCGTGACCGCGTCCCCCGATTCGTCCCTCGCGAGCCCGGGAGCACCCGGCACGTTGCCGGTCATCGACCCGGCCGCCCCGCACACCGATGTCAAGCGTCGCCTGGCGGCAGCGGTTGAGGCGGCCCGTGACGAGATCGTGGGCCTTTCGCATCGGATCCACGCCCACCCGGAGCCTGCCTTCGAAGAGGTCAAGGCCGCGACGTGGGTCGCCGAGGTTCTTCGCGGGCACGGTTTCAAGGTGGAGCAACCCGCCGGCTCGCTTGCCACGGCCGTCCGAGCGACGTTGCCCGGCGGGCGGGGTGGCGATGGTCCCCGGATCGCGATTCTCGCCGAGTACGACGCCTTGCCCGGCCTCGGTCACGGCTGCGGTCACAACACGATGGCCGCCTCTGGGGTCGGCGCCGCGATCGCGCTGGCCTCGATCGCCGACGAGCTGCCCGGTGAGATCGTGTTCTTCGGCACCCCGGCCGAGGAGCGGGGGAGCGGCAAGCAGATCATGATCAACGACGGGCTGTTTGCCGGGATCGACGCGGCGCTGATGTTCCACCCCTGCGACCGGAGCCACGTCTCGTCGCAGCCGCTCGCATCGGAGGACATCGAGGTCGTCTTCCACGGCCTCCAGGCGCACGCATCGGCCGATCCGTGGAAGGGCCGCAACGCCCTCGACGCGATGGTCCTGCTCTTCAGCTCGATCGGGCTCTGGCGCCAGCAGCTCCGGCCGGACGTCCGGGTCCACGGGATCATCCAGGAAGGCGGCACGGCCGCCAACATCATCCCGGAGCGAACCCGAGCGTGGTTCATGCTCCGCAGCCCCGATCAGCCGTACTACGACGAGATGGCGACCCGGTTCCGCGAGCTGGTGGACGCGGCCGCCCTCGCGACCGGCACGACCGCCGATGTCACGTTCAGCGGCGGCGCCATGACCATGCGCGTGAACGCGACGCTCGAGGCGCGCTGGGTCGCCAACGCGGCGGCGTACGGGATCGTCGACCAGGGTCCCGACCCGAACTCCGGCAGCACCGACATGGCGAACGTCAGCTGGGTTTGCCCAACGATCCATCCCGAGCTTGCGATCGCGCCTGAGGGCACCCCCGGTCACTCGGTCCTGTTCCGCGAGGCCGCCGCCACGCCCGCCGCGGACGCCACGACTCTCCTCGCGGCAGCGCTTGTCGCCCAGACCGCGTACGAGCTCTTCGCGGACCCGGAGCTGCTCGCTGCGGCCTGGCGTGACTTCCGCGGCGAGAGCTGAGGGAGAACGGGAGCCCGAGGTCCTCTGCGCCCGAGGCCGGCAGCTGCCACGGGAGCGGCCGAGGCGGGTGTTAGGATGGCCGCGGCGCGCCCCGCTGGACGTTCGTAGCGAACCGGCGGCGCCCCGAGTGAGACGACGACATCCCGTGCCGCGCCCGCCGCGAGCCCGCGATCGTCTCCGGAGGAGCCCCGTGGCCGAGCGCCCCCACGATCCCCGTCCCGATCCGTTGGCTGTGCCCGGCGCCACCGACGCCGGCGGACCGGCAACCGGCGGCCCGGTCGACTTTGCCCGGCTCAACGGCTGGGATCGCGAGTGGGAGACGTTCAGCGACTACGACCTGCCGACCTACGTTGGCCCGACGACGTTCATGAACCTGCCCTGGATCACCGATCCGGCTGAGCTCCGCGCTCGCGCCGTCGACGTCGCGATCATCGGCGCCCCGTTCGACGACGCGGTCAGCCACCGGCCGGGCGCCCGGTTCGGGCCGCGGGCGATCCGCGAAGCCCAGTACACGTCGGGCTCGATCCACTCCCTCCAGCTCGGGGTCGAACCGTTCGAGATCCTCACCGTCGTCGACGCCGGCGACGCGAACATCGTCCCGGCCTGGATCGAACGCGGCCACGCGCTTATCCATCGCAAGGTCCGCGAGGTCGCCGCGACCGGCGCGATCCCGATCGTCCTCGGCGGCGACCACTCGATCACGTGGCCGTCCGCGACCGCCGTGGCCGAGGTCCGCCGTCCGGGCAGCATCGGGATCGTCCATTTCGATGCTCATGCGGACACCGCCAACGACGACTGGGGAGTCCTCGCCGGTCACGGGACTCCGATGCGCCGCCTGATCGAGTCCGGTGCGGTCGATGGCAGGAACTTCGTCCAGGTCGGCCTGCGCGGCTATTGGCCGCCCGTCGAAACCTTCGAATGGATGAAAGCGCACGGCCTGCGCTACCACTTCATGACCGAGGTCGAGGAGCGCGGCGCCGATGCCGTCATCGACGACGCGATTGCCGAGGCCCTCGACGGTCCCGACTCGATCTACCTCAGCCTCGACATCGACGTGGTCGACCCGGGGCTCGCGCCGGGCACCGGGACGCCGGAGCCCGGTGGCTTCATGACCCGCGAGATCCTCCGGGCGATCCGCCGGATCGTCGGCCAGGTGGAGCTCGCCGGGATGGACATCGTCGAGGTGTCCCCGCCGTACGACCACGCCGAGGTGACGGCGATGATCGCGAACCGGGCGGCGCTCGAGGCAATCAGTGCGCTTGCGGTCAAGCGCCAGGCGGGCAAGGCGGTCCGGTTCGACGGCCCGGGCAGCGCGTCGCCGATTGGGCCGACGACCGCCGGATGAGCAACACGTCCCCAGGCTCGAGCGACAGTCCCCAGGAGACCGAGGCGGCGGCCCTGGCCCGACTGTACGACCTCGATCTCGTCGACGACCCGGGCGACCTCGACCTCTACCTTGCCCTTGCCGGTCGGACCGGCGGCCCGATCCTCGAGCTGGCGGCCGGCAGCGGCCGCCTTGCTGTGCCGCTGGCCGTGGCCGGCCACGCCGTGACCGCTGTCGACCTCGACTCGGCGATGCTCGCCCGCGCCCGCGAACGGGCCCGCGCGACCGCCGCGAAGGCCGCCGCGAAAGCCGACCTCGATCTCGAGCTCGTCGAGGCCGACATCCTCGATCTCGAGCTGTCCGCCGCCGGGACGTTCCAGCTCGCGTTCATCGCCTTGAATTCGCTGTTCCTGCTCGCAACACGCGATGCCCAGCGGCGCGCGTTCCTGACGCTCGCCCGCCACCTCGCCCCGGGTGGCGTCGCGGCGGTCGATGTCTGGCTGCCCGAACCTGACGATCTCGCCCGGTTCGACGGCCGGATGATCTTCGAGTACGAGCGGATCGATCCCGAAACCGGCCATGAGGTCACGAAGGTCGCGTCCGCCCGCTACGACCCGACGACAGCGGTCGTCGACCTGACCACGATCTTCGAGGAGGGCCCGCCCGGTGGTTCCGTGGTTCGCTGGATCCGGCGAGATGCGTTGCGCCTCGTCGGACCCGATGAGCTCGCGACGATGGCCGCGGACGCCGGACTCGAGATCGAGCTGATCGCCGGCGCCTACGACATGGGGCCGATCCGGCCTGGCAGCGAGCGCGCGATCCTGATCGCCCGGCGGCCCTGACCTGAACGTTCCAGCGGCCGCCCCGCCGGCCGGACGATCGAGGGAAGTGCCGGCCCGTCGTTGCTTGCTACACTCGGCCCGATGGCATCCGACCAGACGCGCCTCCTCCTCGTCGAGGACGTTCCCCAGGTGGCGCAGTACATTCGCGGCCTCCTGAACTCGCAGAACTCCGTCAAGCTCCTCGACACGTTGAGTGACGGCGCCAAGGTGCTGCCCCAGATCCAGCAGCTCCGGCCGGACGTGGTCCTTGTCGACGCCCTGCTCCAGGGCCGCGTGAAGGGTCTCGCCCTCGTCGAGCAGATTGCCGCGGCCGGCTACGGGGTACCGGTCATCGTCCTGACCGTCCCCCAGAATCCGGTCGAAGTCGATCCAGCCAAGGGAATTCACGGCGTCCTCGCGATGCCCTTCTCGGGCTATGACCTGATGAACCGGATCGCCCTGGTCCGCAAGGACTACGCCGAGATGTCCACCACGGGCTCGTCGCGGATCTTCTCGGTCTTCGCCCCGAAGGGCGGCGTCGGCAAGACGACGATCGCGTTCAACCTCGCGGTCGCCCTCGGCCAGGCTGATCAGCGGACCGTCCTGATCGACGGCAGCCTCCAGTTCGGCGACCTCCGATCGCTCCTCAAGGTGCCGCTCGACGCGCCGTCCATCCTCGATCTGCCGACTGACCGGGTCGCCGAGTCCGACCTCCAGGACGTCCTCTGGCGCGACCCATCCGGAATCGACATCCTGCTCGCGCCGCCGCGGGTCGAGATGGCGGAGATGGTGACCGCTCGCGACATCGACAAGATCCTGTCGCTCCTGCGCCGGGTCTACGGCGCGATCGTGATCGACATGTCATCTGCGCTGAGCGACATCAACCTCTCGTTCCTCGACCTGTCGGACACGATCGTCGAGATCGTGACCTACGACTCCACCACGATCCACAACACGATCGCCGTCGCCGACGCGTTCCGGATGATCGGCTACCCCGCTTCGAAAGTCCGCTACCTGATCAACCGGGCGGACTCGCCCGGTGGGATCGCGCCGGGCGCCCTGGAGCAGGCACTCGGGCGCGTCCCGGAGCATCGCGTCGTGAGTGACGGCCTGCTCGTCGTCCAGTCGAACAACGAGGGCGTGCCGTTCGTCCTCGCCAACCCATCGGCCCCGATCAGCGTCGACATCCAGCGCGTCGCGGCTGAGCTCCTCGCCGCCCACGGGATCCTCCGACCGGCGGCGGCCGGCAGGCGCTAGGGTCCCAGATGTCCGACCCACGCCCGATCGGCGTCTTCGACTCCGGGGTCGGCGGTCTGACGGTCCTCCGCGAGATCCTCCGCCGGTCGCCCCATGAATCGACCATCTACCTCGGCGACAACCTGCGCGCGCCGTACGGCACTCGCTCGGACGACGACGTCCGGGCGTTCTCGATCGAGTGCCTCGATGAGCTTGCCGCGCGCGACGTCAAGGCGATCGTCGTCGCCTGCAACACCTCCACCGCGGTTGCCCTCGGCGACTTCCGGCGACGCTACGACCTGCCGATTCTCGGCGTCGTCCGGCCGGGGGCGGTGACGGCCTCGCTCACGACCCGCAACCGGCGGGTCGGGGTGATCGCGACCCCGGCCACGGTCCGCTCCCATGCCTATTTCACCGCGATCAAGGACGAGAACCCGGCCGTCGAGGTGTACGAGCACGCGACGCCCGCGTTCGTCCCTCTCGTCGAGGCGGGCCGACTGGGCGGCCCCGACGTCGAATCGATCGTGGCCGAGGCGCTGGCGCCGCTTCTCGGCGAGCGCGGCGTGGACGGCGAGTTCGTCTTCCCGCTTCCGCCGTCGGCCCGGATCGACACGCTCCTCCTCGGCTGCACCCATTACCCGCTGCTCCGGCCCGTGATCGCCGCCGTCGCCGGGGATGGGGTCGCGATCGTCGACTCGGCGACCGCGACCGCGTCTGCCCTGGTCGAGCTGCTCGCAATCAACGGCCTTGAGGCGCCGGGCACGACCCGCGGGACGGCCGCCGACGCCAATCCCGGCGCGACAGCGGCCGACGGCGACGCGGGGCACGACCGACCGACCGAGCTCACCATCCCCACGAGCCACATCCAGCTCACCACGGGCGACGTTGACGCGTTTCGGGTCGTCGCGGAGCGGATCTTCGGCGAGCGGTTCCCGGAAATCGGCTCGGTTCAGGTC
>JACCVQ010000156.1 GCA_013698095.1 Chloroflexota bacterium
CTGTCGGGCATGGTCGCCGTGAATGCCAACGAGTCGACCGGGCTCCAGACAGTGGATCAGGCGCTCCTGCCGCAGTCCGTGCCCAATCGCCAGCGAACCGCAGCATTTGCGCTCTACAACCTGCTCGCGGCGGCCGGTGCCGCGCTTGGCGCACTGGCCGTCGGACTCCTGCCGGCGATCGGGAGCCTGCTCGGCCTCGCCGGTGCCGACATCTACGCGCCCGCGTTTCTCACCTATGCGCTGATAGGCCTCGTGACGCTGGTGCTCCATTCCCGGCTCGACGCCCGGGCGGAGGCCGGCGAGCGGCTTGAGAGACGCCTTGCGATCGACAAGTCCCGTCCGATCGTTGCCCGGCTGTCCCTCCTGTTCGGGCTCGATTCGTTCGCGAGCAGCCTGTCGGTGCAGAGCTACCTGGCGTACTTCCTCGCTGCCCGTTTCGCGGTCGATCCGGCCACCGCGGGCGGACTGTTCTTCGCTGCCGGCGTGCTGATAGCGCTGTCATTCCCCGTCGCCGCCTGGCTGTCGGCGCGGATCGGCCTGATCGCGACGATGGTCTTCACCCATATCCCATCGAGCGCCTTCCTGATAGGGCTGGCCCTCGCGCCCAACCTGGCCGTGGCCGCGCTCTTCCTGCTTGGGCGCGCCGCACTGGCCTCGATGGACGTGCCCGCCCGACAGTCGTACACGATGGCTGTCGTCGAGCCGCGTGAACGAACTGCGACAGCGGGAGTGACAAGCCTCGCTCGAGGCGTAGCGCAGGTCCCGGGTCCTGCGCTCGCGGGTGCGCTGCTGGTTCCGGTTGGCCTGGGAGTGCCGCTCATCGCCACGGCCGTGCTGAAGATCGCCTACGACCTGCTGCTGTTCGCCATGTTCAAGAGCAGGCCGGCGCCCGAGGAGGTCACCTCCGAGGCGCGCGTCGGCTCAGGCGGGAGTTGAAGCCGCGCGCTCCGTCTGCGTCGGGATGGCGACCGGAACCGGGCGAAGGTAGAGCCACAGCACCGGGATCAGGTACAGCAGGTAGACCGCCAGGGTGAGCACCTCGGGCGTTGACGTGTAGCCCAGCAGCGCGCGCAGGAATTCGCCGACGAGGTTTCCCTCGTGCGGCAGGATCGCGCTGATGTCGAAGGCGGTCTGTGTGCCGAACGTGAGGACGCCGACCTCGATGAGCTCGTGAACAGCGTGGCTCAGCAGCCCGGCGGCGATGAAGATGAGCGCCAGGCCGGTGAGTCGGAAGAATGTCCCGTAGTTGATCCTGCGAGCGCCGACGTAGATGAGGTATCCGACGGCCGCGGCGATCGCCAGCCCGATCAAGGCGCCGACCAGCACGCTGACCGCGCCACCCTGGGCGGCGGATACCTGACCGACGAGGAAGAGAGACGTCTCAACGCCCTCTCGGATGATGGCGGTAAAGGCCAGTATGGCCAGGCCCCAGGCACTACCCGTGGTCAGCACACGGTCGACGGCCGCCTGGAGCTCGCCCTTGACCATGCGCGCCTGGCGCCGCATCCAGAAGAGCATCCATGTCAGGACGCCGGCCGCCAGGAACATGGCCGTGGCCTCGAAGAGCTGCTCGTATGGCTCCTGGAAGCCACCGAGTGTGAGGAACAGGACGATCCCGAGGGCAAGACTGACACCGAGCGCGGCACCGGTACCGGCCCAGATCTTGCGGAAGTGATGGCGGTTTCCGGTCTTGGCCAGGTAGGCAAGGATGATGCCGACGATGAGCGAGGCCTCTACGCCCTCGCGAAGACCTGTCAACAAGCCAGCGGTCAGCGAGCCGACGTCCACCATTCCTCCAGCGCCTCTATCCCGAGTCAGTGAGTCGGGATTTGTCGGATCGTAGGTCCCGGTCCAAGAATCGTCAAGCGCCCTTGTTTACTGGTGTCAGGGCGCCTTGCGCAATTGTCGGTGGCGGTCGTGTCCTAGCATGGGCCGGGTGACGGAGCCCGTCGAGGATCTTCACCTTTCGAGTGCGGCGCAGACGTACCTGCTGACACTGCGCTCGATGGCCGGCGCCGGTGAGCCGGTGCGGGCCGCGTCCCTCTCACGTCGTCTCGGGGTCTCGGCGCAGGCCGTATCGGAGATGGTCGGTCGGCTCGCCGCCGATGGGCTCGTCGCTGTCAGGGCGCGACACGAGCTCGAGCTGACGGAATCTGGCCGGGCACAGGCTGACTCCATCTTTCGCCGTCATTCACTGCTCGAGTGGTTGCTGACGACCGTGGTCGGGTTGGGCTGGGCTGAGTCCGATGAGGAGGCTGGACGACTTCAGGGCGCGATCTCGCCTAGGGTCGAGGCGCGCCTGGCCGAGCTCCTGGGCAATCCGCCTACGTGTCCACACGGCAACCCGATCGACGCCGAGGCCGCCCGCACGCGACCGAAGGGCATCCCGCTGAGCGAAGCGGAAGCTGGGGCCGAGGTCACGATCCTGCGCATCACAGAGGAGGCCGAGGAAGACATCGACCTGCTGTCCTACCTCGAGCAGCAGGGCTTGGTGCCGGGTGCCGTGGCGCGTGTGATCGAGCTGTCCGCCGGTCGGGAGTCGATCATCCTGGACGGCCCGCGCGGCTCGAGCACGATGGGTCTTCGCCCGGCAGGCCTGATCCGCGTCCTACCCGGGCGGGCCGACCCGGCCCTGTTTCACAAACCGCCGTTCAGGCCGGCGACACCGACGTAGCTGGCGTATCTGCAGGCTTCGTTGCGCGCACGATGGCGCTGTACATGCCCGCGGCCACGGTATGCGTCGGGGCGATCGATACGTCCGTCAAACCGGCGTCGCGGAGACCGGATTCATACTCTGAGATCGACAGCGCGCCGGCGATGCAACCGGCGTACGAACCGCGCTCTGCCCGCTGGCTTGGGCTGAGTGAGTCGTCGGCCACGATGTCGGCGACTCCAACTCGGCCTCCGGCGCGCAGCACGCGCGCGATCTCTCGGAAAACGGCCGACTTGTCCGCTGCAAGGTTGATCACGCAGTTGCTGATGACGACGTCGATCGACGCCGCGGGGAGCGGGATCGACTCGATCGTGCCGCGCACGAACTCGACGTTGTCGACCCCGGCTTCCGCGGCATTGCGGACGGCCAGGGCGAGCATCTCGTCGGTCATGTCGAGCCCGATTGCCCGGCCGCTCGGACCGACGCGCCGGGCCGACAGGATCACGTCGATCCCACCACCTGAGCCGAGATCGAGGACGCGCTCGCCTTCGCGGAGCTCGGCGACGGCGGTCGGATTGCCGCAGCCAAGGCTGGCGAGGATGGCGGCGTCGGGCAGAGCCGCCCGGTCGGCGTCGGCGTACAGGATCTCGCCGAACACCGCGGTGTCGGACGGCCCGCAGCAGGACGCCTGGGCGGCCGAATCAGAACGAGACGCCGAGGCCGCCAGGGCAGCCTCGGCATAGCGGGCGCGGACCTCGTCGTGGATCCGATCCTGGTCGAGCGCGGAGGTGGCGATGGCAGGCGTCTGGTCGATCACGGTCGGTCTCCTTGGCTGGGCGGCCGCGCCGCCCAGTTGGGTTCAGGCGGCGCAGCAGGCCGCGTCGGGTGCGGTCATCTGCGGCCGGGCAAAGCTCCGGAGCCGCTCGACGAGACCGATCCGGGCCGGGGCCGCGGCGTGCTGGCTCTCGCGCAGCGCGTGGAGCTGGTCGCGATCACGCTCGGTTGCGTGAAGCGTGATCTGGGGGCCGCCGGCAATCATCCAGGCGGCGATGTTCGTGTCCATTGAGGGAGTCCTTTCGCTTGAGGTGTTCCAACTCTATCTGTAATATCGATACTTGTCAATATTGATGGACCTCGATAGAATGCAACGCATGCCACGCCCGAAAACGACCCTGATCGATCCGGATGTCCAGCTTCTCCAAGCCCTCGGCCACCCGACCCGGTTGTCGATCGTGCGCGAGCTGATCGGGACCTCGGAGGTCTGCGCCTGCGACTTCACCTCGTGCTGCAACGTCCAGCAGCCGACCGTCTCGCACCACCTCCGGATCCTCAAGGAGGCGGGCGTCATTGGTGCCGAGCGGCGCGGGACCTCGATCTTCTACTACCTCCTGCCGGCCGCCGCCGAGCGCCTTCGGAGCCTGGCCGGCGAGCTTGTCGGGGCGCCGCCACTCATCGCCGCCGAGAGCCTGCGCCGGCCCATTCGGGGGAGCGCGGCCGGGCGCCCCTCCTGACGTCAGACGCCACTCCGCCCACTCCGCCGGGCGTCGCCGTCAGCGGCGGTCCGGATCGAGCAGATCGGGCGGAACGAGCCAGCGCAGGGTTCCGCTTCCGCCGGCGACCGCGCCCCGGACATCGAGCCGCGCGAACGCGCCCTTTTTCATCGATAGCGCATCGGTCCCCGCCAGGTAGCCGAGGAGCTCGCTGAAGTCGGGGTCGTGGCCGACGAGCACGGGTCGGCGCGGGCTGCCGGCATCAGCCAGGATCGCGTCCATCGTTTCGGGGTCGCAGGCGCCGCCGAGCCGCTCGTCGATCCGGACGCCGAGCCCGATCGCCTCGGCCACGATCTCGGCGGTCCGCTTCGCCCGGACCTTGGGCGAGCTGATGATGGCGTCGGGCCGGAACCCGACCTCGGCCAGGAAAGCGCCGAGGCGCTCGGACTGTCGTTCGCCCTTGTCGCTCAGCGGCCGTGCGGCGTCGTCGCCGGCCCACTTCTCGGGGTCGCCGGCGTCAGCATGGCGGAGGAGGAAGAGCTGGAGGACGGCCGGGCGATCGGAAGGACTCATGCATCGAGGGTAGCGAGGAAGCCCGCGATCCGCTTCTCGAGGTCCCAGTAGGTCGCGCGATAGACGATGAGCTGCTCCTCGACCGTGCCGCGGGCAAGGGCCGGGTCGGGAATGCTCCAGTGGGTCCGGACGGCCGGTCCCGGGAAGTTCGGACAGGCCTCCGCGGCGTTGTCGCAGACGGTGATCACGTGATCGAACTCGCGATCGAGGAACTCGCTCAGCGACTTCGAGCGGGCCCAGTCGTGGCCGACGCCCGCCTCGTCGAGAACGTCGAGGGTCCGGGGATTGACCGCGCCTTCGGGCTCGCTGCCCGCCGAGTCGACCGCGACCCGGTCGCCGCCGAGCTCGCGGAACAGGGCCTCGGCGAGGATCGAGCGACAGCTGTTGCCCGTGCACACGACGAGGATCCGGACGGAGTCCGGAGCCGGTTCAGCCACCCCGCCAGCCCGTCGCGACCGGGCGGTTCGTGCCGGTGACGGCGATGCACCGGAGGTGGACCCGAACACGACGCGGGATCGCCGGCTCCATCACGGATTCAGATCCTCGATCTCGCCGCTCGCGAGGAAGACGACGTCCTCAGCAATGTTCGTCACGCGGTCGCCGATCCGCTCGAGGTAGTGGGCCGCGAACAGGATCCGGGTGCCGCGTTCGACGTTGTCCGGATCGGCCCGCATCAGCCGGACCACTTCGTCGAACGTCCGGTGATAAAGCTCGTCGATCTCGTCGTCGCGAGCGGCGACCGAGCGGGCTGCATCCATGTCGATGTCGACCAGTGCCACCAGCACGCCGCCGACCAGCGTGGCCGCCAGCTCGCCCATCGCAGGCAGATCCACGTACTTCTTGAGCGGCGGCTCCGGTGCGAGCTTGCGGACCTGCTTGGCGACGGACGCGGCATGATCGCCCATCCGCTCCAGCTCGTAGCTGACGTGGTCGAGCGAGAGCAGGAACCGCAGGTCGCGCGCCACCGGTGCCTGGGTTGCGATCGTCCGAGTGATGTGATCGGACACCTCGCGCTGCTTGTCGTTGATCGCGCGATCACCCACGATCACTGCGGTCGCCGCCTCGGCGTCGTGTTGGACGAGAGCCTCCATCGCCGCCCGGATCGAGGCCTCCACGAGCGAGCCCATCCACAGGATCATGTCCTTGACGGTCCGCATGTCCTGGTCGAGGCCCGGCCGAGCCGGGTGAGGCTCGCTCATCCGGGCGGCTGCCTGGGCCGCGACGGTCAGCGCTTCTGCGACGATCTGCGAGACATCGCCGGAGGTGCCAGCGGGCTGCGCGGCGTTGGTCCGATCGTCCGTCATCGCGGGGTCCTCGTTTCGCTGTCCCGTCATCCGAACCGCCCCGAGACGTAGTCCTCGGTCAGCTGGTTCCTGGGGTTGGTGAAGATCTGGGCCGTCGGACCCTGCTCGACCACGAAGCCGGCCCGGTCCTCGCCCATCGTCATGAAGACGGTCGTGTCTGAGGCGCGCGCGGCCTGCTGCATGTTGTGAGTCACGATCACGATCGTGTACTCGCGCTTGAGCTCGGCCATCAGCTCCTCGATCTGGAGCGTCGAGCGGGGATCGAGGGCCGAGCACGGCTCGTCCATGAGGATGACCTCGGGGTTGACCGCGATCGTCCGGGCAATGCACAGGCGCTGCTGCTGGCCACCCGAGAGCGACATCCCGGACTGCTTGAGCTTGTCCTTGACATCATCCCAGAGTGCCGCCCGTCGCAGGCTGGTCTCGACCAGCTCGTTCAAGTTGCCCTTGTAGCCGTTGACCTTCGGGCCGAACGCAACATTCTCCCAGATCGTCTTCGGGAACGGATTTGGCTTCTGGAAGACCATTCCGACCCGGCGCCGCACGGCCACCGGATCCACCTCCTTGGCGAAGAGGTCCTGGCCATCGAGCATGATCTGGCCCTCGGACCGGTACGACGGAACGAGATCGTTCATCCGGTTGATCGTCCGGAGGAGCGTCGACTTGCCGCAGCCGGACGGCCCGATCAGCGCGGTGATCGCGTTCTTGGCCACCTTGATGTCCACGTTGCGGACCGCGCGGAACGCGCCGTAGTAGCACGAGACATCGCGAAGCTCGACAACATACTCGGGCGCGGCATCAACGGTCGGCGCGGCCCCTCCGGCCGGCAGGGTGGCGAGGCGGATGGCCGGGCCCGGCCCGTTCGTCGCCGCCTCTCGGACGGGCGCCTCCGAGAGCTGGGTGTTCACCGATTTCTCCTCTACCACTGGATATGTCTCGAAAGGCGGGCCCGGACCACGAGCGCCAGGCCGTTCAGGACGAGCATCAATGCCAGGATCACGATGATCGCGGCCGCCGAGATGCCCTGGAAGTCGGCCTGCGGGCGGGATGCCCATTGGAGGACCTGGATCGGCAGCACGGTGTAGCTGCCCTCGAGTGGATTGGGCAGGAATGTCACGAACACCGACGCCCCGATCAGGAGCAGCGGGGCGGCCTCGCCGATCGCCCGGGCCATCGCGAGGATCAGGCCGGTCATGATGCCGGGCGCGGCCGCCGGGAAGATGGAGCCGCGGACCATCTGCCAGCGCGTCGCGCCGAGGGCGTAGGCGCCTTCGCGCTGGGCGTCGGGGACCGCCTTGAGGGCCTCGATCGAGGCGATGATCACGACCGGCAGGATCAGGAGCGTCATCGTCAGGCCCGCCGCCAGGGACGTCGGCCCGAGACCGAGGAGGCGGACGAACAGGGCCAGGCCGAGGATCCCGTAGATGATCGAGGGGACGCCGGCGAGGTTGCTGATGTTCGTCTGAAGGAGGCGATTGAACCAGTTGTCCTTCGCGTACTCGGTCAGATAGATCGCCGCGGCGACCCCGAGCGGGAAGCTGAAGATGGCCACGAATATGCCGACCTGGAACGAGCCGACCAGCGCCGGCAGGATCCCGGCATTCGCCGGCCGGCGCGACGGCACCCCGGACAGGAAACCGAGATCCAGCCACGGCAGGCCGCGGCGGAAGACATCGATCAGCAGGAACGTCAAGGCGAGCAGGAGCACGCCGATCGCCGCGAGGCAGGCCCCGTAGAAGATCGTCCCGGTCAGCTTGCGCCGCATCAGCGCCGGCTCGAAGCGTGGAGCGACAGGTGTGGCTGGTGGGGCGGTCGGGTTCGCGACGGTCATCAGTAGGCCGTCCGGTACTTGCGCACGACCCAGCCGCTGATGAGATTCAGGACGAGGGTCATTCCGAACAGGGTCAGGCCGACCGCGAAGAGCGACTTGAACTCGATCGAGCCCTGGGCCGTCTCGCCGAGGCTGATCGCGGCGATGAATGCGGTCATCGTCTGAACGCTTTCGGTCGGGTCGATCGTGAACTGGGGCTTCGCGCCGACGGCCAGCAGGACCGCCATCGTCTCGCCGATCGCCCGGCTCATGGCCAGGATGATGGAGGCCATGATCCCCGAGATCGCGGCCGGGAACACGACCTTCCGGACGACCTCGAACCTGGTCGCGCCCATCGCGTAGGCGCCCTCGCGCATGCCGCGCGGGACCGCCCGCATCGAGTCCTCGGAGATCGAGGCGATGAGCGGCGTGATCAGCAGGCCCACGACGATCCCCCCGGCCAGCGCCGAGAAGCCGCCGATGTTGTTGCGGCCCAGAAGCGGGATGAGCAGCTGCGGCGAGATGAAGTTGACGGCGAAGAAGCCGAGCACGATCGTGGGGATGCCGGCGATCGTCTCGAGGATCGGCTTCACGACGGTCCGGACCCGGGGCGAGGCGTAGTCAGCGAGAAAGACGGCCGCGAGCAGGCCCAGCGGCACCGCGATGACCAGGGCGATGGCGGCCACCAGGACGGTTCCCGAGACGAGGGCCAGGACGCCCCAGGCGCGGGGCAGGATCGAGGCCGACCAGAAGGTGCCCGTGAAGAAGTCGATCGGGCTGACGACGACGAAGAAGTCGAGGGTCTCGAACACGAGGACGGCCACGATGCCGAGCGTCGTGACGACGCCGACGGCGGCCGACAGGAAGAGCAGGACCTCGATGATCCGTTCCGACAGTGGTCGGTGACGGGTCAAGGGTCGCGCTGCGGTCGTCATCCGATGGGGCACTCCTCGACGGGGATCTCGGGTTCGTAGCCTACGTCAGGCCAGGCAGAACGGGCAGCGCACCGGCTCGATCCGAGCTTCGAGCCGGTGCGTGCGGAGGCAATGGTCGGCGGGTGTGGATCAGCCCCCCACGGCGGCCGCCCACTCGTCCTTCTCCTTCTGCAGGAGATCGGCCGGCAAGGCGACGTAGCCAACCTCGGCAGACAGGGCGCTCGTGTTCTCCAGAAAGAAGTCGACGAACGCCTTGAGCTCGGGCCGCGCCTTCGCCTTGCCGAGGTCGGGGTAGATGAACAGCGGCCGCGAGAGCGGCCTGTACGAGGCATCGTTGATGGTCGCCTCGGTCGGAGCCACGCAGCCGGAGCCGCCATCGACCTCGATCGCCTTCAGCTTGTCGCTGTTCTCCGCGTAGTACGCGTACCCGAAGAACGAGATCGCGTTGGCGTCACCCGCGACGCCCGTCACCAGGACGTTGTCGTCCTCGGACTGGGTCGCGTTCTGGGTGGCGGCGTCGACCTCGCCGTTGATCACTTCGGTGAAGTAGTCGAACGTGCCGGAGTCGGCGCCGGGCATGAACCGGTTGACCGCGACAGCGGGGAACCCGGCGCGGACATCGCTCCACTTGAGCTCCCTGGGCGAGTCCGGCCCGTAGATCCTGTTCAGCTCCTCGACCGTGAGGCACGTCGCGAAGGTGTTGGCCGGGTTGACGACGACGGTCAGTCCGTCGATTGCGATCTGGAGCTCGACGTACTCGATGTTGTTCGTCGCGCAGGCCTTGCCTTCGCCGTCGTCGTCAGCCTTGATCGGCCGAGACGCGTCGTTGATGTCGGTTTCGCCCTTGCAGAACTTCTTGAACCCGCCGCCCGTGCCGGACAGCGAGGTCGGCACTCTGACACCGCTGTTGGCCAGCTGGAAGTCCTCGGCGACTGCCTCGGTGATGGGGTAGACGGTGCTCGAGCCATCGATGGTGATCGTGCCCGCCAATGCGGCGCCGGACGAAGCCGGGGAGGGGCTTGCCCCGCTCGCGCAGGCCGTGCCGGCCAGCGCGATCAGCAACCCGAACGCGGCGACGCGCGCCTTCGGGGTCGTTGTCATGATCAATGTCCTCCTCCGGGGTACGTGGGTTGCGCCCGAGTGCTCAGTGGCGCCGGGGATCCCGGGCGCGCCGGTCCTCCCGGCTGGTCGTTCTGTCACGATCAGACAGTCGAATCCCCGGATCAACGTCCATTTCCCTGCGTGTTAACGACTCGTTAACCAGCGCTTCTGGACTCGATTTGCGCCGAGGCACGACAATGACTGCGGGGAATGCAGGAGGCTCACATGCCAGACACATCACCGGACCGGCCGACAGGCCGTCGAACGACCACAAGAGCGCTTTCGAGCGGCGACGGCGGAGCGCCGCCAGACACGGCCGGCGGGCCGCTGACTGCGATCGTGATGACACCGGCCGCGGCCCTCGCCCGCCACATTGATTGGCTCGATTTCGCGCTCGGCGCGGCGACGGCCGAGGAACGCTGGCGGCGCGAGCGGCTGGCCAAGGCGACCAAGGGCAACCGCGCCAAGCGAACCGACAGGCTGGCCGAGGTCAGCGCCGAGATCGAGGAGCTGACCGCGCTCCTGGCCGGGATCCGGGCGCTCCAGACAACGAGCCGGGCGACGCCCGCGGGACCTGCCCGCCGGCGCGGCCGACCGCCGGGCTCCAAGAACGGGACCGGGAAGCGGGCTGCAGGAGCGACCTCGGGATCGACGACGAGTACCGCCAAGCCCGCCACGACGGCGGCCAAGGCCAGCGCGCCAAAGGCGACCACAGCCGCACGCAAGGCGACCACAGCCGAACGAAAGGCGGCCTCGACACGCAAGGCGGCCTCGACACGCAGGGCGACCCCGACACGCAGGACCACCACGGCGCGCAGGACCACCACGGCGCGCAAGCCGGCGACAGCTCGCAAGGCGAGCGCCGCGACGACCGCTTCGGCGACAACGGCAGCCCCGTCGACCAGCCAGGCGTCCCCCTCGCGTGCCGCACCGAGCTCGGCCCGCGCAGCTCGCAGCCGGCGCTCGACGACCCCTCCGACCGCCGGCTGAGCCACAGCGATCGTGGCCAGGCCACCCGCCGCCGCGATTGATCTCGGCTCCACCTCGGTCCACCTCCTCGTCGCCCAGCCGGCGGGCAGCGAGTTGGTCAGCATCCTCGATGAATCGACGTTTCTCGGTCTCGGCGCGGCTGTCGACGGCCCGGGTTCACTCGGGGTCGAGGGTCGGGCGATCCTGACCGCGACGGTTGCCGGGTACGTCGATCGGGCCCGCGCCCTGGGAGCCGACAACCCGATCGTGATGGGCACCGAGCCCCTGCGACGCCTGGTCGACGCGACCCGGATCGTCGGCGAGGTGTCGGCCGCATGCGCCACCCCGCTCCACGTCCTCGAGCACGAGGAGGAGGGTCTGCTCACGCTGATCGGCCTGACCGCGGGGCGCGCTGTCCACAGCGACCTCGTCGTCGTTGATATCGGCGGCGGGAGCAGCGAGATCGTCGAGATCGGACCGAACCGGCTGGCGAACGCGGCCGGCGTGGCGGTCGGCACGGGCCGCCTGACACGCTCGATCGTCGACCACGATCCGCCTACCGCGGACGAGATCGGCCGGCTCGTGAGCGCGGCTGGCGCAGCGTTCTCATGGGAGCCGAGCCGTCGGCCGCGGGAGGTCGTCGCGGTCGGCGGGACGGCCTCGAACGTGCTGAAGCTCCTGCGCCGGAGTCAGGGTCGCGCCGACATCGAGACGCTCGACCGAGCGGCGCTTGATGCGGTCCGGGCCGTCATCGCCCGAAGCCCGGCGGAGCTGCTCGCCGCCCAGTACCTGATGCGCGAAGCACGGATCCGGTTGCTCGCGGCCGGGGCGGCGATCATCGAGGTGGTGCTCGACCGAACCGGCGCCGATCGGATCCGGGTGGCCGACACGGGCATCCGCGAAGGGGCGATCATCGCCGCGGACCGGGCGGGTTCAGCCTGGCGCGAGCGTCTCGAGGAGCTTGCCCACGGCTGGCTCGGCTGATCGCGGGGTCGCCAGCAAGGGCGCGGCGCCGCGCGCCTGAGCTCAGTGAGGC
>JACCVQ010000092.1 GCA_013698095.1 Chloroflexota bacterium
ACACCCGGGCGGCGCTCCTGCTGATGCTCGCGGCCGCGCTCGGGACGCTGGCTGCGGCCCACGCCGCGACGTGGACCCGATCGCAGGCCGATCAGGCCGCGTTCCGGACCGCGGCCGACGCCCGGGCTGTCGCCAGCGACTACTCGGCGCTCGAGACGTGGGCCGCCGGCCCGCGTTACCGAGCGATCCCGGGCGTGACGGCCGCGACGCCGCTGACCATCGCCCCGCTCGACGTCGGGCGGACGATCCGTGACGGGCTGCTCGCGGGCGTCGATCCCGAGGCCGTCGGCTCGATCGGCAACGTGTCGGCGGGGAACGCCGCCCTGATCGATACCCTCGCCCAGCAGAGCTTCGAGGTCGCGGCCAAGCCACTCCCCGGCAACCCGCGCCGGATCGCCGTGACAATCGACGCGGCGTTCGATGCCGATCCGACCGTCGAGACGTCGGTCGAGACCGACGGCACGATCCCACAGAACGGCGCGGCGATCAGGGTCACGGCCATCTTGCGCGACGCCGACGGCCGCCTGTTCCGGACCTCGACCGCCAGCGGGGTCGTCGACCGGCCCGCGCAACGCCTGATCCTGACCCTGACCAATCCGACTGCGCCGGATCTCCGGCCGGCCGGCCCGCTGGCCATCGAGGCGATAGAGCTTCAGATCGACGTTCTTGACCAGATCGCGATCTTCGGCTCGGTCGACCTGATCGCCCTGGAGGTCTCCGACGCGGTGAGCGGCGACGACGGCTGGACGAGCGTCGAGCTCCCGGCCGGCGCGATCGGCTGGGCGTGGACGTTGTTCGACGGGAGCCCCACCGCGACCGCCTACACCCCGCCGCCCGGCGCTCCCAACAGAATCGCCATCGGGCGCGCTGCAGAGCTCTTCGGCGGGTTCGGCAACCCGGGCCTGGTGTTCCGGCTGTACGCCGGCCCGCCGCGCGACGCACCGCTCGCCGCGATCGCATCGCGGACGTTCCTCGACCGGACCGGCGCCGCGGTCGGCGACGAGCTCGGCATCTCGAGCCTCGGCCAGGCGCTCCGGGTCAAGGTCGTCGGCATGACCGAGCTGTTCGCGCCGTTCGACCCGGCGCGGCCGGCGCTGATCGTGGACATCGCGGCCCTCGATGTCGTCCGCTTCCTGGGCGCGGGCCGGACGGACCAGGCCGACGAGTGGTGGCTGACCCTCGAGCCGGGCGGCGAGCCCGCCGTGCTAGTGGCCCTCCGCGAGAGGACTGCCGGAACCAGCGAGGTGATCGGCCGGGCAGAGCTGACACGGAGCCTGTCGACCGATCCCGTGCCGCTCGGGCTGATCGGCGTGCTCGGCCTCGGCTCGCTGGCGGCGATGCTCTTTGCCGGCATCGGCTTCCTCGTGAGCTCGACGATTTCGACGAGCGAGCGGTTCGGCGAGTTCGCCCTGCTCCGGGCCCTCGGCCTGTCGACCGGCCAGCTGTCGCTATGGCTGTCGATCGAGAGCATCTTCCTGCTCGGCGTCGGACTGGCAATGGGATCCGCCCTGGGCTTCCTCCTCGCCTGGCTGGTGCTGCCGTTCGCGACGCTCACCCAGACCGGCCTGCCACCCATCCCGGCGCCCGAGGTCATCGTCCCGTGGGAGGCCATCGTCCCGACCTACCTCGGCGCGATCGCGTTGTTCATCCTGTCGCTCTGGCTCGTCCGCCGGCAGCTCCCGGACATCCGGATCAGCGGCGTCCTCCGCGCCCGGGAGAGCTGAGCGATGTCCTCGGTCCTGGTTGCGCTCCGCCGGCTCCGCGAGGACCGGGTCCCGGCCATCGGGCTCGGAATCCTGATCCTCGTGACCGCGACCCTGTTCGGGCTGGCGCCGCGGCTCGTGGACCGGGTCGCCGACGATGCCGTCCAGGGGGTCGTTGCCGGGACGACTGCCTTCGGCCGGAACATCTCGCTCATCGAGGAACAGGGCATTCAGGCCGATCCCACGGACCCCCTGAAGAACATCGACGACGAGGGCGATCGGCTGGACCGCCGGCTGCCGCCGGCGATCCGGGCACTCGTGAGCGAGCGCCACGTCGTCGTCGACAGCGCCCGCTTCAGCGTCAGGGCCGAGACCCAGGACCCGACGACGATCCGGTTCCGGATCCAGCCCGGTGCCGCCGAGCGGATCCGGTTCGTCGAGGGCGTCGCGCCCGCGACCGAGAGCCGCTTCGTCGACCTGCCGGAAGAGCTGTACAACCTGCTCCCGGCCGACGAGCCGAAGCCGGACCCGCCCGTGAAGGTCCTCGTTATCCAGACCGCGGTCGCCGCCGAGGGCTTGCGCCAGAGCGGCCTGAAGGTCGGTGACACCGTGTTCATGACCGTCGACGGCAGCGATCCCCTCGGCGGGCGCCGGCCCGGCTTCGTCGCGGCAGCGATCACCGGCGTCCTCGAAGCAATCGATCCGGACGATGCCTTCTGGCACGACGACCCGGCCTTGAACCAGGTCACGATCCGCTCGACCGGCGGCGACTCGCGCTTTCTCGACATGGCCGGCTACCTGCCGCCGGAGTCGTATGACCTGCTGACCCAGGTGAGCTTGTCAAGCGGCGTCCTTGTCCGCTACACGTGGCGCCGCTACATCGACCCGGAGCGAATCGCCGCCAACGCGCTGGCGCCGCTGATCCTCGATCTCCGTCGGCTCGAGGCGACATTCCCGCGGACCCAGGTTGAGGGCGGCGTGGCCGCCGCGGACGGGGTGGCAATGCGGAGCGGGCTGCTGCCGCTCCTCGTCGCTCACTCGGGACGTTGGGCGTCGGCGTCGGCGATCCTGACCGTCGTCGCGATCGGGCCGGCCGCAGTCGCGTGCGCGGCCCTCGCCCTCGTCGCGACGATCGCTGCCCGGCGGCGGAGACCGGCGATCGCCCTGGTCCGCGGGCGCGGGGCGACGCTCGGCCAGATCGTCCGAGCGATCCTTCTCGAGGGGTCCGTGATCGCGATCCCGGCGCTGGCCGTGGCGATCCTGCTCGCGATCGTGCTGCTCCCCGTCGGCAGCAACCGGGCCACGATCCTCGCGGCCAGCGCGGTCGCCGCGCTCGCGGTCCTCCTCCTGATCGTGACCGCGCTGCCCCGGACCCTCGCGGCGGCCCGCGCGGCACGCGACGACGACGAGTCGCCGCGGGGCATCTCCGCCCGCCGCCTCGTTCTCGATGCGATCGTCATCGTTGGCGCGGCCGTCGGGGCGTATCTCCTGCGGGAGCGCGGTGTCCGGGGCACGAGCAGCGCCGGCACCCTCGCCGGTGCCGACCCCCTGATCGCCGCCGTGCCGGCACTGGCGGGGATTGCCGTGGGCCTGGCCGCGATCCGTCTCGTGCCTCTGCCGCTCCGAGCCCTGACGCGTCTCGCGCGGCGTGGCCGCGGCCTCGTCCCGCTCCTCGCCCTCCGCCGGGCGATCCACGGCGGAACGACGGGCGCGATCCTGATCGTCCTGCTGGCGACGGCCTCGATCGGGGCGTTCTCGTCGGCGGCCCTCGCCCACCTCGATCGGGCCGGCGCGGCGGCTTCGTGGCAGGAGGTCGGTGCGCCCTATCGGGTCGACGCCCAGATCGGTTCGTTGCCCGCGGCCCTCGACCCGAGCCAGCTGCCGGGCGTGTCCGCGTCGGCGGCTCTGTACCGGACGCAGATCCCGATCGGAACCCGTAATCTCCGGATCCAGCTGATCTCCGTTGACCTCGCCGACTACGAGCGGATCATCGCGGGCTCGCCCGCTGACCTCGTGCCGCCAGCCGAGATGCTCGCCGAAAGCCCGGCCGAGGGCGCGGTGCCGATCCTCATCTCGGCCGGCCTCGCCGAGCGACCGGACGGCGCGAAGCTCGGGAAGCAGCTCGAGATCGTGGTTGACGGCTACCACTATCAGGTTCTCCCGATCACGACCCGGCTTGCTTTCCCGACGCTGCCCACCGACGCGGTGTTCGCCATCGCCTCGCGTCAACAGATGCAGGCGATCCACCGCGAAGCACGGCTGTCGCCGACGACGTATTTCCTCGACGCCCCGGCCGATCCGGACAGCGAAACCGCGATCCGCGAGGCGGTGACCAAGGTCGTCGCCGGAGCGACGGTCGAGAGCCGGGCGGTCTTCGCCCAGGCGTTCACCGACTCCCCGGTCACGGCGGCAATCGTCGCCGGGATCGCGATCGCCGCGATCGTGGCCGCACTCTATGCCGCCCTCGCGGTCACGGCGGCTCTCGCCCTTGCCGGCGCGTCGCGCGCGACGGAGGTTGCCCACCTCCGGATGATCGGCCTATCGCGGCGCGACGCGCTGGGGCTCGCGATCGTCGAACATGGCCCGACCGTCCTGTTCGCGTTCGGGGCCGGGGTCGCGCTCGGGCTCGGCCTGTTCGTCCTGCTCCAACCCGGTCTCGGGCTCGATGCCCTCGTCGGTTCGACGCTGGCGGTGCCCATGTCGGCCGATCCGCGCCAGCTCGCGATCATCGGCGGGGGCATCCTCGCGATCGCGACGGTCGGGATCGGACTGGCGGCCTGGATGCAGCGACGAGGCGTGGCGGTCGCCGCCCTCCGCAGGGGATTCGAATGAGAGGTCAGATGAGCAGCGAGCAGACGGAGGTCGTCGACCTGGGGCCGGGCGGCGCCCAGGCCGCGGACCACCTTGCGCTGCCGCCGTCGCGGCGGCGCGTCATTGCCCGCTCGGGCGATGGCCGCCAGATCGTGTGCGAAGGCCTCGTCCGGATCTACAAGGTGGCCGATCTCGAGGTCGTCGCGCTTCAGGGGCTCGACCTCGTCGTCGGCGTCGGGGAGATGATCGCGATCGTCGGCGCCTCGGGGAGCGGCAAGTCGACGCTCCTGAACATCCTCGGCGGGCTCGACGCGCCATCGGCCGGGCGGGCGGTCGTCGCCGGCCACGACCTCGGCCAGATGGGGAGGCGCGAGCGGACGCGGTATCGGCGTCGCGTTGTCGGGATGATCTGGCAGCAGACCGCTCGAAACCTCCTGCCGTACCTGACCGCGCAGGAGAACGTCGAGCTGCCGATGACCCTCGACGGGCGGAAGGGTCGGGCGGAGCGTGCGCAGCGGTTGCTGGAGCTGGTCGGGCTCGGCGAGCGGCGCGACCACCGGCCGGATCGGTTGTCAGGCGGGGAGCAGCAGCGGGTCGCGATCGCGGTCTCGCTCGCCAACGAGCCTGAGGTGCTGTTCGCGGACGAGCCGACAGGCGAGCTCGACACGACGACGTCGTCGGAGATCTTCGGGCTGCTCCGGCGGGTGAACGAGGAGCTTCGGACGACGATCGTGATCGTGACCCACGACGCGCTCGTGTCCGAGCAGGTCCAGCGGACGGTCGCGATCCGCGACGGCCGGACGTCGACCGAGACGGTCCGCCGGACCGAGCTGTCGGACACGGGCGAGCACCAGGTGATCAGCGAGGAGTTCGCGGTCCTCGACAGGGCCGGGCGGCTGCAGCTGCCGAAGGCGATGGTCGCGGCGCTCGGGCTCAAGGACCGGGTCCGGCTCCGGCTGGAGGACGACCACGTCGAGGTCTGGCCCGACACTGGCTCACTCGTCCGGCCCGCGCCGGTTGCGCCGTCCGGTGGCTCCGCCGCGTCCGCCGCGACCGCCTCGTCCGCATCGGATCCCGCGCCTGACTCTCCCTTGCAGCGCCCGGATCATCCCCAGGAGAGCCGCCGATGACGATCGTCGATCCCGACGCCGGGGCGACCGGTCGTCCGACGGGCCCGCTCCTCCAGGCGATCGACGTCGTCCGCGACTACCCGTCGGGCGACACCGTCATCCACGCTCTGCGTGGAGTGAATCTCGCCGCCGATCCGGGCGAGCTCGTCGCCGTCCGCGGCCGGTCCGGCTCGGGCAAGACGACGTTCCTGAACATCCTCGGCGGGCTCGACCAGCCGACCTCGGGCCGGGTGATCATCGACGGCCACGAGGTGTCGTCGATGAGCGAGGACGAGCTCGTCGACGTCCGGCGCCGGTCGGTCGCGTTCATCTTCCAGTCGTTCGGGCTCGTCCCGATCCTGTCGGCGGCCGAGAACGTCGAGATCCCGTTGCGGCTCGTCCGCGCCGAGCCTCGCGGGCGGGATGCGCGTGTCCGCGAGCTGCTCGAGCTGGTGGGTCTGGGCGACCGCGCCAAGCACAGACCGCATGAGCTGTCCGGCGGGGAGCAGCAGCGGGTCGCGATCGCCCGGGCGCTGGCCAACCGGCCCCGCATCCTGCTCGCCGACGAGCCCACCGGCCAGCTCGACTCGGAGACCGGCCACGTGATCATGATGCTGCTCCGCGATGTGGTCCGGACCGAGGGCGTGACCGCGGTCGTCGCGACCCACGACCCGGTGATGCTCGACGTCGCCGACCGCGTCCTCGAGCTCCGCGACGGCGAGCTGTTCGAGCAGCCGCTCCGGGGCTGAGGATCCGCGAGCCTTGCCGCGGGCCGGAGGCGGCCAGGTGGCCATCGATGGAACGTTCGGCTCGATCCGTCGCGCCGATGGATCCGATCGGTGCCTCGATCAACCTTCGAGGGCGAACGCCGACGCTATCGAACCGGCTCCGAGCCCCCGGACGGCGCCCAACGTTCCCCGGGTGCAGATCTGGCCAGGTTCGTTGCAGGTGCGCCAGCGAGGAGCGATCGCCGGATGCGTGCCCGCTCAGCCCAGCACGCCGCCCGAGGCGACCACGATGATCAGCGTCACGATGTAGATGTGGGCCAGCGCGCCCCACACGATCGAGCCCGTTCGCCACGTCAGCCAGCCGTAGACCGCCCCGCCCGCGAACGTGGATAGGAGTTCCAGCTCCGGCTTGGTCAGGTGGGTGAACGTGAACGGGAAGAGCGCGATCACGAGCCCGATCGGGCCGAACACGCGGGCGAGCCCCAGCATCAGGAAGCCGCGGTAGATGAACTCGGTCGAGATGAGGTCCATCGTGTTCGTGGCCAGCAACGAGGGAAGGGGATCCATCGACGGCGCGTAGTAGTCGCGGAAGTCGGGCGCGCCAGAGAGCACGAGCACGACCGGCGTCATCACCGCCGCCCCGAACGCCGCCAGCCCGAGGCCCCAGCGCCAGTCGCCCAGCTGGAGCCCGTAGCGCGACGGCCGGTCGCGGAACCCGACGACGATGATCGCGAGCGGAACCAGGAAGAAGAGCACGACCCGACTGATCGCCTGCATCCGCTGGGCGCCTGCATTCCGGTCGTAGCGGACGAGCTCGTCGGGGATGAGCGTTCGCTGGAAGTCGAAGATCACGATCAGGATAACTGCCACAACTGCGACGGTTGCCCGGATCGGCAGCTCCAGGCCGGCGAGGCGGAACGTCCGGAGGTCGCGCTCGTCCGGCGGGTAGGCAGGCATCGCGAACATCCGGGTCAGGAACACGCGGAGCGGGGATGGGCGGGTCGCTGTCACGCGCCGGAGCCTACAGCGCCGCCGTGGCGTGATCCAACCGGGCCCCGGGCCTCGACCGGCCGGGCGCGTCTGGTGCACTCACTGCATGAACGGACGTCCGGACGGCATGCGTCGGGCTCAACCTGGACGTGATTTGCTCCATCGGCCGACATCCGATGCACCCAGCGCATCAGGCGACGTCCGGGCGGTGGCCCAGCCGTCGGTTGCCTCACTCGGTGCATGGCCGGCCGGCGGCGCGACTCAGACGCGGCCGGCGGCGCGACTCAGACGCGGGTGGCATGGGTGGCGCGGGTGGCGCCGGGGGCGCCGAGCACCTACCCGCCCGACAGCGCGCCGAGGTGCTCGGTCAGGCGGAGGTTCTCGCGGTAGTCGATCGGGACCTCGACGAGGGTCGGGCCGTCGACATCGAGGGCGCGGCGCAGGGTCGGCAGGAGGTCGGCAGCGGACGACGGCCGGAACCCGGCGATCCCGAACGAGCGGGCGTAGTCGACGAAGTCGGGGTTGCCGAACTCGACCCCGAACGGCCGCCCGAACTCGTTGCGCTGCTTCCAGTCGATCAATCCGTAGCCATCGTCGCGCCAGACAATGACCGTCACGTTCGCCCCGATCCGTTTCGCCGTTTCGAGCTCCTGGCTGTTCATCAAGAAGCCGCCGTCGCCGCACAGCGCGACCACCTTGCGCTCGGGATGGACGAGCTTGGCGGCGATCGCGCCAGGGAGCGAGATGCCCATCGCCGCGAAGCCGTTCGAGATGATCACGGTGTTCGGCTCGTACGCCTGGTACAGCCGGGCGACCCAGACCTTGTGGGCGCCGACGTCGGAGACGACGATGTCCTCCGGACCGAGGGCCTCGCGGAGATCGGCGATCGCCCGCTGCGGCGTGATCGGGAGGGCATCGTCGCCGCCCGAACCGGCGCTCCCCGCCAGCTCGGCCAGGAGGGCGGTCCGGAGGTCGGCATGGACGAGCGTCTCGCGCGATTCGTGCCGCTCCCCGGCGTCGCGGCCACTGATTCCACGGGGCTGGATCGCGGCGAGGAGGCGGCGCAGGGTCCCGTCGATGTCGCCGACGAGCTCCACCTCGGGCCGGTACTGAGCGTCGACCTCGGCCGGCTGCGTGTCGATGTGGACGATCCGCTTGCGGCCGTCGGGGTTCCAGCCGGCCGGCGCGTACTCCACGAGGTCGTAGCCGACGCAGATCACGAGATCGGCCCGATCGAAGCCCGACAGGACGTGATCGCGGGCCTGGAGGCCGACGGCCATGAGCGACAGGTGTGAGCGATCGTCCATCGCCCCCTTGCCCATGAACGTCGCCGCGACCGGGACGTGGAGCCCGCGCGCGAACGCCCGGAGCTCCGGGGCTGCGTGACGACGGAGAACGCCGTTGCCTGCCAGCACGAGCGGCCGCTCGGAGGTCGCGATCAGCTCGGCCGCGTGGGCGATCGCCTCGTCGGTCGGCTCCGGGAAGTAGGTATCGCCCGGGACGAGGGGCCGGGCCTCGTCGTCGACCGGCATGGCCGCCACGTTCTCCGGCAGCTCGATGTGGGTCGGCCCGGGCTTCTCGAGGACGGCGACCCGAAATGCCTTGCGCACGATCTCGGGGATCGCCGCCACCCGTTCCACCCGCGTGTTCCATTTCGTGACCGGCTCGATCATCCGGACGATGTCGACGACCTGGTGAGCTTCCTTGTGGAGCTTCTCTGAGCTCGCCTGCCCGGTGATCGCCACGAGCGGCGCGCGGTCAAGGAATGCGTCGGCGACGCCGGTGATCAGGTTCGTCGCGCCGGGCCCGAGGGTTGCCATCGCGACCGCGGCCTTGCCGGTCAGGCGGCCGTAGACGTCGGCCATGAAGGCGGCGCCCTGCTCGTGGCGGGTGGTGACATGACGGGGGCCGGAGATCCGGCCGTCGTCGCGCGCCGCGGCCGCGACCGTCCCGAGCGCATCGAGGATGTCCATCGTCTCCTCGCCGGGCACGGAGAAGACGTACTCGCAGCCTTCGGCGGTGAGGCACTCGACGAGGAGCTGGGCGGCCGTCCGGGTGGTCACGACGGCGAGGGTAGCAGGGGTGCCGATAAGCCTGCGGTCAGAGCCAGTCCGCGATCGCGATGACGCCACCGGCGGCGAGCCCCACCGAAGCGATCGCGAGAACGATGCTTCCGGCACGGCCATTCTCGCGAACCGTCCGGAGGACGAGCGCTCCGGCGATGCCGCCGAGGAGGACAAACGGACCGCCGAAGATCGAGCCGTAGATCGGCACGCCGAACGCGGCGAAGGCCACCTGGCGGAGGCGATCCTCGAGTGGCTCGGGGTTCAAGGCGATGGTCAGCAGCGAGGCCGTCACGAACCAGATCGTGAGGGTGAGCAGGCCGGTTCGAAATCCCACGCCGAGGCCCACCTCAACAAACGAGCTGCCGTTCAGGACGCGGTCGGCGTATCGCCCAGCAACGATCCAGGCGATTACGAGTCCGGACATTCCGGCGACGGTGATCAGCGGGGCATCGATGGCGTAGCCGATCTCGGCGATCGCGGCGGCGATGGCGGCGGCCACCCATGCGCCGAACCATTGCTCGCGAGTCCATCGCCACGGAGTCCAATACATGATACTTGCAAGTATCAGGTATTCGTCGATCGAGTCAAGCGTCCCTGGCGCTGAGCACGCGCAACATGGGAGGGACCGGAATGACCAATCGGTCGTGGCGCAGGGGTCCGGCGCTGCGACTACGCGTCAACGAGCGGCATCTCCACGGTGTGCTCGGCCACGAACCAGACCTGCATCTCGTGGCGGCGCAGGACGTCGCCCATCAACAGGTCGTTCGTGCCGAGGTCCTTGTTCTCCTCGGTGGCGTCAATGCCCGTGCGGACCTTCTCGATGATCGTCTCGTGGGCGTCGAGCAGGCGCGACAGGACGACCGGGACCTCCTCGGCGCCGTCGGGCGGGCGCGGGATCGTGGTCAGCTCGGCGGCATGGCGAGGGTCGCCGACGCTGATCCCACCGAGCATCTGGACGCGCTCGGCGAGGGCGTCAACCAGCTCGACCTGCTCCTCGTAGTGCTTGTCGAAGAGGAGATGGAGCTGGTAGAACGTCGGCCCGGCGGCGTTCCAGTGCGCCTTCTTGTAGAGCGCCGCGAGCACCATCGAGTCCGACAGGATCACGTTGAGGATCCGGCAGCTCTCGACCCGGGCCTTCTCGGGCAGGCCGATCGGGAGCGTACGCAGCGTCCCGAAGCGCTGCATCTCCGGGGCGCTCTGGCCCAGCCTCGGCTGGGGCGACACCTTCGCCTGGCCGCCATTCGTGCCATTGCTGCTCGCCCGCGAGCGAGTTTTCGTCGACGCCATGGAGTCCTCCTTCGCACGGTGACCGGGCAGCGCGCGCTCGAACTCTCGAGGCGGGCCCGGAGGGTGCGTGTTTCGCGCTCACCGTACGCCGCCGTCGCCGACGCGAACGAGACATCCGATCAGCAGCGGCCTTGCAGCCGCGTGGCGACGGCGATGGCAACGGGTGACTCAGCCCGTACCGACGCCCTCGACGAGGATCGTCTGGACGACGACCCGGAATGTGTCGTAGCGGTCCGAGATTGACGGCCAGATCGGCTCCTCCAGCGATCTCCCGGCAGGAGCGGCCGTCCAGGTCGAGATGAACGCGATCTCGACGTCTTTGTCGAGCACTCGGCGGCCGACCCAGCCCTCGAGCGCCTCGGCCGGCATGTCCGGGAGGTGGCGCCGGAGCTCCTGCTGAATATCGGCGTCGAAGCCGCGGGCGACGCGGCCGGCGGTGAGGCGAATGATCGTCGGGCGGCGCGATCCGAGGCCGGCGCCGGCGGTCGAGTCGACCTCGTAATAGTCGACCTTCGTCAGCCGGACGCCATGGTCGGCCGCGTCGAGGGTCCGCAGGACGGCGAGATTGCCACCGTATGCGGCCAGTGCATCCTCGACCGTGGCCCACACCGTCATGGCCGCGACGTGGTGACCGCCATCGGGCATCGAACCGGCCGACACCACGAATCGCGCCAGGCCGGCGCTTCGTTCAGCGGCGGGAACGTAGTTCCGGCGAAACGAATCGGACACGGCGTCGAGTGCCCCGGGGCTCACCCGACCGCTGACGACGCGGAGGATCACCGCAGCTCCCTTGCCGGCGGCACCGAACTCTGCGTCCGCCGACCCCTTCGCGAACGCCGGGTCACGGGACCGCCCTGTTCCCCTTCCTCGCCTGCGCAATCGGACGTTCCGAGGCGACGCGCGACAGACGATCTGGCCCGCCCGGAGGGATTCGAACCCCCGACCTACTGATCCGAAGTCAGTCGCTCTGATCCACTGAGCTACGGGCGGACGGCTGCGATCATACCGGTCACGCCTGCAGCGGTCACGAGGCCCGACTGTTGCGGCCGACCCGTCCGGGTGATACAGATTCGCCGTGCCCCACCGTGACCGGACGCGGCCAGCCCATGCGCGCCCCGCACCCGCGCATCGACCTGCCTCGACCTTCCTGCCTCCGCGACCCCTGAGTGATCGCAATCGACGTCTGCCGATCGGACGGCGCTGGGTTGCCGGCATCGGCGTGGCGGGGGCGCTCGCCTTGGTCCTGCCGATCGCGATCTCGGCCCTCGGTTCGGCCGGTGTTCCGCTCCGGCCGCTCGGTGGCGAGGTCGCTGGTGCCGCGGCGGTGGCGGGCGCACAGACCTCGCCGTTGCCGGTCCAAGCCTGGATCAACCCGGCATCGGTGCCGGCGCGACCGACCGATGCCGACGGGCCGCGCACGATGGCCGAGCGAATCCCGCCCGCGCCAGCCTCGCTGACCGGCTACCAGTGGCCGATCAAGGCGGGCCGTGTCACGCTGCCCTTCAAGGCGATCCCGGGCGGGTCGCGGATCAAGGACGGCAAGCTGTTCCACGACGGGCTCGACATGGCGTCGTTCTGCGGAGCGCCGGTCGGGGCGGCCCATGCCGGCATCGTGCTCGCCGCCGGGCGCACGTTCGATGACCACGTCGGTTGGATCGGCGACCTCGGCCCGTACTACGCGCTCCTCGACACGAAGAGGATGTGGAGCCAGCTCCCCAACGTCGTGGTGATCGACGATGGCAACGAATATCGTTCGGTCTACGCCCATTTCCGGGACGTGACCGTCAAGGTCGGCCAGCGGGTCGAGGCCGGGCAGCTGATCGGTCACGAGGGCGCGACCGGGCACGCGTCCGGTTGCCATGTCCACTACGGGCTGTTCAGCCCGCTCGACACGAAGACGTTCGGGGTTCGCCCCAACATCCTCCGCGCCCTGAAGCTGCCCAAGCTCCAGATCGCCCGGATCGATCCGCTCCTGGTGCTGCCGGGCGGCGAGGTGGCGCTGAAGACTCGCAACATTGCCAAGGCGATCAAGTTCGCCGCCGCGGAATCCGCCACCAGGGCAGCCTCAACCGCCGAGGCCGCGTCCACGGGGTCCACCGCCGGTCGCTGACACGCCTCGACCCCGCACTCGCCCGCGCTCGCCCGGGGGCGGACCAATCTGGTCACCCAGTCTGCCTGGGACTGCAACGGCTGCCTTCGACCCCTTGACGGGTCAGCGCCACTCCGCTCCGAGCGTGGGTCCGACGGGCAGCTGACCCGGAATCGGGCTCGGACCCGCCGCACCAATCCAGGAGTGAATGCAGAGCGAAGTTTCCAGCTGCGTTCGAGGGTCCGCTCTGCGCTGGCTAGCGGTCCGCGATCCGTCGGTAGCGGCGGGCGATCAGGGCGTAGGCCGGCAGCCGGCCGAGAGACGCCGCCAGCGACAACGACGACCCGTCGCGAGCCTCGACCGCGAGCAACGAGTCCGTCGCGGTCGCGTCGGCCGGCCGGGCGTCGACGACCGCCAGGTCAATCGCGATCCGACCGGGCTCGGCCGCGCCCAGTGCCGCGATCTCGGCTTCGGGCCGGGCGCCCGCCTCGTACTCGACCCGGAGCTCCGCCTCGGAGCGCCAGCGCGGCCGACGGAGGAGCACCGCTCGCCACACCTCGGCAACGTCGGCCGTGACGTGGCCGTCGCCGGCAACCGGAGACGCGGAGAGCTCCTCGCCCCGGGTCCAGCGGGCGGCCTGGTGGAGGAGCCCATATTCGTCGAGGTCGGCGTAGGCGGAGAGGGCCTCGGCCGGTGATCGGTCGCCGAAGATCGCCCGGATCGACGGCCCGAAGACCTCCGCGAGATCGAGGTCGATCGCCCGGACCGTCCGGTGGAAGTAGACCTGCTGGTACAGGAACAGGCGCGATGTCAGGAACATCTCGAGCGCGCCGAGTCCCGGCTCGTAGAGCGTCAGCCCGCGCTCGCCGATGAACGCGTAACGCCGCAGCCGTTCGACGTCGATATCGACGGCCACTCCGGTCATCCAGGCGTCGCGCCGGACGTAGTCGAGGTTGTCGACGGTGAACACGCCCGACAGGAGCGGCTGGAGCCAGCGGACCCAGGTCGGCATGTCGGGATCGAGGAGGGCTGGCTTCGAGACGAGGAACGAGACCCAGCGCGGGTCGATCGACTCGCCGTCGGCGAAGCCGTCGCGATCGGCGACGCCACCCGGCGCACGGCGCAAGCCCCCGATCAGCGCGCCAAGCTCGTGCTCGATGATCAGTTGCGAGAGGTCCTCGTGGGTCAGCCGCTTGCCCTCCGCCCGACGCGGGTCGGTCGGCGCGGGGAAGGCGGCCAGCACGTGATCGTCGAAGAAGTGCGCGAACGGCCCGTGCCCGACGTCGTGGAGGAGACCGGCGATCCGGAATGTCTCGACGACCAGGCCCTCGCTCGGCAGCGGCTCGCCGCGCGCGGCCAGCTCCCGCCGGATCGACGGGACCAGCTGGCGCGCCCACAACCCCGCCTCGTGCATGACGCCGAGGCCGTGGGTGAAGCGCGAGTGCTCGGCCGTCGGGAAGACCCACCGCGCTGACTGGAGCTGCGAGATCCGGCGGAGACGCTGGAGCCAGGCCGTGTCGAGCAGGTCCTCCTCCGCCGCGTCCTCGGGCGGCAGGCCGGCGGCCCGCGATTCCTCCCCGGAGAGCCGCTTCGTCAGCTCGACGTAGCCGTGGATCGGGTCGCTGATCAGGTTGACGGCGCTGAACGGGTGACGCGCCATCAAGCGCGAGCTTTCGAGCCGGCTGTGGCGCCGTAGCGTGCCGCGGCCCTCGCATGGGTGGCGGCGACGTCGTCGCGCAGCGCCGCCGGCCCGATCACCTCCACGTCGTCGCCCCACGACAGGATCCAGAGCCGGATCTCGATTGGTCCAGCGACCGTCGCCCGCCACGTCAGCGAGCCGTCGGCCTCCTCGGCGACCCGCTCGGTCGGGTGCCAGCGCGCCTCGCGGACCCGGCTTGCCACCTTCGCCGCGAAGCGCAGCTCCACCTCGGTCGGCTCCTGGTCGGCGATGATGTCCCACGCCCTCTCGAACATCCCGTCGACCTCGGCGCCTGCCGCCGGGAAGCCGTCGGGCGTCAGCGAGACGTCCTGGATCCGCTCGATCTTGAACGTCCGCATCGCGTCCTTCGTCTCGTCCCAGCCGATCAGGTAGAGGGCGTGGGTCTGGAGCGATGGCTCGATCAGGTACGGCCGGACCCGGGCGGTCCGCGGCGCGGCCTCGGGTGCGTACGGCGCCGGGGCGTAGTCGAGCGAGACGACGCGGCGCTCCGCCCAGGCCTGGGTCAGCAGCCGGACGTGGCGGCTGAACGTCTCGTCGGTGGGCCGGCGCGACAGATCGTCGAGCGTCCGGTCGACGTGCTCGCGAAGCGCGGCCGGCAGGACGGCCGCCAGCTTCTCGAACGCCGAGGCAAGGTCGGGGTCGTACTTGTCGGCATAGCGGACCATCAGCCGGGCAGACAGGACGACCGCCATCGCCTCGCTCCGGGTCAGCTTCAGCGGCGGCAGGAAGGCGTCGGCCTCGACCCCCCAGCGACCCCCGTCGGACCAGAGCGGCATGCCGAGCTCGCCCTCGATCGAACGCAGGTCGCGGTAGACCGTCCGGACCGACGAGTCCACCCGGTGGGCCATCTCGGATGGCTTCATTCCGTCCGGGTGGGCGCTCAGCAGCGCGATGATCCGGGTCATTCGGGCCAGCCGGTCGCGCTTTGTCGAGCTTCGCTCTTCGTCCATCGCCGCCATCATCGCCCGGTCAGGCCCGGGCCGTGAGGGTCGTCCGGGCCGTCAGGGCGATCGGGCCCGTCATGGCGCCGGCGGAGTGATCGCCACGACAGCACCGCGATCCGTCGCGGTCAGGTCCACTCGAAGTGTCGCCTGGAGGGCGCCGGCCTGGATGTCTGCCGCATCGCCGTTGACGCTTCCCTCGACCCGTCCGATCTGGCCGTCGAGGAACACCCAGAAGCGGAGCTGGCCGCGCCAGTTGGCGAGGTCGGCCTCGTCGACGAGCCAGCGGACCTGAGGGAACGCGGCTCGGAACGTGGGACCGTCGACCTGGACCGAGCACTGCCGGGCGCGCGCCCCCTCGATCAGCCCGACGCCGCCCGACTGGGCCGCGGCCCGCCCCGCGGGCGACAGGGCAGCCCGGAAGGCCGTCAGGTCGAGAACCGCGTCGCCCACTTCGGCGACGGTCGCTCCACGCCAGCCGGCGAACGGCTGGCGGACCCAGGCCCGATCGCCGATCAGTGCCGCGCCGTGGAGGCCCAGCTCGCGAGTCGTCGCGACGTACGCCAGCCAGCGAACGTCGGCCGCGGATCGCTCGCCCGCCAGCTCGATCGTGCCCATCGAGCGGCCGTCGAGATTGCCTTCGAGGTGGATCGCGATCCGGGCGGTCGGCCCGATGCCCATGGCTCGGTCGCAGATCGGGGGGTCGCGATCGACGTCGGTCGGCCCGAATCGGGAGGACGCCGCGATTCGGTCGCGCAGGGCGAGTTCGTTGCCCATCGCGATCGCGGCGAAGACCAGCCCGCTGGTCGCGGCGAGGACGGTCGCCAGGAGGAGCCCGCGGGCGAGCCGCCGGCGGCGCATCGCCGCCTGGCCGAGCCGTCGCCGAGCCAGACCGAAGCCCGCCAGGAGCGATGTTCCGAGGAGCGCCAGGACCCACGGGTAGGCGGCCTCCACCGAGGGGAGCAACGTCTGGACGCCGCGGGCCCGGAGCTGGCCTGTGAGGCCCGCAATCGACGGGACGAGCACGAGCAGCGACGCCGCGGCAAGCGAGACCATCCCGGCGAACGCCCGGTCGCCCCGGGCGACGGGCGGCCACGCGACGCCGATCAGGGCGACGATCGCCGGCGCGAGCGCCGCCAGTCCGACGGCGATGTCGATCGGGCCGCCGGGGCGGTAACCGATCAGGACGATCGCGGCGGCAACCGCCCAGCAACCCGCGAGGACGAGGGCGATCAGCCGCAGTTCGAAGGTCCGGACCCGCACGGCCGCAACTCTACCCGTCGCTCGTGCGTCACTGGCAGTAGAAGACGGCCGCAAGTACCACCGGCCATGGGACCGCCGGGTCATCGCTGAGCGGCCGGCACAGGTCGACCATCCCCTTAACCACACCAGAGCGACCCGAACGACGGACCCAATGGTCCGCCCGACCGAAACCGACGAACCAACGGACAACAGGCAGAACCATCCTTTCGGGGAAGACAGGAAGAACCGGTGATCCATGGCAGGCCAGGAGCGTCGAGAGCATCGAAGTCGGGGTCGCTCTACTCGCGCAACCTCGTCCTGGGCGGCCAACGGAACGGCCTCCGCGGCCGCGTCTGGGTCGGCCACCGCCACCACGACGTCGCCGGTCATCCCAACCACGACGGTGGAGCTTCGGACCCGGGCGACCTATCGCAATCTTCTGATGAGGGGTTTCGCCCCTGACGAGGCCGTGAACCTCACCGCGTTCCTTGCCGGCATCGCGATCGGCGAGACCCGCTGGACCCTTCGCCAGATCAATCAGCTCCTGTTCCTTCGCGAGATGAACCGGACCGGCCACTTCACCGACACGGGTGAGGCTCGCCCGCACTGAACGCAGCCGGAGCGCCGGCCCCGGAACTGAATCCCCCGTCGCGGCGACGATCCTCCTCCCGCCACCGCGACATTCCGCTTCGAAGCGGCGCCTGGCCTCCTCCGGGCGCCGCTTCGAGTTTCCGGCGCGTTCGGTGCCGTAGGATCTTGGCCGTGACCGGCCCCCTGATCTCCCTCCTGTCCGACTTCGGTGCGCGCGATCCGAGCGCCGCGATCATGCGCGGCGTCGTCCTCGGCATCGCGCCGGACGCCCGGATCGTCGACATCAGCCACGAGGTCCGGAAGTTCGCCATACGCGACGGAGCGCTGCTGCTGTGGTGCGCCCTGCCGTACCTTCCCGTCGGGTTTCACGTTGCGGTCGTCGATCCCGGCGTCGGCACGGAACGGCTGCCCGTCGCGATCGTCTGCGGCCGGGGCGATGTCCTGATCGGGCCGGACAACGGGCTGCTCGTCGCTGCAACGGAAAAGCTTGGGGGGATTGCCGCCGTCCACGTCCTGCAGGCAGAGGCGTACCGCCTGCCGGTGATCAGCACCAGCTTCCACGGCCGCGACATCTTCGCCCCGGCAGCGGCCCATCTCGCCATGGGCGTGGCGCCGGCGGCTCTCGGGCGGGCGCTAGATTCCGCGGCCCTCGTCGCGTCGCCGATCCGCGAACCGGTGATCGAGCCGGGCCGGCTGGTCTCGAGCGTGGTCTACGTCGACACGTTCGGGAACGTGAAGCTGGCCGGTCTCCGGGCGGACCTCGAGGCGGCGCTTGGAGTGGTGGCGCCCGGCGATCGACTGACCCTCCGGGTCGGCAGCACGCAATCAGGATCTCCGGTACGGACGATCGAGACCACGTGGCAGGCAACCTTCGGTGACGTCGCGCCCGGCGAGACGCTCGTCTACGAAGATTCGTACCGACGGATCTGCGTCGCCGCAAGCCAGGCTGATGCCGCAGCCCGCCACGGGCTCGCGGACGACCTCCGCGTCATCGTCGAGCGAGCCAATCCCGACTGATCCGGTCGGACTTCGGCTACACTCCGCGGGCGTATGCCCCCGACCACGAGGACACCATCCATGCGTCGCGCCTTTCCGATCACCACCCTTCTGCTTGCAAGCCTTGCACTCGGAGCCTGCACCAGCGGCGCAACGACTGCGCCCAGCTCCGCCGCGCCGTCGGTCGCCCCATCGGTCGCCGCCAGCGTCGCCGCCAGCATCGCCCCGAGCCCGTCGGTCGACGCCTGCGCCAAGGACAGCCTCACGCTGAAGACAGCCGGCAAGCTCACGATCGGCACCGACAACCCGGCGTACCCGCCGTACTACGCAACGAACCCGGCCGGCAACGCCGCGCCGTGGGACAAGGACCAGGGCGATCCGAACACGGGCGAGGGCTTCGAGAGCGCCGTCGCCTACGCGGTCGCGGAGCAGCTCGGCTTCGCAAAGGCCGACGTGGTCTGGGTCGTGGCTCCCTTCAACACTGCGATCGCCCCGGGCCCGAAGGCCTTCGACTTCGACATCAACCAGGTGTCGTTCACGCCCGAGCGGGCCGAGTCGAACGACCTGACCGAGGGCTACTACGAGTTCAACCAGACCGTCGTCGTCCGGCAGGACAGCGCGTTCGCGACCGTCAAGAGCGTGGCCGGGCTGAAGGACGCGAAGCTCGGCGCCCAGGTTGGGACGACCAGCCTGGCGGCCATCCAGAACGACATCAAGCCGACGACCGAGGCCTCGGTCTACGACTCCAACGACGCAGCGATCCAGGCTCTCCAGGCGAAGCAGATCGATGGGATCCTCGTCGACTTGCCGACGGCCTACTTCCTGACGACGATCCAGGCGCCGGACACGGCGATCGCAGGCCAGCTGGGCACCGCGGCGGGCGGCGCGCCGGAGCACTTCAGCCTCCTCCTCGACAAGGACTCAGCGCTCACGCCGTGCCTCAACACCGCAATTGGCGCGCTCCAGAGCGCGGGCACGCTCGACGAACTGCGGGACAAGTGGCTGCCCGACAAGACGAGCCCGGTCGCCGAGCTCCAGCCCTAGGGCGACGACCGGCCGACGATGACGCCCGGAGCGGAGCGGCCGCCCGGGCGCGCGCGGGTCGCGGCTGACCGGCGCCGCCGTCGGTCTCGCCTCGGGATCGGCGAAGGCGGCGGCCGGGCGCTGGTCGTCGCTGCCGTCTCGACCCTGATCGTCTTCGGCGGGCTCGGTCTTGTTGTCGTCAATGCGCCTGGCTGGCCGCAGGTCCAGGACAAGTTCCTCAACGGTCGCGTCTTCGCCGAGTCGTTCCCGCTGATCGTCTCAGCGTTCTGGGTCAACGTCCGCCTCTTCCTGATCGCCGAGGTGTTCATCCTGATCCTGGCCATGGTCGTGGCGGTGGCCCGCAGCCTGCCCGGCCCGGCGTTCTTCCCGGTGCGCCTCCTGGCGACGATCTATGTCGACGTGTTCCGGGCATTACCAGGCGTCCTCGTCATCTTCATCCTCGGCCTCGGGATCCCCAGCTTGCGGATCCCGGGCCTTCCGGCGGATCCGTTCATCTGGGCCGTGGTCGCCCTCACCCTCCTCTACACCGCGTACGTCTCGGAGGTCTATCGGGCCGGGATCGAGTCCGTTCACCCTTCGCAGGAGGCGGCCGCGCGCTCGCTCGGCCTGAACCGGGGACAGGCCCTCCAGTACGTCCTCCTGCCGCAGGCCGTCCGGCGTGTGATTCCGCCCCTGCTCAACGACTTCATCGGCCTCCAGAAAGACACGGCTCTCGTCTCCTTCATCGGCGTGGTCGAAATCTTCCGACAGTCGCAGATCCGCCAGGCGGGTGCCTTCAACTTCACGCCCTTCTTCGCGACGGCCCTCGTCTTCCTCATCGTGACGATCCCCCTGGCGCGGTCCGTCGACTGGCTCCTCGCACGCGAACGGAACCGTCGCGTTGCGGGCGTGAACCCGGGCGTCGGGCCCGGCGTCACCGTCGCGGGCCCGACCGTGGGCGCCCGTTGACCGGATCGGCGCCGGCCCTCCGGATCGAGGGCCTCCACAAGTCCTTCGGCGACCTCGCGGTCCTGCGCGGGATCGACCTCGACGTGGCCCAACACGAGGTCGTGTGCCTGATCGGGTCGTCGGGCAGCGGCAAGTCCACGCTCCTGCGCTGCATCAACCTCCTCGAGCCGATCGACGCCGGGCGGATCGTCATCGAGGGCGACGAGATCACAGCGAAGGGCGTCGATGTCAACCGCATCCGGCGCCGGATCGGGATCGTGTTCCAGGCCTACAACCTGTTCCCCCACCTGCGCGTGATCGACAATGTGAGCCTGGCGCCACGGAAGGTCCTCGGGTTGAGCCGGGCGGCCGCTGAGGCGCGAGCGACGGAGCTGCTCGACCGGATCGGCCTGGCCGACAAGGCCCGCGAGTATCCCGATCGGCTGTCAGGCGGCCAGCAGCAACGGGTCGCGATCGTCCGGGCGCTGGCGATGCAGCCGGACCTGCTGCTCCTCGACGAGATCACGAGCGCCCTCGATCCGGAGCTCGTCGCGGAGGTCCTGAACCTGATCCGGGAGCTGGCCGGCAACGGCATGACGATGCTGATCGCGACCCACGAGATGAGCTTCGCCCGCGAGATCGCGAGCCGGGTCTGCTTCCTCGACGCCGGGCGGATCCTCGAGATCGGCCCGCCGGCGGAGATGTTCAGTGCCCCGCGCCAGCCGCGAACCCAGCAGTTCCTTCAGCGCGTGATCGACGCCGGTCGGCTCTAGCCGGAGGGCAGCTCGTCCGTCGGCTCCTCAGAGGACTCGTCGGCGGGGACCTCGGTCGTGGGCAGGGGCGGCGCCTCGTCGTCGGTCAGGATCACGTTCGGGACGAGGAACAGGGTCCAGCCGAGCTTGAGCAGGTTGGGCTGGTAGCCGGCCGATTCCGGGTCGAGCGACGGGTAGGTGGAACGGTTCCAGTAGGCGATGCTCCGGGCGGACGTCCCGAACTTCCTGGCGATGCTGTTCAGGTTGTCGCCCGAGGCAACGGAGTACACCGTGAACGTGGGAGCCGGGGTCGGGGTCGGCGGGACGAAGGAGGGTCGGGGGGTCGGGCCCGTCGGGCCCACGGACGGGGCGAGCGTGGGGACTCTCGAGCCCGCTGCGTCCAACCCGGGTGCGCCGGAACCGCGCGAGACGGGCGGCAGGCAGGCGCTCGCGAGGGCGGCCAGCAGCACCATGGCGACAAGGGGGTGACGATCGATGGCAGGCCGGAGACGGGTCATCGCAGGCGGTGGGACGGGTCGCCGATCGGACCCGTTACGGAACCCGCGTCGCATCACCGGCCGGGCGGCGCACCTGCGCACGTGGCCGGGCGCGGGCCGGCCCCGGGCCCGGCGGCGGCTCGACGGCTGTCATTGACGCCCTTGAAGTCGTCCAGGTCGAGCATGATCAGGCTGAAAGGCTCCTGGGACTGGACACTCCGGTTCAGCCAGTCCTGGAAGGTCCCGTGATTGAGGAGCCCGGTCAGGTCGTCGGATTGGGCTCGAATCTCGACCGCGCGATGGACCTCTGCGTTCTGGAGAGCGATCGAGACCTGCGCCGCGAACAGCTTGACGAGGTCGAACTCCTCCTCGCTGTAGCGCCTGTCGACGCCGAGCCGCTCGAGGGTCAGCACACCGGTGGCGCCGTCGCGGCCCCGGAGCGGCACGCAGATCAGGCTGCCATCGATGGTGCCGGTGCCCCGGAACTGGAGGACCCGGGTGTCACGGGCCTCCTCGAGGACGAGGGCCGGCTCGTTGTGGGCCACGACCCAGGTGGCCAGGCCCTCTTCGCCCGGCAGCCAGGGCTCCATGTACTCGGCGGCGTGGCTCCCTCTGGCTGTCAGCGGCCGGAGCAACCCGGTCGATCGGTCGAGCAGCTCGATCGACAGGTTGTCGTAACCGACGAGGTCGGACAGGCGGGCCGCGACCTGGTCCAGGATCGCGCCCGGATCGAGCGTCGTCAGGATCGACTCGGTGACCTGGAGGAGCGCTCGCTGGTTCGCCAGCTGGCGACCGAGCGCGTCCGATTGGGCCCGGAGCAGTCCGGTCGCGTCGGCGTTGGCGAACGCCTGGGCCGCGAAGCTGGCATAGATCACGAGGAGCCGCAGGTCGTCTTCGCTGAACTGGTGGAGGCCGAGCTTGGACAGCACGAGGACGCCGAGGACCTGGTCCTCGTAGGTCATCGGGGCGAGCAGCATCGACTCGTCGAGGTCGTCCTCGGTGCCGGCGATCGTGTTGGTCCGGGTGTCGGTGCCGGCGTTCGGCAGGTTCTGGGCGATGCGATGCTGGGCGACCCAGCCGGTGATCCCCTCGCCGAACTTGACCGCCAGCTGCTCCGGCGTCTCGTCGATGTACTCGCCCACCTGGCCGCGCATGGCGACCGGCACCAGATCGTCGCCGCGGAGGCGGTAGACCCGGACGTTGTGGTAGTCGATCAGCTGGCGCAGCTCGGTCGCGATCGTGATTCCGATCTCGGCCTCATTGCCCAGCCGCGACAGGCGGGCACCGAGCTGCTGGATCGACTGGAGCTGGGCGGCCCAGGTCGCCATCTTCTCGAAGTTCTGGGCGTTCTTGATCGCGATCGCGGCCTGATCGGCCAGGGCAGCCATCGTGTCGAGCTCGTCGGCGGTCCAGTCATGGGGTTCGTCGTGGTAGACGTTGAGCAGGCCCAGGATCGCGGTCGCGTCGAGGAGGGGGGCCGAGCAGATCGTGTCGTACCCCTCCTGGACGACGGCCGACCGGATCGCGCCGGCCCGCGGATCGTCGGCGTAGCCGGTCGCGAACATCGGCCGGCGAGCCCCCGAGGCCGTCACCGAGAGCGACTGGGCCTGGGCGCCTGCGACCGCCTCGAGATAGCTCGCCGACAGGCCGCGACTCACCTGCGCGGTCGTTCGCCCGTCGGCCGCCCGGAGGAACACGGCCGCTCGATCGCCATTGAAGAGGACCATCGCGTGATCGACCAGTCCCGCCAGGATCCGATCGAGGTCGAGACGGCTGCCGATGTCGGACGCGACTCGCCGGAGCGCGTCGGCCCGGTGGAGTTGGTGGGCGATCTCGTCGGCGCGGGCGGCCGAGGCAACGATCGCACCGATGGCGTCGGCCATCTCCACGAGCAGGTCAGGGTCGGTTCCGGTCGGGTCGCCGTGCGGGTCCGGCGCCACCGTCAGGACGCCCCAGTGGCGGTCGGCGCCGGGAATCGCGATGGCCGTCTCGCGGTTGCCTGACGGCGAGCTGCCGTCCCCGAGGCTGCCGTCTTCGACCGGACCTGAGTCACCCGCCAGGGCGCGATCGAGTGCGAGGCCGAGCACCCCGAACGATCGGGGCAGGTCCGGCAGGCGGCTCGCGGTCGGGGCGGCGACGGCACGCGGAACGAGCCGAGCGCCGCGCAACTCGTGGAGCGTGACGGACCGGAACTCGCCCCGGTCGCGAATGGCGAGGACTGCCGCGCGGAGGGCCTCATCGAGGGTGACGGGGTCGGCGGCGATCCGGCCGAGGGCCGAGATCAGGCTGAGATCAGCGCGGCGCCGGGGACGGTCGCGGTCCGTCACGATCGGGCCCGGATCCACGGCTCGATCCAGCCCGGGCGTCGCGCGCCGGAACCCACCGGCTCCGGCGAGGTGGCCGGCGGCAGTCGCGGACACCGCTGCAGCGGGCCCGGGCTCCGGGTTGTTCTCCGCGGCCGAGAGGAAACGCTGGAGGTCGCCTACCCGATAGCGTCGATCGCCGCGCGGGTTGATCCGGTAGTAACGGAGACGGCCGGCATCACTCCACGCCCGCACGGTATTCGGATGGACGCCCAGCAGCCGGGCGGCCTTCGTCACCGAGAGGGTGGCATCGATGGGTCGGGTGGGAAGCGCGCTCGGCACGGGTCACTCGTGGGAGGAAATGTCAAGTCGACGGACGGAGCCTACCAATCTCACAGTTCTTGCCAATAGTCCGAAGGTCCTACGCACATCGGTGCGTGGCCAAACCGGCGCTCGTGCGGCGGTCTGCCCGGCCGGTGGGATCGCTCAGCGGCGGCGACGGGACGAGTCGCCGCGGCCGGTTCCGGCGGGCGGCGGCGTGAGCCGGACGTAGATCTTCGTAACGGCGACCGTGACCAGCCCGATGGCGGCAACCACGAGGATGGCGAGGCCGGGTGTCCCGATCAGCCCCGGACCCTGGCCGTCACTCCGTGGGTCGCCGGCGGCGGCCGCGGTCGGGTCGGTCGACGCCGCGAGAACGGCCTCGACGAGCCCCGCCGCCCCGGGAGCGATCGCGATGACGGCCGGCAGGAGAGCGGAGATCAGCGCCCACACGAGGGCCCCCGCGACGAGGATCGCTCCTGCCCCGAGCATCGCCGCCGCGAACCGGGTTCGCTCGGCGTCGCCCCCGGCAAGGATCCGCATCGCCTCGGCAGGCTCCAGCACGGTCAGGATCAGCGGCCGGGAACGACCGGCGGTCAGGTGGGCCGTGACCGCCGAGTCGGGCGTCGCCGAGTCGGGCGGAGCCGGCGCGTCCGGTGCGCCCGACGACACGGTGGCCGCGGGCAAGGCAACCGGGTACCCAAGGACGGTCGCGTGCTCGACCGACGACAGCTGCTCGATCCGGGCTCGGATCGTGGTCTCGGGGCCGTACGGCGTCGGAACCCGGTCAGGCATGTCGCTGGCCTGGCCGATCGACTCGCGTGGCACGACGACCAGGCCCTCGCCGAGCGCATCGACATCGATCGCGATCGTGTCCAGGCCTTCGTTGATCGCGAACGGCACGACCTGGCGGTGGTCCTCGAACGGCCGCCAGCCGCGCCCGACCCGGGCCTCCAGCCGGACCCGCCGGAAGACGAGCGGGCGGTGGTCGGCATCCTCGAACTCGTGGACGGCGTCGATCCGGCCGTCGATCCGGACGAACGCTCGACGGCCATCGGCCGCGAGCTGGTTCGCCTCGGCGACGGTCACCCGCGGCGTCGTCGCAAGCAGCCGCGCGATCCGGTACTGGCTTCCGAACGTCCGGAGCACGAGCCCACCGACGACGAAGGCAAAGAGTCCCACGGCGCCGAGAAGGAGGGGAGTCACGGGCGGGATGATAGCCGCCGCGCTCGCGCCACCACGGGACGCGGGCACGGAAAGACCCGAAGGAACGTACTCGCGGCGTGGACGTTGATGCGATCGCTGCCGTTAGCCTGCGCTCGGCCCCTCCGGGCTGACCTCCACGCTAGGGCCGCGGCTTGACCGGGTCAATGCGGTTATCCACGAACTTGCGTCGAGCAACGGGCATTTCCACCACGCGTCCGCGGCCGGACGACGGCGGCCGGTCAGCCGTCGGTGGCTCGGCCGGTCACCGGATCGATCGCGGTCACCTGGCCCGCGAAGCTCGTCAGGACGAGGCTGCCGCCGATTAACGCCGCCTCGATGACGACATCGCTATGGGCAATCCGCCAGCCGACCGTTCCATCCAGCTCGAGGGCAAAAGTCTCGATCTCGGATTGGACGATGAGGTGGGCGAGGCGAGGCGAGCCCATGACGGCGAGGAGCGGTGACGCCGAGCGATGCGACCAGCGCAGGACGCCGGTCCGGCTCTCGAGCGCCCACGTGTGGAAGCCGTACTTCACGATGAACAGCCCGGCGTCATCCCAGACGAGGCCGGCCGGCTCATCCTGGATCAGCGATGCGAGCCGGACGGTCCATGCGCCGGCCGGACCGTCGATCCGGAGCTCGGCCCGGCAGAAGAGCTCGAAGTCGGGCGAGACGAGGGGCCCGAGGTCCTCGAGAGTGCCACCCGACTCCGACAGGGCAAAGACCGCGGCTCCCTGGCCGCTCCCGGCCCAGCGCCAGCGGGCTCGCAGTCCGCCGGGATAGCCGATCGTCGCGTCGCGCGGCAACGTCGCCACCCGACGGTTCGCTCCGTCGCTCGTCACGCCCCCGCGTTCGTCGTCGCGCCGCCGACCATGCCGGCGACCCCGTTGGCGTCGTCGCGCTCGTTCTGGCCTTGCGCCTCGGCTTCGATGTCGGCCGCCCGGCGCTCCTCGGTGATCGGGGCGACCATCGCGTTGGCGAGGATCCGGAGCGTCGCCGGTGGGACGGGGAAGACGGCAGTCGGCGTTCCGGCGGCGGCCCACACGACCTGGAAGCGACCGAGGTCCGGATCCATGATCGTTCGGACCGGTCGGGCATGGCCGAAGGGCGGGATGCCGCCGATGACGAAGCCGGTCAGGTCCTGGGCCTCGCGCGCGGTTGCCCGCCGGATCTCGCGCTCGCCGGTCACCGCGGCGAGCCGGGCGAGATCGACCCGATTCGGACCGGACACGAGGCAGAGCACCGGCTCGAGCAGGCCGTCATCGGCGGGCGCGACGAAGACGAGCGACTTGACGATCTGGCCGAGTTCGGCGTCGACGGTCGCGGCGGCGTCGGCGGCCGTGTGGGTGGAGGCGTCGAAGACCCGGATGTCGAGCTCGACCCCCTTGCGGGCGGCGGCATCGCGGACCCGTTGGATCCCTGCGTGGTCGGTGGCGTCGGGCACGGCCGGAGTCTACGGCATCGCTCGGCGGACGGGAACGGGCCAGGGGCGCTCGTTCGGGTCAGCAGCCAAACGGACATGGCCGAGCGGCCCCTCGGCGCGGCGCGGGTCACGCGCGGCCACACCCGCTCCCCGGACCGTGGCGCTAGCATCGAGCGGTGGAAGCGATCCTTTTCGACTGGGACGGCACGCTCATCGATTCGCTCGGTGCGTTCCACCGCGCCAACGCCACAGTGATGGAGTCGTTCGGGCTGCCATTCGACGTCAGTCGCTATCGCCAGCACTACACGGCCGACTGGCGCGAGATGTATCGCCGGCTCGGCGTTCCGGACGACCGGCTCGAGGACGCGAACACCCTCTGGCAGAGGACGTTCGCGACCAATGACGACAAGGTGATCGCCTTCGCCGGGGTCGACACCGCCCTCCGACGGCTGACTGCCACCGGCATCGTCATCGGGATCGTCACGGCCGGCCACCGCGAGGTCGTCGAGTCGCAGCTCGGCACGACCGGGCTGGGATCGCTCCTCCCGATCCGCGTCTACGGCGACGACCTGCCCGTTCACAAGCCGGACCCCGAGCCGCTCCGGCTGGCCCTCCGCCTGGCCGGCGACGGCCACCGCCCGGAGACCTGCATCTACGTCGGTGACGCCCCGACCGACATGCAGATGGCCGCCGCCGTCGGCGCCCGCGGGATCGGGATCGAGTCGGTCCTCGGCGAGCGAGCCGAGCTCATCGCCGCCGGCGCCTCGGAGGTCGCACCGTCGGTGGCCGAGTGGGTCGACGCCCACCTCGCGGCTCGTGCGACGGGCGCCGGCCGTTCGCCTGGCGACGGCCGCCCGACCAGCGACGGCCGCCCGACCAGCGACAGCCACGGATGACCGGGGTCCGCCACGCCCTGATCCTTGCGGATGGCTCCGTCGGCCCGCTGGCCGCAATCGATGAGGCCTGGCCGGTCTGGTCCGACGGGATCGACTGGGTCGTGGCTGCCGACGGCGGCGCCCGCCACGCGTCAGCGATCGGCCGCCGCCTCGACCTGTGGGTCGGCGACGGCGACTCCCTCGGCGAGGACGGGATCGCGGATCTGGTCGCGGCCGGCATCGCGGTCCGACGGCTGGCGGTGGACAAGGACGAGACTGACACCGAGCTTGCCCTCCTCGCGGCCGTTGACGCGGGCGCCACGCGCCTGACGATCCTCGGCGCCCTCGGCGGCGCCCGGATGGATCACGGCCTCGCCAACGTCTGGCTGCTGGCCCACCCGCGGCTCGCCGGGCGCGATGTCCGGCTGGTCGACGTCGCCGCCCGGATCCGTCTGATCAGACCCGGCCGGAGCGACCTGACCGGCCGGGTCGGCGACCTGGTGTCGCTCCTGCCGTTTGGTGGCGACGCCGGCGGCGTGACGACCGCGGGCCTTCGCTATCCGCTTCGGGACGAGCCGCTGCGCCTCGGACCGTCGCGCGGCCTGTCGAACGTCCGCGACGCCGGCGAAGCCTCGGTCGCGCTCCAAACCGGTCGGATCCTCGTGGTCGAGACCCCTGCTACGCTCCCGGGATGAACGCGGCCACCGCTGGCGATCCCGCCCCGGAGATCGCCCTCAGCGACGACACCGGGACGACCCATCGACTTGCCGACCAGCGCGGCCGCTGGACGATCGTCTACTTCTACCCGAAGGACGACACGCCCGGCTGCACGACCGAGGCGTGCGAGTTCCGCGACGCGAACGAGACGATCCACGAGCGCGGAGCGGATGTCTGGGGAATCAGCCCCCAGGCCGGCCCCAGCAAGAAGGCGTTCCGCGAGAAGTTCCAGCTCCCCTTCGTCCTCCTGGCCGACGTGGACCACGCGGTCGCCGAGGCGTACGGCGTGTGGGTCGAGAAGGTGAATTACGGAAACACGTACATGGGTGTCGCCCGGGCGACCTTCCTCGTCGATCCCGAGGGCCGGATCGCGCGGACCTGGTCGAAGGTCAAGCCCGAGGGCCATGCCGCCGACGTCATCGCCGTCCTCGATGAGTTTCAGGCTGCGACCAACTCGGTCGCCCCGCGCTGATCAGCGCCACCTCCGAGAAGCAAAAATGAGGCTTCGCTCGTGGGGGGAGACGAGCGAAGCCTCGGCGGGCATCATATCGCTGCCGTCCGAGGCGGAACAAGGGGATCATGGGACGCAACGGTCAACCGATGGATGACGTAGCCCACACGTGGCGGCCCGACCGATTCATGGTCATCGCCGGTCATCCCGACGACGCCGACTTCGGACCGGCCGGCACGGCCGCCCGCTGGATCGACGCCGGATCGACCGGCTGGTTGGTGTGCTGCACGAGTGGCGACGCAGGCGGCGAGGACCCCGACGCCGACCCTCTCGAGCTGGGCGCCCTGCGCGAGCGTGAGCAGAACGCGGCGGCCGCGATCATCGGCTACGCCGGCGTCTCGTACCTGCACATGCCCGACGGCGCCCTCGTCAACGACCTGATCCTGCGCGAGCACCTCGTTCGCGAGATCCGGACGTTCCGCCCGGACGCGGTCCTGGCCACGGACCCAAGCGTGATCTTCTACCGCGACGGCGGGATCAACCACACCGATCATCGCGAAGCCGGGCTGGCCGCGGTCGACGCGGTGTACCCGGCAGCGCGGAACCCCATGGCGTTCCCGGCCCTTGCCCGCGACGGCCTGGCGGCCCATCGGGTGCGGCGGTTGTACCTGTTCTGGCCGAACGAACCCAACGTCCGGGTCGAGATCGGGGCGACACTCGAACGCAAGATCGCGGCCCTCAAGGCCCACGCCAGCCAGATCAAGGAACCGGCCAAGCTGGCGGAACGGATGACCGAGTGGGCGGCAGAAGAGGGCGAGCCGATCGGGGTGAAGGCTGCCGAGGCGCTCCGTGTCGTCGTGATCGATGACGACGACGACGAGGGGCCCGACCTCCAGGCCGGGGCCGCGACCGAAGCCGCGACGCGCGGATCCGGCCAGGACGCGGGCTAGGCACGGAGGGCCCGACCCAGGAGGGCTCGAGCGGTCAGTTGGCCTCGAGCAGGATCGGGCGGACCGTGCCCCACGCGTTCCAGAGCTCGGTCAGGGCGTCGGCCCGGCGCCCGAGGACGGTCACCATCTCGCCGAGGCTCAGGCCGCCCGCTGCCCCCGCCACGTACTCGTCCGCGGCGACCCGCACGTCGCGCAGCAGCTCGCGCGTCTCGGCCTCGGTCGGCCAGTGGCGGATCCGCATCGGGTCGAGGCCGGCATACCCGACAGCCATCGCGAGGTCGCGTTGGCCCGGGACTCGCTCGTCGACCCAGCCGCCAAACCCGTCGAACCGGTAACCGATCGATGCCAGGGCCGCCGCGATGTCGCGGTTCTGGCTCTGGCTGAACGGGCCCCAGAACACGTGATCGGTCGGAAAGTCGAACGCGGTCGCTTCGATCGCCCGGGCGATCAGCGCCTCGGCCAGGTTGCTCAGGTGGGTCTGCCACAGCCGCCGTGCCTCGGGATCGTCGCCGGCCAGGCGCGCCACCGCGCGCTGCATCGCGTCCCGATCGCCGCGCAGGATGCGGACGATCGGCGCGTCCTGGGCCTCGCGCGACGCCATCGGCGTCGCGAACTCGAACTCGTCCCCAGGGTCGGGCGTTGCCGCGGCGATTCGATCGATCCGGCCGGTGTCGTCGGGCGGTCGTGGCTGCGCGGCGGCTCGAGCCTCGTCGAGGACCCTGGCCTCATCACAGTCGGCGACGGCCTCGCGGGCCCCGACGCAGGCCTCGTCGGCTCGCTCGGCCGAGATCCGGGCGGCATCGGCCTCGAGGGTCAGGCGCTCCAGGTCGGCCCCCAGGGCGGCGGCCGCGGTGCGGTCTCGTTCGGCTGCCTGGGATGCTTGACGGGTGTCCTGATTGATCTGATTGATCGCGGCTAGCCACGTCCGGGCGCCGGCCTCGACGTCGTCCCGGGTCTGGGCAGCCGCGCGAGCCTCATGGAACGTGCGCTGGGCCGCCTCCTTCGCCGACCGGACAGAGAGAGGGTCGACGGCAGCACTCGCGGTTGCGGCCCGGGCGGCCAGCTCGTCGTGCGTGCGTTGGGCGCTGCGGAAGGTGTCGTGGGCGCTATCGGCGGCCGCGCGCGAACGGGTCGCGACGGCGCAGCGTTCGTCGGCCACTCGGCGTTCTTCGGCGCACGGACCGTCGCCCGCGGGGCCTGCCGTGCGGGCGGGTTCGCC
>JACCVQ010000100.1 GCA_013698095.1 Chloroflexota bacterium
GTGGGCGGACGGCCCAGAACGGTGAGACCGAGGCCACCGGCCGCCATGGCCACGAGGAGTAACGCCGCCGGCGCGACGGGCGCCGGAGTGGCCGCGTGGAGGAGAGCTTCGGGGAGGTGTGGCCGGAGCCGCGAGATCGTCGCCATCGGGCCACCACTCAGAACGGCTTTTCGATGAGGCCGTAGGCGACGGCGATCGCGGTGATCGTGCTGACGATGACACCGGCCAGGACCATCCAGACGAGGCCCATGACCCCGTTCGTGATCCGCTTCTGGGCGCGGTGCTCGGCTTCCTGGTTCGCGCCGGCGAGCGTCTTCTCAATGCCGCCCCACACGATGACCGCGCCGCAGATCGCGATGCCCAGGCCGATCGCGATCGCGACGAGCGTCGCGATCATCTTCGTGACCGGGGCCAGGGCCTTCTGGGCGCCCGATGGGACAGAGTCAGCGGCGAGGACCGGTCCGACCCAGATGAGCAGCAGGAGAGTCGCAGCTAAGCCCGCGATAAGCGGCAGATAAGCGGCAGCGAAGGCGCGGGTAAGTCGACGCATGGAGGCCTCCTCAGCCGACGGCCGATCCGGTCGCGGTTCCGGGTGCGTCGCGGAACCGGCTGACAAAGTCGACGATCTCTGGCACGTCGGCCGTCGCGAGCTCGAGCCCGGCGGTTCGGAACCAGGCGACCACCCGAGACAGCTTCCGGAGGCGGTAATACTCGGTCGGCGTGATGAAGAAGCCGACGTACTTCCCGCTCGAGTAGATCGCGGTCGGACGGCCCTCGCCAACCTCATCGAGGATCGAGGCGACCCGGCGCTGGATCTCGGTGATGCCGATCGTCCGCGGGATCTCGAGGATCTGCCGCCGCTCGCGGGCGAGCCGGCGAGCAGCGGCATTGCTCGGGCGCTCACGGCCGGCGAGCAGCGATCCGAGCGAGCTCGTGTCATCCGCGAGCTCGGGGTAGACGTCGAGGCCATGAAGGGCCGAGAGCGAGCCCTCGATCGCGACCCAGCGCGCGACTTCGTCGCCGGCGATCAGGACGGCCGCGGGTTCGCCGTGCTGGAAGATCATGACCGGCGTTCCGGCCTGCGCGTAGGCGATCCCGAGGCGGGCCTTGTCGCGCAGCTCGTGGACCGCCATCGTCCGCAGCTCGCCGACGATCACAGCTCGTCTCCGGGTCGCCATTCGACGGGCAGCGGCTCGATGACGGCTGTGCCCACGCCATACCAGGTGATCAGGACGGCCTTCCGGCGGCCCTCGGCGAGGAGGTCGCGCATGTTGCGCCACAGGAGCGTGGCCGACCGGCGCTCGGTCATCTCGCCCTCACGGGGAGGTCGGAGGATGGCGACAGGGCGGCCGTGGCGCAGGACGACAAACGTCTCGCCCTTGGACGCACGGGCCAGGCAGATCCCCGGTTGTCGTCGGAGTGCGCCGGTCGGGATGGTCTGTTCCATGGCACGACGCTACCACCGGCTTGGGCCAAGTTCAAGGGAGTTAAGTGTATTGTTTAGTGTATTGGCCAGGTCTCGATCGGCGCCGTGTTCACGGGCCAACGGCATCAGGCTGAACCGGATCAGTCGTCGACATCGACCACAGGTGGGGCTGACGAAGACCTATTCAAAACGCACAGTCTCTCAGCATTGTCGTGTCATGCCCGGGTCGGCAGAGTCGGGGCCATGCACGAACGACGCCGAAGAGTGCTGGGTGACGACGGACATGGGAATCTGCCCGTAGCCGGTCACGAACCTGCCCGGCCGTGGCCACCCGAGCTGCCCACTCCCGGTCACTCAAGCTGCCCATGCTCGCTTGAACTCTGTTCGTCGGAGTCAGCAGGCGAGGAGGCAGGATGAAGAGGACCGAGGGCATCGTGGAGATCCTCGAGGCGTTCGATCTGACCGGCAGTTACCGGGCCGCGGCCGAGCTGGCCGGCTGTTCGCACCACACGGTCGCCAGGTACGTCCGGCTCCGGGCCTCGGGTCGGGTCCTGACCGAGCGAGCCGCCCGTGACCGGCTGATCGACGGCCATCTCGCCAAGGTCGAGGAGTGGGTCGAGCGCTCGCATGGCAAGGTGCGGGCCGACGTCGTCCACGACAAGCTCAGGGCCCAGGGGTTCGAGGGATCGGAGCGGACGACGCGCCGTGCTGTCGCGTGGGCGAAGCGGGCCTATGCTGCCGGCCACCGGCGCGTCTATCGGCCGTGGATCCCGGAACCCGGCATGTGGCTCCAGTTCGACTGGGGTCAGGGTCCGCGGATCGGCGGTCGGAACACCCTCCTCTGGTGCGCGTGGCTCGCCTGGAGCCGGTTCCGCGTCGTCATCCCGACCAACGATCGGACGCTGCCGACCGTCATCGCCTGCCTCGACGAGACGCTCCGCCGGTTCGGTGGCGCACCGACCTATGCCCTCACCGACAACGAGCGGACCGTCACCATCGACCGGGTCGCCGGGATTGCCGTCCGGCACCCCGAGCTCGTCGCGGCCGGTCGCCACTACGGGATCCAGATCGTCGCCTGCCAGCCGGCCGATCCGGAGAGCAAGGGCGGGTCGGAGAGCACCGTCAAGATCGCCAAGGCCGACCTCGTGCCGACGGCGGCGAACCTCCTGCCGGCGTACGAGACCTTCGCCGAGCTGCGGGCGGCCTGCGACGCGTTCTGCGAGACGGTCAACGCCCGAGAGCACCGCGAGACTCGCCAGCCGCCGGCCGAACGACTGGCCGCCGAACGGCGGCGACTCCACCCGATCCCGGCCGAGGCCCACACCGTCGCCTTCGGCGTCACTCGGGTCGTCGACGACGACGCGACCCTCCGCTTCGGGTCGGCCCGCTACAGCGTGCCCCACGCCCTCGCCGGCGATCGCGTCTGGGTTCGGGTCTCAGGCGACGAGCTCGTCGTGACCCATGCCGGCGACGATGGTGCACGGGAGGTCGCGAGGCATCGGCTGACGACGCCGGGCGTTCCCCGGATCGACCCGGCCCACTATCCCGAGCGGACGTCCGATCCGCTCCACCCGAGGCCACGGGCCCAGACGCCCGAGGAGATCGCCTTCCTCGAGATCGGCGGCGGTGCCGAGCGCTGGCTGATCCTGGCCGCGGCGGCAGGCGCCGAGCGGATCCGGACGAAGATCCGGCGGGCGACCGAGCTTGCCACCCTCGTCGGCGCAACGCCTGTCGATCGAGCCCTCGGTCTGGCAGCCGAAGCCGGCCGCTTTGCCGACGGCGATCTCGAGTCGATCCTTGACTACCTCCGGCTCATGGGCGACCGATCAGCCGGGCCTTTCGATCGCGACGATGCCGACGACACGCTCCAGCCTGGGACGTCGGCGTGGGAGCTCGTCGGGCGGTGAGCGCCCACGGACCGGCCCACGACCCGTACGAGACCCGTGGCCGTCTTCAAGGCGCCGAGGCGAGCGACGAGTTCGCCCGCTGGCGCGACCTGCCACCCCGGCTCCAGCCGGTCGAGGCGCAACCGCTGCCGCTCGACCTGGCCCGTCTGCTGCATCGGCTCCGCCTGCGCTACGTCCGCCAGGCCGGCCCGGCGATCCTCGCCCGGGCTCGGGACGAGGGCTGGGACCACACTCACCTGCTCAAGGTCCTCTTCGCCGAGGAGGCTGCCGGGCGCGACCACTCCACCCGCGAAATGCACCGCAAGGCGGCAAGACTGCCATCCGGCAAGACGTTCGACGCCTGGGAGCCGAAGGCCTCGGCGATCCCGGGCGACGCCCAGTGGGCCCTCCGCACCCTCGACTGGATCGGGCGGGCCGAGAACCTCGTCCTCGTCGGGCCGTCAGGGACCGGCAAGAGCCACTTCGCCGAGGCGATCGCCCACGCCGCCATCGATCGCGACCTGCGGGTCAGCTGGTTCAGCCTCGAATCGCTGACTGCGACGATCGCCCGCTCGAGGATCGACGCCACGACCGGCAAGGTCGTCGAGCGGATCGTCCGCTCGGAGCTGATCATCGTCGACGACATCGGCCTCCTGCCGGCCGGCGCCGACGAGGCCGAGGCGCTCTATCGACTCGTCGATGCCGCGTACGAGAAGCGTTCGCTGATCATGACGAGCAATCTGCATCCGGCCCGGTTCGACTCGATCTTTCCGAAGGGTCTCGCCACGGCCGCCGTCGATCGCCTCCTCCACCACGCCCACGTCATCGTCACCGAGGGCCGCTCACATCGATTGACCGAAGCCCTCGACGGTCGCGGGGTGTTCTCGCTCGATACACGGGAGGAATGACCGGTTCGGGCCTTCTTTGGATCACCGCGCGACGATGGCTGAGGCGAGCATCGCGCGCACTTGTGCTTCGGCGGTCGCGAGGTCCGGGCCTCGGACGCATGCGATCACGGCCACGTTCGACCACGGCTTGGGCTGCCCGATGGGGACCAGGACGCTGATGGTCTCGGTGGCCCCGATCCTCTCGCAGGATCCCGGCCGTTCGATCTGAAGCCGAGCGGTGTCGCCGTTCATCGCGATCGGCTCCCCCACGCTTGGCAACGGTTGAAGGATCCGGGTCGTCAGCCAGTCCACAAACACGCCGTTCGGCGAGAGCGTTGTGAGCGGCCAGTCACAGGCGCGGCCCTGTGCGTCCGGCGGATTGGGTGGAACCTCCGCAGCGGTGGCGCACGCGGAGAGAAGTGGGTCGGTGCTGAGATAAATCAGCGGTCCGTCGTTGATCGGGTTGTGCTGGTTCGGCTGCGAGCGCGTCCAGCCAGCCGGGTGCTCGAAAGAGATGCCGTTTGCCGCATCGCTGACAGTGCCCGGCGTGGAAGGTGTGACCGACGCCGGAGCCGATGAGATGGGAGATCGCGCCGGCGGCGCAGTGGGACCAGGTACCACCCCGCAGGCCGCCACCGACATGACGGCAACGGTTAGGACGACTCGGAGCCGGGGCATGGGGACCATGATCGCTGAGACGCGGGCGACTCACTTGGAGTTGCGGCGGCCCGCTCGGACTTGGGCAGGTTCAGTGGCCGCAGATGGGCACGTTCAGTGGCCGCAGATGGGCCGATCCGCTGACCGCCGCTGGGCAGTTCTGTCTGTCCCTTGACAGTGCTGGGCCTCGTGGCCGCCTATGCACCGAGGCGCGCCGAGCGTGCGAATGCGAGGGTTCGTGAACTCCAACGTGATCACAGGCCATCCCAGCGCGTGGCGAAGGCCTGCTGGCGCTCGACGTCACCGCACACCGGGCAGCTGGTCCGGCGACGCGCGAGGCTGTCGATCAGCTCGGGCGTTCCCCAGAAGATCAGCCGGCGCTCGGCGCCAACGGACGTACCAGACTCCGCACCGAGGATCGCGGCTCGTACGAACTGGGCCGCGAGGAGGGCGCCGGACGCCGCGGAGACGAAGCCTACGGCCCAGTCGACCCCGCCATCGACTCCGAGCCGGCGGAGCGTGGCCTCGCCGATCGCCCCGCACGCAGGATCGTCGAGGTAGGTCTCGATAGCCACGACGTCAGCGTCTGACGCGCCCATCGCGCGCAGCTGCGCTACACGCTCCTCTGCGCCGACCGATGCCAGCCCGTCACGGGTCGCGTCGAGATCGAAGCTCGGGACCGGATGATTGCAAGCAAGGCACTCGCAGTCACCGACCATCGCCATGTAGGCGGCCTGGGCGACGAATCCGTTGGTGGCACCGGACAGAACATGCAGCGGCAGAATGTTCGCGATGTTCCGCCGATGGAGGTTCTTGTCGACCGCTGAGATCACCCACTCGTAGCGGTACTTCGCCTCTTGGGCCGCGAGGTATTTTGGTCGGCGGCGATCCGGGTCGCCATAGTATGCGGGCCAGGCGACCTCGTTGGGATAGAAATCCAGTTCCGTTCCCTTGACCAGGACCGCGGCGAGCTGAGGCTTCGGGATCCCAACCTGCTCGTAGCCCATGGACAAAAGGCGATTCCGGCTGGTGGTGTCGGAATCGTCGGGATCCAGGCCGACCACAGTCGCGGGAATGCCGGTCGCGCCCAGGGTCAGGAGGAATGCGGCACCGACCGCGCCCAGCCCGATCACGTAGCACGGCGGAAGGCGAAAACCGCTCAGACGCTCGCGGATGATGGCGAGTTCGGGGGCCGCAAGCAGTTCGATGTGGCTGGTTCCGGTCACGCCAACGCCGTGGAGCCCGCGGAACAGCCGATCCGACGCAATCGCTGCAGCAAGATGCGGGCCGAACGGCAGCTCGTCGAGGTCGACCTGGGCCGCGACTGGATCGTCCGAGATGGTTGCCAACCACGAGTTGGCGACCGCTGAGATCGTCGACAAAGCACCCGCACGTGACGGCGACCCGGGCCCCACGAAAATCACGTGCTCCGCGGTCGACCCGGCTCGCGTGACGGAGATCTCGCTTCCTCCGGCTGCCGATCCGACCCGAAGGAGCGCGGTCTCGAGGTCCTCGCCCGCGACGGCGCCGGTGGCGCGGCTGATCGCCGGCAGCCGCGGGACGTCGAGTTCGACGCGCTCCAGGACGCTGAACTGCCGAGCGAGCAGGTCGACGAGCATGCGAAGGAGCGCTTGACCAGCGAACGTCGCGGCGAACGCCGGCTCAGCCACAACGGTGACATGCCCGTCGCCGGCGGCGGCCGAGGGCAGTAGGCCCGCCGGATCCGGGCCGAGGTGCCGATCGCCACTCGTGCTCATCGATGATCAACGAGGGTGATCGGCGGGCCCGCGCGATCGACGAAGAGGTCGCTCGCCTCGACCGGTCCGAGGCGGCGCCATCCGCCATCCCCGAAGACGTGGATTCCGATCTGCTCGAGCGCGAGGCGATCGAGGGATCCCCAGAACGGGAGGACGAGCGACACGATTCGGCGCGAAACGGCCAGGTCCTCGTCCCACTCAGACATTGCGACGTCCCAGCTGGGATGGCCGTGAAGCTGGGCTAGGACCTCGTGGTCGTCACGGATGGCGGCGTTGAGGTCCGCCAGCGCATCCGCGGGAATCGAAAAGTTACGAGGCCGGTTGACCTGCTTCGGGATCCCGACGGTGGCGACCTGCGACGGCTCTTCGGGACGAACCGAACGGACGCCATACCAGAAGCACCCGCCCTCCATCCGGGTCGCCGCGAAGCGCGCAAAGACGTCGAGCGTCGATGGCCATACGTCCGGACCAATCGCGATCCGGTTCATCGCGGACGGTCCACGTAGTACGGCGGCTTCAGCGCGTCGCGCAACACGTTGATCGACGCTGCGAAGTTGTGGCGCTTGCCATCCCATACGTGGCTGCCTTCTTTGGCGTGACCGCCCCAGAAGTAGAACTCGAAGAACATCGAGTTACACACCATCCCGGCCGGCGTTCCGTCGTAGTTCGGATGGAACGCGATGTGGCTGATGCCGTTGACCACGGGCCAGGCCTCCGTCGCTGGAGCGAAGGTCGTTGGGTCGAGGAACGTCACGCTCGGCGGCCAGGTCGGATACCAGGTGAAATCGAACCGCGCGAGGTAGATGTCTTCGCCGCCGTCCGCGCGAACCGCGGGCACGCTGACCCGGATCCGGAGATCGCTCTCCTCGATCCAGGTCAGCCCCTCCAGCGCAGCCGGAGCCGCCGCCCGCCATGCCGCGCTGGCCGTGACTGGGTCGCTAGCGACAGGCAGCTCGGGGTCGGCCATTCAAGCGCCGCCTGAGTCGCCGCGGATCTCGAAGTGGCGATTGCGGCAGACGTCCTCAGCGAGCAGGGTCTCGAGGCTGTCGCCGAGCCGATTGGAAAGGTCCGTTCCGTCCTGGCAGCGGAACGTGTCGCCGGCCGCGCGCGGCTCGTTCAGTCGGCCGGCCGAGCCGGACTCGGTCCAGACCTCGTCGAGCGTCGCGGTCTCGACGATCTTGAACTCGGTCTTGGCGTTCGTCTTCAACGACTTGACGTGGACTTCGACCTCGTGGGCCTTGGCGTTCATCTTCGGCGTCTCCTAGCTTGACGTTGTTGTTTGCCGGATCATAGCAGAACTGCGATACTTCGCAACCGCAGGGATTCACCCCCTGACGGGAGCTGGGACGGTCCAGTAGCGTCGGCGACGGTGAAGCCCGAACGGGTGTTCAATTGACATCATAGCAAAATCCGCATAGGGTGGGAGTGGCTCTGAATGGCCCATCAGGCATATGTCTCTCCGGGGGGAAAGGCCTGGATGAAAACGTGCCACCCCCAGCAGGACGTCCTCGCCGGCATCTACGTCGACCTCATCTTCCATATCCATCACGTCCAGATCCAAGGACGGTTCTACGGGGCAAGCGCCGGCGAGCCGATCAAGAAGCTCCAGGGGTTCGAGAATCTCTGGGAGTCCAGGGTCCGCCATCGGGCCGGCCAAGCCAGGCAGTTCTTCCGATTCGTGACGATCGCCGGGGAGCGCGCGGCGATCTTCGTCGACGGCACCGCCAAGAAGGGACGGTTGCTCTCGCGTCACGTTCTCGAAGCCGCGAACGCGCGGCTCGACGCCTACCAGGTTGAGCTCGAGCGCCAGCCCGCCAGCCGCGAACGCGATCTGATCCCCACCGACCGAACATGAGAATGACCGTATGTCTGATTCCGCACGCATCGACGCCTTCCCAGGCTTCGCCGACGTCCCCGGCCTCGACGAGGCACGGCGGAGACGGCGTCCGTATGCCGATCTCGCCTTGTCGATCGCAAGACTGCGATCGTCGCTTGGGTTGACCCAGGTCGAGTTCGCCGTTCGAGTCGGCACGACCCAATCGGTCATCTCAAGGCTGGAGTCCGGTCGCCACGGCATCCAGATCTCGCTCCTCGATCGCATCGCGGCGGCGGTCGGGACTAGCTGGCGCGTCGCCTTTGGCGAGGCCGAAGGCGTTGCCGACGAGCCGGCCGCTGAGGTCGATGACCCACTGCTCGCCGCCTTCAACGAAGCGAACACCGCGGCCGACCTTGACGCGGCTCACCGCCACGCAGTCCGCATAAGCAAGGCAGCGAATACGCCAAGACGCCAACTCGCATTGGCCCTCGACGCATTCAATCAACGTCGCTACGACCACGCCCTTCGGTGGGCGACGCGCGCCCAGGGAGGCGAGCTGCCGGCCGCGTCGCGAGAGGTCTCCCACCTCGTCGCCGGCCGAGCGCTGCTCGGCCTCCGCCGTCCGGACCAGGCCAATGTGATGCTCGAAGGGGCCGGCGATAGCCCGAACGCACGCGCGGCCCGCGTCGAAGTACTGATCGAACAGGATCGCATTGCCGAGGCCGTTGACGCGTCGGGCGAGCTTCTCGAGTCCGGCGTCCCCACCTTCCGGGCTGGCGCCGAGTTCCTAGCGGCACGCGTCGCCTGGCACGACCGGCGGCCGCTCGATGCGCTTGTGCACATCGGGGCCTTCCGAGGCCTTCAGCCCACCGACCGGGAGGGCCTGCTCCTGCAGGGCGCGATCCTCGGACACCTCGGCGATGCGACCGGTGATCGCGCAGCCTATGAGACCGCCATGGGCCTCTTTGAGAGCGCCTACGAGGACACCGACGCCGAAACGGTCCGCCTTCTCGGGCTGACAGCAGCGCGCCTCGGACGATCAGACCAGGCGTTGACCGCCGCGCGACGCCTGCGTGACCTACCGGCAGTTCCGGGACGCAATCCGAGCGGGGATGTCGAGGCCATTGTCACGGGGTTGCTCGACCGCCTCGAAGACCTAGCGCTCGACAGCGCAATCGAGACGGCGGCGGCGGACGAACTCGTCGAACTCTCCGTCGTCCGCAGCTATCGAGCTCAAGCCGCCGCTTCGCGTGGAGAGTTCGAGGAGGCCGTCGAGGCCCTCGGCCTCGAGCCAGGCAAGATCGCGGAGGCGTCGCGATCGGACCAGGTTCGATGCGCGACCGCGTATCTCGTCGGCGCGCGCTACGCCGATGCCTATCCCCTCCTCCACCCCAACGTCGACGCGCTGAGCGTTCCTGATGGTCAGCTATTCCTCGCTCGGGCCGCCCTTGCACGGCGGGACACGACAACCGCCCGTCAAGCCCTGCGCAGGGTCTGCGAGGGCGACGAACCGGCAGCCGAGGTCGCTCGCGTAGCTCTCGACCTCGTCACCGCGATCGAGACCAGTCAGGGCGACGCCCTCGACCACATTCAGTTCGCTCTCCCGGATACACAGCCGTCCCGGGTCGTCGATCTGCGCTGGGCAATGGCAGGTCCCGAGTCGCAGTGGGAAGGCCCACAGCAGCGTGGGGGCGAGCCAGTTCACGATTCGGCCTCGCCGGTGCTCGACCGATTTGCGTCGGTGTGGGCGACCGACATGCCCGGTGCATGGGTGACCCACTGACCGTTGGAGCCAGAGCATCTAGCCCGCCCGGTCGATGACTCGGGTGACGCCGCCGGGGTTGTATTCGATCCGCGCGATCTCCGGATCGACCGCCAGGCCGAAGACGTAGCTGGCCCCAGCTTCCACTGGCTGATCCTGCTTGGAGCCTGCGGCGATGGCGCGATCCCGGCGCTCTTCGCGCGCGATGAAGGGGCCGGCGGAACCCAGTCAGCTGGCCTTCGCACAAGTCGTTGACGAATCGAACCAGTGAACCGCACTGGGTTTCGTGGAGACTCGGCTGATTGGGTTCAGGCGGCCGCGGTGGCTGCCTGTAGGGAATGGTAGGCGGCCTCGAACTCGGCCGGCGGGACATCACCGCAGGCGGAGTGAAGGCGCTGAGTGTTCCAGAAGTGGACCCAGCGGGCGGTCGCGAGCTCGACCTCCTCGACCGTCCGCCAGGGCCCGTGGCGGTTGATCAGCTCGGCCTTGTACAGGCCGTTGACCGTCTCGGCCAGGGCGTTGTCATAGCTGTCGCCGCGGCTCCCGACGGAGCCGACGGCCTCGGCCTCGGCGAGGCGCTCGGTGTAGCGGATCGCGAGGTATTGGGCGGGTTCAAGGGATCGTCGCAACGCTGCCTTGTCTAGCCGAGTTTAGGAGTTCGTCGAGAGCTTCGGCGGGTGTCTTCCAGCGGAGGGTCTTGCGGGGTCGAGTGTTGAGTGCGAGCGCGACGGCGTCGAGGTTGGCTCGACAGTGCCGGGCCAGGTCGGTGCCCTTCGGGAAATACTGGCGGAGCAGGCCGTTCGTGTTCTCGTTGGTGCCACGTTGCCAGGGGCTGCGCGGCTCGCAGAAGTAGATCGCGACGCCAGTGTCGATGCGGAGCTGGGCGTGCTGGGCCATCTCCGCTCCCTGGTCCCAGGTCAACGACCGCCGCAGCTGCTCGGGCAGGGTGGCGATGGCATCGGCGATCGCGTCGCGCACGGCCGCGGCGCCGTGGCCGGCCAGCGGCGGACCGTTCTTGATCCGCGCTTGGCTGCTGCGGCCGTCCACGGGCGGCAGGTGCAGCAGCACCGTGAATCGGGTGGTGCGCTCGACCAGTGTCCCGATCGCCGAGCTGTTGAGACCGACGATCAAGTCGCCTTCCCAGTGGCCGGGCACGGCGCGGTCCGCAGCTTCGGCGGGTCGCTCGCTGATCAGGATCTCGGGGGTCACGAACGATTTCCCACGGCCACGGGTCCGTGCCCGAGGTACGCGGAGCGCGCGCCCGGTGCGCAGGCACGCCACGAGCTCGCGCTTGAGGGCACCGCGACCCTGAACGTACAGCGCCTGATAGATCGCCTCGTGGCTGACCCGCATCGACGCATCATCGGGGAAGTCGACCCGCAGTCGGTGGGAGATCTGCTCCGGGCTCCACGACTTCGCCCACCGCCGGTCGGCGCGGCGGCCGTGGCGGCGGCCGATGAACCGCACCGTCGGGCCGGGAACCAGGCCACCGTCGGGGCCGGGCGATCGTCCCGGCGAGACGGTCCTGCACGTACGTGCGCAACCGAGGGTTTTCGGCCAGCTTGGCGATCTTGGGACGGCGGGCCTGGCGCTCGGCCACCGCGCGTGGCGACGTTGCGTCGCAGCTCGCGCGAGATCGTCGACGCCGGCCGGCTGAGTCTGCGACCGATCTCGCGCACCCCGAGATCCTGGACCCTGAGCAAAGCGATCTCCTCCCGCTCAGCGAACGACAGATAGCGGCCTGACGGCTCGGCCAGACGGATCGGTGACATGCCGCCACCCTGACGGAACCACCGGGTCCCGACGGGCTGCGACACACCCATCGCCATCGCGGCGTCCTCGCTGGCGACACCCGTGGCGATCAGTTTCCAGAACCCGCGCTCGATCTCCCGCTGCGGTGGCGGACGCCCCGGCGAGCGCATCGCTGCCCTGCCGGTCGCTGTCTTGATCCATCCCTGTGGTCGTCCCATGCCCACCTCCCTGATGAAGGTGTTGCGACGACCGGTTGAATCCGCCCAGCAATTAGGGCATCAGCACTGATCGCGACGATCCTCGTCGCGATCGTCGGCTGCGCGACGACGGTCGATTCTCAACCGACCCTGGTCGTCGGCACGGCCAAATACACGGTCCTCGCCGGATCGCAGGCGGGCATCAAGGCTACCGACCTGCAGCCATTCGGGACCGCGACGAAGGTAACCGACGCTTCATCGATCGTTGGCACCGACGTGTTTCGGTTAGCCGGGGTCGACCCAGCCCAGGTCCTGGTTGCCAGGTCGGGTCGACCGACGCTGGGCCAGTATGTGCTTCTGGTGCAGGACCTGAAGCCCGCCACTAGCACAGCGGAGTTCGTGCAGTCCATTCCGGGGCTATGCGCGTACTTCCCAAGCGCGCCATGTGGGTAGAGTCCGTAATCCTTATCCCGTTGCAGCAGACCACAAGATGTAGCGTGGGCTACTCGGGCTCTTCGGCGGACCATCCCAGACCGCCAAGCCTCCACCGGCAACGCTGACGAACAGAGATTCGTCTTCGCCGTCAAGTTGCCACGGCGGGCAAGTGGCCAGGCAATCTTTTGGAGCCGTCTCAAGTATCACTTGGACATCCGCGTCGAGAACGGGATCCGGCATTGCATGTGGCAGTGTTTGCTCACGTATCGCTTGGGTTGGTACGCAGCCCAAAAGTGGGGATGGGCACACGAGATCGGCGGCTCGGAACCCCGCCCCAGTGATCGACAGGTCGACTGTCACAACAACTACGGCCGCCTTCTAGTGTCCCGATTCGGAAGTCGCCACAGGCTTGCGAACGGCCTTGGCCAGGATCTCGTCCGCGGTCTTGACCCAGGTGAATGGACTGGCCCCGGCGTTCCAGCTGGCGGCGAACAGCTCAATCCTGGCGATGAGCTCCTTGACCGAGCCGAAGCTGCCGCGCCGGAGCGCCGCGCGGGAGAGAATCCCGAACCACGTCTCGACCTGGTTCCTCCAGGAGGCCGAGGTCGGGGTGAAGTGGAAAGTGATCCGCGGATGCCGTTCGAGCCAGGCTCGGACGTCGGGCGTCTTGTGGGTCGACACGTTGTCGAGGACGACATGGAGCTCGACGTCCGGGTAGGCCCGCTCGACGTGGCGGAGGAAGGCCAGGAAGTCGGCCCCGGTGTGGCGGGCCCGGGCTTCGGTGGTGACCTTGCCGGTGGCCACCTCCAGCGCGGCGAACAGGCTCGTCGTGCCGTTGCGCTTGTAGTCGTGGGTATGGCGCTCGACCTGGCCCGGGCGGAGGGGCAGCATCGGCTGGGTCCGATCGAGCGCCTGGATCTGGGTCTTCTCGTCGAGGCTCAGGACGATCGCCCGCTCGGGCGGGGCGAGATACAGCCCGACCACGTCGCGGATCTTCACCGCCAGGTCGGGATCAGTACTGAATTTGAACGTCTCGGTCCGATGCGGCTTCAAGCCCGCCTCGGCCCAGATCCGCTGGACGGTCGTGATCGAGGTGCCGATCCGGGCGGCCATCCGCCGGGCACTCCAGTGGGTCGTGCCGTCGGTCGTCGGCTCGAGCGTCAGGGCGATGATCCGATCGCGCTCGCCGCGCTCATAGACGAGTGGACGACCCGAGCGGGGCGCATCGCCGAGGCCGGCGAGGCGATCGGCCTGGAAGCGGCGGCGCCAGAGCAGCACGGTCATGAGCGTGACGCCAAGTTCCGCCGCGATCCGCTTGTTCGCGACTCCATCGGCAGCGCCGAGAACAATCCGCGCTCGCTGGGCCACCCGCTGCTCGGTCGTCCGGGCCCGGACGAGACGCTCGAGCACGCCGCGTTCAGATGGGCTGACGGTCAGTGGGGCGGCGGGAGGATGAGCCATGCCGAGCATCGTAGCTGCGATCGCGGCAACGGTCTAGCATCTTTCGTGTCGGGACACTAGGGGAACACATGGTGCGATCGTGATGATTGTCGCCGGCGTTCTCTTCGTGATCCCGTCGCTCGGCATGTTCGGCGTGGTCTGGATGGGGATGGCCGTGCTGATCCTGGTGATCAATGGACGCCGGTTCATCCGCCGGGGCTGGTAGCGCCGACTGCGGCTTACGCGAAGCGCAACTCGGACGCGGTGTCGATTGACGGGCCACGCGCCCTCACTAGTACTGGTACTCGTGCTTAGCCGGTACAGCACCTGACCAGGTGACGGCAGGATCCGGAAACCGATGAGCGCCCGCTCATCACGCCGCGAACCAGCAGCGCTCTCGATCGCCGGGCGCGCTGGATCGAGCGGCACCCATGGCGACTCATCAGCGGCCCGCTCCTCGTGGGCGCCGCGCCGATCGTCCTTGTCGCCGCGGTCCCGAGCCTCTCCGTGACGGCCTCGGTGCTGTTCATCGTCGCGTTCGGCGTCGGTGCCCTTGCGGTCGGGGTCTATCTGTTGGCGGAGCAGCACCTGCTGATGCGAGAGCATCCGGCTGTCGGTTGCCTGTGGCTGATCGTGCATGGGTGGTGGGGGATCGTCGCGCTTTGGCGTCGGCTTCTTCGCGCTCCTCATTGCCATCCTGTGGCTCCAGTACGGAGGCGGCTGAGCACCTGCGCGGTGGCTGCGCGGCGCGAGAGGCGGTAGAAATCGGCCACTCGTCGCGGCCCTCGATCGGCACGTGGCGCGCCGGTTTCGGAGACGGCTATGTTCGCTCGCGCCTACTGACCTGCGATGAGGATGTGAGCGCGAAGCTGCTCTCGTCCGGCAGACTCCCGCCATGGGACCCGATTGCCCCTCGCCAGCGCCGCTCGGCGACGCCCCGATCCTCGAATTCGATCCGACGCGGGAAGCGATCATCGAGGCCGCCCACGTCCCGTACATCAAGGGACGCGATGGCGAACGCATCGAGATGCCCCGTCGCGTCGTCCTGTGCTACTTCCAGGATGTCATCGAGAAGGTCGTCCGCGAGCACAGTGCTCGACCGGTGGCCCGTGGGGGTCGAAACCCAGATTCGATCATGCAGCGAGTCCATGGTACTCGTGGATCAGCCCGCCGAGCAGGTCCCGGCGGCGAACGTCTCGCGGGCTCACCGGGTTGGGTCCTGGGGGTTCGGCGAGCGGGGTCGCGAGGGCGAGCCCGCGATGGGGCCGGCTGCGGTTGTAGTGCTCGGCATAGGTCCGGAGCGTCCGATCCAGATGCCGCCGACCGAGAATTAGTGTCCAGTCGAGGCACTCGGCCCTGATCGTCGCGATGACCCGTTCGGCGTAGGCATTGGCGTTGGGGGCCCGGATCGGGGTGAGGATCACCCTCGCCCCCTCCGAGCGGACGACCGCATCGAACGCTCGGCTGAACTTCGTATCTCGATCGTGAATGAGGAACCGGATCGCGGTTGATCGATCGTCGAGGTTCAGGGCGAGGTTGCGGGCCTGCTGGGTGACCCACGCCGAGTCGGGGTGAGCCGTTGAGGGGCTCAAGAAGATCCGCCGGCTGCCGAGCTCGATGAACGCGAGGACGTAGAGCGTCCGCAGCCAGGCGGTCTCGACGGTGAAGAAGTCGCACGCGATGACCCCTTGCGCTTGAGCCCGGAGGAACTCGGTCCAGGTCGGTCCGTCCGCCACGGGGCAGGACCGAGTCGCACAGTCCGGAGCAGAGTCCGGATCGTCGTCGCTCCTACCCGGATCCCGAGCTTACGGAGCTCGCCTCCGATCCGGACGCAACCCCACCGAGGGTTCTCCCGGGCTAGCCGACAGATGAGCTCCCGAACCCCGGGATCGATCGACGGCCGTCCTGGTCGACCGGTCCGGCGGTACGTCCACTTCCTCCGCACGAGCTCGCGGTGCCAGCGGAGGAGCGTCGCTGGGGTGACGATGAAGGCGACCCAGCGGTCGCGTGGGATTGACCGGCTCACGGCCGCGAGGAGCACCCGGTCGATGGCCCGGAACTTCGGCGGACCGCTCGTCCGTTGAAGGACCCGGAGCTGATGGCGGAGGACGAGGATCTCGAGATCCCTAGCGCGGTCGTCTTGCCGCTGGCGCCGAGGAGACGGGCGAGGACCCGGACCACGAGGTACAGGAGGAACAGCATCGGCGCATCGTACGGTGCTGCCTGATCGCGAATCCGGGTTTCCGACCCCCACGGGCCAAGTCGGCCCGAGCGCCGCTCAGCGGATGACCTGGACCTCCACGCCGAGCGCCTCGTAGACAGGGCGCGCCCGTCCATCGCCCGAGAGAAGCGGTCGTCCGTGTTGTCGTGCGGCCGCAGCGACCAGCGCGTCGTAAACGGCCCCGCCCGAAACGCCCAGCCGGGCGAGCTCGGAGCCGAGCGCGACCGCTTCCGCCTCACCGAGAAAGCCGGACGTGGGGAAGTTGTGAGCCAGCAGGCGCTCGACGTCGACTGGCGAACGACGAAGCCCGGCAGGCAGCCTCGTCAGGACCGAGTACGTCTCGAACCAGGCATGGCCGGCCATCCCGAGGCGCCGGCCGCGGACCGCCTCGAGTGTCGCGGCATGGGCTTCGTGATCCTCGACCATGAGGGCGATCGCCGTGCTCGTGTCG
>JACCVQ010000102.1 GCA_013698095.1 Chloroflexota bacterium
GGCCGGATCCGAAGCCGCGAACGAGGCCGAGGCTGCCCGCCCCAACCAGTTCGACGTCCTCGCCGACTGATCGACGAAACGCGCCCGATGCCGCTCGAGATCGACGTCCTGACGCTGTTCCCGGAGATGGTCTCGGGGCCACTCGGGGCGAGCATCCCGGGTCGGATCCAGGAGCGCGGCATCGCCACGATCAGGACCCACGACCTGCGCCAGTGGGGGATCGGCCGTCATCGCAGCGTCGACGACGCGCCATACGGCGGCGGGGCCGGGATGGTCATGCGCCCGGAGCCGATCGCCGACGGGATCGACGTCGTGCGGCGTCACGACTCCCTCGTGATCCTGCTCGATCCGGCCGGCGAGGTGTTCTCCCAGTCGCGTGCCCACGACCTGGCCGGACGGCCGCACCTCGTGCTCGTCTGCGCCCGGTACGAGGGAGTCGACGATCGGATCCGGAGCCTGGTCGACCTCGAGCTGTCGATCGGCGACTACGTCCTGACCGGTGGCGAGCTGCCGGCCCTCGTCGTCATCGATTCGGTCATTCGCCTCCTGCCGGGCGCGATCGACGAGCTCTCGACCACGGAGGAGTCATTCGCCGCCGGGCTCCTGGAGTACCCCCAGTACACCCGCCCGCCGTCGTTCCGGGGGCTCGACGTGCCGGCCATCCTGACGTCGGGCGACCACGGAGCGGTCGCCCGCTGGCGCGAGGAGCAGGCGCGCGCACGCACCGCCGAGCGCCGGCCGGACCTGCCGCTGCCGCCTGAGCCCGAGGTCCGGACACGGCGTCGGAGGTGACCGCGGCGCACTCGGACATCTCCTCCTCGGGCATCCGGGCGCACGCGGTCACCGTGCTATACTCCGCCGCCGGTCGACTGGTTCGGCCCTTCCTGATGCCCCACCCGCAGCTTCACGCTGCCGACGCATGACACAAGGAACGCCGCAGTGAACGTCCTCGACGAGATCGTCTCCGACCAGCTCCGCACCGACCTCCCCGAGCTCGCCTCGGGCGACACCGTCAAGGTGTCAGCCAAGGTCGTCGAGGGCAACCGCGAGCGGATCCAGGTCTTCGAGGGCATCGTGATGCGCCTCCGCGGTGGCGGGATCACCCGCTCGATCACGGTCCGCCGGATCGCAAGCGGCGTCGGCGTGGAGCGGACGTTCAAGATCAACAGCCCCCGGATCGAGAAGATCGAGGTCGTCCGTCACGGCCAGGTCCGCCGCGCCCAGCTGTACTTCCTGCGTGACCGCGTCGGCAAGGCGGCCACCCTGCGGGAGCGGCGAACCGCCCGCTAGTCCGGCCCGCGCGCCGATCGCCCCCACCCCGGCCCGCGCCGGGGTCGTTCAATTTCCGGACCGCGGCGCGACCGGCTACCCTGACCTCCGATGGCCGTGATCGTCCCGACCCTTCGTCATGAGCGCCGCCTCTGGAACGATGGCCTGACCCGGGTCGCGGGTGTCGACGAAGTCGGCGTCGCGCCCACCTGCGGGGCAGTCGTCGCCGCGGCCGTGATCATGAAGCCCGGCTGCCACCGGATCCCCGGCGTCCGCGACTCAAAAACCCTGTCGATGGCCCAGCGCGAGCGCCTGGCGCCGCTGATCCGGGCGCGGGCCGTGGCGGTCGGCGTCGGCGCCGCTTCGGTTCGCGAGATCGACCAGCTGAACATCTACCACGCGACGCATCTCGCGATGCGCCGGGCGATCGCCCGCCTCGGCGGGCACGAGCACGTGATGGTCGACGGCAACCGGATCGCGGGCTTCGAGCACCTCGTCGGGCCCTATTCGAACATCGTCGACGGCGACGCGAAGGTGTATTCGATCGCGTGCGCGTCGGTCGTCGCCAAGGTCGTTCGCGACCGGATGATGACGCTCCTGGCGGCACGCTACCCTGGCTACGGCTGGGAGCACAACCAGGGCTATGCCACGCTCGACCATCGCACCGCGATCCGGGCGATGGGCCTCACGCCGTTCCACCGGCGATCGTTCCTCGCTCTCCAGCGGACGCTCGCCGGCGATCAGCTCGCGTTCGACATGTTTGGCGATCCGGCGGCCTCGCCCGACACCCACGAGCTGCTTGACCGCGAGGCCGTCCCGGTCATGGCCGACGACGCGATGCTCGATGCCGCCGATCTCGCCACGCTCGACGCGCTTGTCTTCGACGGGCCGGCCCTGGAGCCCGCCGCGCGATAAGCGATCGATGAGCGAGGGCGGCTAGGTTGGATCCGTGCGAACCAACGCCCAGACGCTCGGTGACGACGCGGAATCGGCGGTTGCCGCGCGCCTGGCGGGGCTTGGCTGGACGATCCTGGCTCGGAACGTCCGTCTCGGGCGGGGCGAGCTCGATGTCGTCGCGGTCGATCCCGGCCCGCCGGCGTCCCTGGTCATCGTCGAGGTCCGCTGGCGGGCGACGCGCGGCTTCGGCCTCGCCGAGGAGACGATCGACCATCGCAAGCGTGCCCATCTGCGCGCGGCGATCGGCCGGCTCCTCGGGGACGGTCTGCCGGGCGGGGCCGCCCTCCCTGGCCTGCCGCTCCGCGTCGACCTCGTCCTGGTCGAACCGGCGGTCCGTGCCGGAGAGGCGTTCCGGATCCGCCATCACCGGGGGATCGCGCTGTGAACCCAACGGAGCGGAAACTTGATCACCAGTCTCCATTGGACTGTGCCTCCGGAATTCGGCGGTCAGGCAGAGTCGATGAGCGCCGCCCACGCACAGATCGACCAGATGTTCAGCTGATTGCAGGCGCGAACAGTCGAGGATCCGCATCAGCAGTCGCCTGAAGACGCATCGAGCAGGTTCCGCGTCGAGCGGGTTCAGTCCCGGGCCGGGCCTCGCTGGACCCGACGATCGGCGTGGTTGATCAGGACCGGAACATCCGAGCGTGCCCGTGCGACCGATCGACCGGCGAGCGCCCCGAACTGTCCGCGAGGCACGCTCAGAAGGTCAGCACCTGATCAGCGAGGCTGATCGAGACGGTGGGATCGCTGGGATCAACGGCCAATGACACGCCGAGGCCGCACGCCGCGGCCGCGCGACCGGCCCGAGACTGCGCCACCAGCCCCCGACGAACCCCGTGCTACACTCCGGCCGGCTCCGGGGACCGCCCGTGGCCACGACCCCACCCGCGCCGACGGCACCTGCCGGGAGCGACGGAGATCACACGCGGACCGTTCCGACCGGGACGGTGCCGGACCAGGAAGCTCGAGCCGAGCGCGCGCCCCAGGGCGACGACGTGGCACGGATCCCAGGACCGGAGACCCGGCGACAGAAGTCCGCGGAGGAACACACCGACAGGAGGCCTCTCCCCGTGCCGAACGTTTCCATGCGGCAGCTGCTCGAAGCCGGCGTCCACTTCGGTCATCAGACCCGGCGCTGGAACCCGAAGATGAAGCCCTTCATCTTTGCCGAGCGCAACGGCATCCACATCATCGACCTGGCCCAGACCGTCAAGCACCTCGAGTCGTCGCTCGACTTCGTGCGCGATACCGTCGCTCGCGGCGAGTACGTCCTCTTCGTCGGCACGAAGAAGCAGGCCCAGGAGCCGATCGCCCAGGAGGCGACCCGGGCCGGCCAGCCGTTCGTCAACAAGCGCTGGCTCGGCGGCATGCTCACCAACTTCACCACGATCAAGAAGCGGATCTCGCTGCTCGAGCAGCTGGAGGCCCGCCAGCAGGCCGGCGACTTCGAGCGGATGACGAAGAAGGAAGCCGCCAAGCTGACCGACGAGATGAACAAGCTGACCCTGACGGTCGGCGGGATGCGCAAGATGAAGCGCGTCCCGGGCGCGGTCTTCATCATCGACCCGCACCGCGAGCGGATCGCCGTGACCGAGGCCAACAAGCTCGAGGTCCCCGTCGTCGCCACCGGCGACACGAACGTCGACCCCGACGAGATCGACCACATCATCCCCGCCAACGACGACGCCATCCGCGCGATCCGGCTGCTGTGCACGCTGATCGCGGAGGCCTGCATCGAGGGCCAGCAGGAGCGCGCCGCGCGAGCCAACGAGCCCGAGCCGGAGGTCGCGATGGCCGCCGAGCCGGAGTTCGACGAGTCCGCCTCGGATGAGCTCGTGGCAGCCCTCGCCGGGGGCAAGGCGCTGAGCTTCGAGCCCGATGCCGAGGACGACGACCTCCTGCCCGGCGCCCGCCCCACGTCCACGCTCGCGGAGGCTGCTCCCGCCGCGGAGGCCAGCCCCGAGGAGATCGCGGCCGAGCTCGCCCGCGAAGCCGCCGAGAAGGCCGAGCCTGCCAACGCCTGATCGGGTCCGGTCGCGCGATGCGGCCGACCCGGTTTCCGGATCGCGCCCGCCGCCCGCCCGCCCCTCAATCCAACCGGACGAACGCGTCCGCCCAGCAACGTCACCACCCGCGGGCCACAACCCGCCGAACCACGGACACAGGAGCGAACCCACCAGATGGCAGAGATCACCGCCGCAGCGGTCAAGGACCTTCGGGAGCGGACCGGCGCCGGCTTCATGGACTGCAAGAACGCGCTCGTCGAGAGTGACGGCGACGTCGAGAAGGCCGTCGCCGTCCTTCGCGAGAAGGGCCTGGCGGCTGCCGCCAAGAAGGCCGGCCGCGACGCCCGCGAGGGCCTCGTGTCGAGCTACATCCACACCGGCGGCCGCGTGGGCGTGCTGATCGAGGTCAATTGCGAGACCGACTTCGTGGCCCGGACGGACGAGTTCCAGAAGCTCGTCCGCGACCTCGCGATCCAGGTTGCCGGCATGGCCCCGCTCTACGTCGACACGGACGGCATCCCGGCCGACGTCCTCGAGGCGAAGAAGGCCGAGCTCCTCGCTGACGAGGCAACCCAGAAGAAGCCCGAGACCATTCGGCCCCAGATCGTCGAGGGCCAGCTCAAGAAGTGGTACTCCCAGGTCACCCTGTACGACCAGCCATTCCGCGATGAGGAGCGATCGGTCCGTGACCTCGTGACCGACAAGATCGCGACGATCGGCGAGAACATCCGCGTCCGGCGATTCACCCGCTACGGGCTCGGGGAGGAGCTGTGAACGACGCCACCGGAACGACGCCGGTCGCTGGCGGGCCAGCACGGGAGGCCGTCCGCTATTCGCGGATCCTCCTCAAGCTGTCCGGTGAGGCGCTGCTCGGCGATCGGTCCTATGGCGTCGACCCCAAGTTCTGCGCGTTCATCGCCCACCAGGTCGCCGAGGTTCACCGTCTCGGTGTCCAGGTCGGGATCGTGGTCGGTGGCGGGAACATCTTCCGCGGCCTGGCCGCTGCCGCGTCGGGCATGGATCGTGCGACCGGCGACTACATCGGGATGCTCGCGACCGTGATGAACGGCCTCGCCCTCCAGGATGCACTCGAGCGGGCCGGCGTGCCGACCCGGGTGATGAGCGCGATCGCGATGAACGAGGTCGCCGAGCCGTACATCCGGCGGCGGGCCGTGCGTCACCTCGAAAAAGGCCGAGTCGCGCTGTTCGTGGCCGGCACCGGCAACCCCTATTTCACGACCGACACTGCCGCTGCCCTGCGCGCGGTCGAGATCGGGGCCGAGGTCCTCCTGAAGGCGACCAAGGTCGACGGCGTCTACGATGCCGATCCGCTGACCCATCCCGACGCCCGGCGGTACGCTGAGCTCGAATACGCGGACCTCCTGCGCGACCAGCTCAAGGTCCTCGACGCGGCGGCCGTCTCCCTGTGCATGGAGAACGGCCTGCCGATCGTGGTCTTCGACCTCAACCAGCCTGACAACATCACCCGCGTGGCGGCCGGCGAGCCGGTCGGGACGCGGATCTCCGGCGCAGCGAGCGCCATCGGAGGACGGCGATGACCAGCGAGACGATCTCGGCCGCCGACCAGCGGATGAAGCGCGCGGTCGACGCGATGGAGCGTGACTTCCAGGCATTCCGGACCGGACGCGCCTCGACGGCTCTCGTCGAGCGCCTGATGATCGACTACTACGGGACCCAGACGCCGCTCAACCAGTTGGCCGGGATCAGCGTCCCCGAGGCTCACCAGATCGTGATCCAACCGTGGGACCGCGGTGTTCTCGGGGCGATCGAGAAGGCGATCCAGAAGAGCGACATCGGCCTGATGCCGAACGTCGACGGAACCGTCGTCCGGCTGAACATCCCGCCGCTGACCGAGGATCGTCGCAAGGACCTCGTCAAGAGCGTCCACCGACGGATGGAAGAGGCCAAGGTGGAGGTCCGCAACCTGCGTCGCGACGCCGCCGACGAGCTGAAGAAGGAAGAGCGCGACGGCGAGGTCGGGACCGACGAGTCGCATCGCCTGCTCGAGCAGCTCCAGAAGACGACCGATCGCTGGACGGCCGAGGTCGACCGGCTCGGCGCTGCGAAGGAGCAGGAGGTCATGGAGGTCTAGTGGCCGGGACGCCCCTCGCTCGCCCGACCGACGCGCCGCCGACTGCGCACCGGCCCGGCGACGAGGTCGCCACGAGCCCGCCGGCGACCGCCGCGACCGCCGTCGACGACTTCCTCCCGGACAGCGACCTGCCACGGCACGTCGCGATCATCATGGACGGCAACCGACGCTGGGCTCGCCAACAGGGCCTGGCCGAGCTCGACGGCCACGCCGCCGGGGTCGAGGCAATCCGGAACCTCCTCCGCCATGCCGTGAAGCGCCGCGTCCCGGTCGTCACGGTCTACGCTTTCAGTCGCGAAAACTGGGCCCGCTCCGACGACGAGGTCCGCGGCCTCTTCGCCCTCCTCGAGCAGGCGATCAGGAGCGAGACCGCCGAGCTCAAGGAGCAGGGTGTCCGGATCCGCCTCCTCGGCCGCCTCGACGAGCTCCCCGACGACACCCGTGAATCGATCGGCGAGGCCCTGGCGGAAACGGCCGGCGGCGATCGGCTCCTGCTCAATGTCGCGTTCAACTACGCCGGCCGGACCGAGCTCGTCGACGCCGTCCGCCGAATCGTCGCCGGCGGCGCGACCGCCGAGGAGATCGACGAGGAGACGATCGCGGGCGCGCTCTACACCGCAGGAATGCCGGATCCGGACCTCGTGATCCGGACGGGCGGCGAGCAGCGCCTGTCGAACTTCCTGATCTGGCAGGCGGCTTATGCCGAGCTGTACACGACCGAAGTGCTCTGGCCGGACTTCGGTGCGGACGCCTTCGACGCCGCTCTCCTCGAGTTCGCCAGCCGCACCCGGCGGTTCGGGCGCTGAGCGGGCGCGGCCCGATCCCCACCGGCATGCTCCGTCAGCGGGCCCTCAGCGCCGCCGTCCTGGTCCCGCCCCTTGTCGTCGCGCTCCTCCTCGGCGGGCCGTGGATCGTGGCCGTCGTCGTGGTCGCAGCCGGTCTCGCGGCCCGTGAGGTCTTCGCGCTCCTGACCGGGGCCGGCCATCCGTCCCTGGCCTGGCTCGGCGTCGTTCTGACCGTCGCCGTCGTGCTCGATGCGGCCGTCGTGCCGCCGATCGATGCCAGCGGGACGCTCCTCGTCGCGATCGGGGCGATCCTCGCGGCCATCGGCGCGTTCACCCGGCCGGATCCGCGGGAAGGCCTCGCCACGTGGTTCTCGACGGTCTTCGGAGCGCTCTACGCATCGCTCCTCGCCTTCGTCCTGCGGCTCGGCCACGAGGCGCCGCCGGTCGTGCCGGGCTCGCCGCTGGCCGGCCTCGGCCCGGATCGGGGCTGGATCCTCCTGCTCGTCCTGACGGTCTGGGCCTACGACACCGGGGCCTACTTCCTCGGCAAGCGCTATGGCCGGCAGCGCTTCCTCAGCCACATCTCGCCGTCCAAGACGTACGCCGGGCTGATCGGCGGAATCGTGGCCGCGACCGCCGCCAGCGCCGTGGTCCTGTGGGGCCTCGGCCAACCCGCCCAGACCGGGCTGATCGTCGGTCCGCTCGTCGGCCTCGCGGCTCAGGCCGGCGATCTCGCCGAGTCGATGTTGAAGCGCGCGGCCGGGGCAAAGGATTCCGGGACGCTGATCCCGGGTCACGGCGGTATCCTCGATCGCGTCGACTCGTTCCTGTTTGCCGCGCCCGTCCTGACCCTGTATGTCGTCGCTGCGTTCCGCTGACGCGGGCGGGGGAGCCGGGCTGGGCGTCGCGGTCCTCGGCTCCACCGGCTCGATCGGAAGCCAGGCTCTCGATGTCCTGGCCGCCCACCCGCACGAGTTCCGGGTCGTCGCTCTCGCGGCGGGCTCGAACGGCGATCTCCTCGCTGAGCAGGCCCGCCGGTTCGGCGCCGGTGTCACCGCGCTGGGTGCGAGCGGCGAGGACCTCGCCGAGATCGCTGCTCGCGACGACGTTGATTTCGTGGTCGTCGCGACCGGCGGCATCGTCAGCCTCCGACCTGTCCTCGCGGCGCTCACTGCCGGCAAGGTGGTCGCCACCGCCAACAAGGAGACACTGGTCGCAGGCGGCCATCTCGTTATGCCGCTCGCCCGTAGCCTTGCGGCTGCGCGCGCCGCCGGCGACCCGGGCGACCCGTACGCCAGCCCGCTCGCCTGGCTTCGCCCGATCGATTCTGAGCACTCCGCCATCTGGCAGTGCCTCGTCGGCGAGCCGCTCAACCGGGTCGCCTCGCTCGTCCTGACCGCGTCCGGTGGTCCGTTCCTCGACGGGCCCGCGGACCTCGCCAGGATCACCCCTGCCCAGGCTCTCCGCCACCCGACGTGGTCCATGGGAGCGAAGATCACGATCGACTCGGCGACCCTCGCCAACAAGGGCCTGGAGGTCGTCGAAGCACGCTGGCTGTACGATGTCGAGGATGATGCCATCGAGGTCGTCGTCCATCCGCAGAGCGTCGTCCACTCCGCGGTCCGGTTCGTGGACGGCTCCCTCAAAGCCCAGCTGGGCACCCCCGACATGCGGACACCGATCCAGTACGCCTTGACCTACCCCGATCGCCTTCCCTCACCAGCGGCCGCCGTGGATCTCGTGGCGGCCGGCCGTCTCGACTTCCGGGCCCCGGACGAGGCGCGCTTCCCGGCCCTCCGGATCGCCCGTGAGGCGGGCCGGATCGGCCAGCGCGCCACCACGGCCCTGATCGCCGCCGACGACATCGCGGTCGCCCGGTTTCTCGACGATTCGCTCGGCTTCACGGGCATCCCGGCCCTTCTCGCGGCCGCCGTCGAACGCTTCGGTGCCGGCGTCGACCAGGCGCCAGACGTCGATGCCCTGATCGCGCTCGACGACGAGGTCCGCGGCTGGGCGACGACCTGGCAGGGAGCCGGCGCGTGACCGGCCCCCTCGGCGTCGTCGTCACGATCGCCCTGTTCATCATCGTCCTCGGCAGCCTCGTCCTGATTCACGAGATCGGCCACTTCGTCACCGCCCGCTTGGCCGGCGTCCGGGTCCTCGAGTTCGGGATCGGCTTCCCGCCCCGGGCCAAGGTCATCCGAGCGAAAGGCGAGACGCTCTACACCCTGAACTGGCTGCCGATCGGCGGCTTCGTGAAGCTCGAGGGCGAGGACGGCGGCGATGACGCCGACCCGCGGTCGTTCGTCCGTGCCCGGCTGCCCGTGAAGCTGATCATTCTCGTGTCGGGCGTGTTGATGAACCTCATCGTCTCGCTCGTGATCTTCACCTCGATCGCGTGGCTCGCCACCCCGTTCGTCGGGCTGAAGTTCTTTACCGTCGAGCCCGGGTCGCCGGCCGCCACGGCCGATCTCCGGTCGGGCGACGCGATCCTCGCAATTGACGGCAACCAGTACGAGTTCTTCGGCGAGGGCCAGGTCCTCAGCGGCCTGCTCGACAACGCCGGCGAGACGGTGACCCTGACGATCGAGCATCCCGACGGCTCGACAGCCCAGGTCCCGGTGACCCTCCGCTCGCAGGCCGAGATCGACGCGTCGAGGGACGAGAAAGGCCGCCCGACCAAGGGGCCGCTCGGGGTCAACCAGGACGGCGGCCCGTTCCAGACCCGCTTCTACGGCACCTACACCCGCGACCTGCCGACCGCGATCGGCGTCGGCGCGAGCGAGACCGTGCGCTGGTTCGGTGTGATCCTCGGAGGCCTCGGCGACCTTGCCCGGCAGGTGATCACCAACCCGACCGCACCCCCGCCCGTGTCCGGCCCGATCGGGATCGCGACCCAGATCTCGGACATCTTCTTCGGCGCCGGATTCATCATGACGCTGTACGTGGCGGGCATCCTGTCGGCCAACCTCGCCCTCGTGAACGCCCTGCCGTTTCCGCCGCTCGACGGGGGCCGTATGGCGATGATCCTGCTGAAGTCGCTGTTCGGGAGCCGGATCAGCGTCCGGGCGGAGCAGATGACCTATGTCGTGGGATTCGTGTTCCTGTTCGGATTCCTGATCTGGGTGAGTGGCTTCGACATCGTCCGGATCCTGTCCGGGGGCTCGTGACGGGCAGCGACCGGGCGCCGCTCCCGCTCGTCGAGGATCCGTCCGGCCGGACCGGCCCGGCCAGCCCGATCCCGCTCGACCAGCGACCGCCGGTCACGACGCCCGACTCCCTCCGGCCGCGCCGTCGTTCGACGGTGAGCGTGGACGTCGGCGGGGTCCTGGTCGGCAGCGCCCACCCGGTCGTCGTCCAGTCGATGACCAACACCGACACCGCCGATGCCGACGCGACCGCGATCCAGACCGCCCGGCTCGCTCACGCCGGCTCGCAGCTCGTCCGCGTCACTGTCAACAACGAACAGGCAGCCGCGGCCGTACCCGAGATGATGCGCAAGCTGCGCGACAACCTCGGCGTGGACGTCCCGGTCATCGGCGACTTCCACTACAACGGTCACAAGCTCCTCGTCGAGTTCCCGGAGATGGCCCGCTCGCTTGCGAAGTACCGGATCAACCCGGGCAACGTCGGGGCGAAGCGCCACGACGAGCACTTCGCGACGATCGTCCGGGTCGCGATCGAGAACGACAAACCGGTCCGGATCGGGGTGAACTGGGGCTCGCTCGACCAGGCTCTCCTGACCGAGCTGATGGACGCGAACTCGCGCGCTG
>JACCVQ010000105.1 GCA_013698095.1 Chloroflexota bacterium
ACGCCGAGGGCCGGCCGGCCGTCGCTGAAGAGGAGCCACGCGACGCGGGGGGACTTCACGCCCGTCGGCAGGGTTCCGGCTGCCCGCCGGCGAGCGGCCGCGAAGCGCCAGCCGGCGCCGTGCGCGGCCGCGATGATCTTCCGATGAGGCGAGTGGAGCTCTGGGATCCGCGGAGTCTTCATGGGCAAAGTCTGTGACGCGACCCGGTCGGTCCCGATTTCGGCGTGGCCGGGTCGCTTGCAGCGACGTTGCAGGTGTCAGGCTCCGGTTCGACGTCGACGATCGGCGGCGGAGCGCTGATCTCCGCTCGGACAGTCGAGTCGGCTCAGAGGCCCGCGAGCGCACGCCCCAGGCCGCGCCGGAAGACGATCCCGGACACGCCGCGCCACGATCGGCCGACGGTTCGGCGGAGGCGGGCGACTTCCTTCTCGCGGCTCACCAGGTAGCGCGCAATCGCGTGGCTCTCGATGTCGCTGAGTGAGCCGGCATGCTCCACGAGGAAGTCGCGAGCGAGATGGGCAGAGACGTCGGCGTCGTTGAGCAGGCCGAGATGATCTTGAAGGGCGGTGACGCGGGCGATCAGCCCATCGGATTCGGGACCGAGGGCCTCACGCACGAACTCCAGCGAATAGCGCAGCCACTTGCCGTGGATCCGGAGCTCGTGAAGCGTCTCGACGTCGGCCCAGCGGAGCACCGGTTCGTACGCCCGGACCTGCTCGTAGGCCGACTGGATCCGCGAGGCGGCGGTATCGCGGACGCGGTGCGGCTCGGTGGGGATGACCGGCTTGGCAGCGAGCCCGTCGTGGCGGACGAACTCGGCGTAGTCGTCGAGCCAGCGCCGGTATCCGTCGGAGTCGAGCTCCCGGACCAGCAGCTTGCGGGCATCCTCGCGGTGGATCCGCCAGGCCGCGAGAAGGGGTTCGAGGGCGCGCTGCTCGGCCACCGGCAGGTCGGCCCGGTAGACATCCACGGCTTCCAGCAGGACGTCGAGATCGCGAACCGCGCCGAGACGGGTGGCGACCTCGCGAAGACGTGTGCGATGGCCCTTCGTGCGGGCCGGCCGGAACGCGGCGCCGAAGACCCGCCACGCCGCACGCTGGCGGCGGGTGGCAACGCGCATCGAATGGAGATCCTCGACGTCCTCGCCCGATCGTGTGCCCGCTTCCCGGGCGATCATCCGGGCCAGGTGGAAGCGGAGGACCTTGCGGCCTGCTTCGGCGACATGGTCATCGGCCACAACCCCCGGCGTCTTGCCGACGACGAGCCTGGGGCGCTCGCGCTCGGCAGTCTCCTCGGCGGCGTCCGCGACTTTCACCTTCTTCTGCCGGGCGGGCCTGGCCGGCGCTGCGGGGAAATCGTCGGTTCTCTCGGGCCCGCCAGCAGCGGACGCTCCGGCATCACCGGCCGGAGCGGACGTCTCACCAGTGACGGCCCGTTCCGGGAGCGGCTCTGCGCCGTCCTTGACCGCGCCGCCGTCGGCTCCGTCCGCGCTGTCGGCTCCGTCAGCCCCGCCCTCGGGCTCGACGTCGGGAGATCCATTCGCCTCGATCTCGGCCAGCACGGCCTCGACGATCGTGGTGATGGGCGGCAGACTCGGCAGCAGAACGGTGCCGAAATCGTCGTCCAGCGGCGACAGCAACGCGGCTCGCTTGCCCTTCTTCGGCTCGGCCGCGGCGACGGCGCGAAGCGCGGACTGGAGCTTGGATGTATCGGCCGGGACCAATCCCGGATCGGCCGCGAGGATCACATCGATCGCCGTCAACCCCGCCTCGTCGCCGTCGACCAGCTCGACTTCCAGCTCGACGAACCGCCCCACGACCCGGCTCCGGCTGACCGCATCGACCTCGTCGAGGCTCAGCTCGACCGACGTCCCGTCCAGCTCGAGGATCCGCTTCCGGCGCAGCTGGCGAATCGTGACGACCTCCACGAGCGGCGCGTCGCCACATTGCTCCAGGAGCAGCGACCGGGCGTCGGACGGTGGCCAGTCGCGGGGATGGGCGGTGCGGTCGGCCGGGCCCTCGAGCTCCTCGCGGCGATGGACGTTGGTGGTGCCGACCCGCCGGACCGACGACTTCACGCCGACCGTCGTCTTCTTGGCGGTCTGGCGCAAACGAGCCGCGAACCCTGCCCGGGCCATGGCTCCGTCGGCCGTATCGATGTAACGATCCTCGACCTGCGTGGAGCGGACCGCCGACCTGGGGCGGAAACCGCCGAGCTCATCGGCCGCGAGGTAACGGTCGCCGGCGGCGGCATCGATCACCCGATACTTCAGCTCGATCTCGACCGGCTGGCCCGCACGGCGGGTGGGGCTCACGCTCGCGGATCCAGCGAGCCGACGCCGGCCCGCGGCCGGTGCGGCGTCGACGCGGCGCTGATCGAGATGAGGGCGCGGCTCTTCAGCTCTTCGTGGGTGTCGCAGGTTCCGGGCTTGCCGAGGATGTCCTCGACCCGTCGCCAGCCACCGTCCGGCCCGAGCTCCCACGACCGCCGATCGTCGGACAGCAGCACGTCGATGATCTCGGCGATCCGGGCCCGGGCGTCGTGGTCCTCGACCGGGACCATGGCCTCGACGCGCCGATCGAGGTTGCGGTCCATCAGGTCGGCGGAGCCGATGTACCACTCGGCCTGGCCGCCGTTCTCGAAGCCCCAGATCCGGGAGTGCTCCAGGAACTCGCCCACGACCGAACGAACCATGATCCCGGTCGACACGCCCTTGACGCCGGGCAGGAGGGAACATGCCGCTCGGGCAATGATGTCGACCCGGACGCCGGCCTGCGACGCGCGATAGAGCGCCTCGATCGAGGGCTGGTCGACGAGGGCATTGAGCTTGATGACGATCCGCGCCTCGTGGCCGACGGCGGCATGGTCGATCTCGCGCTGGACGAGCTCAAGGAACCGTGAGCGGAGGCTGTGCGGCGCGACGAGCAGCCGCCGGAACGTCCGCTGGCGCGACAGGCCGGTCAGGACATTGAACAGGTCGGTGACGTCGGCGCCGAGCTCGGGTCGGGCGCTGAGCAGGCCGAGGTCCGTGTACAGGCGGGCCGTCCGGTGGTTGTAGTTGCCCGTCCCGATGTGGACGTAACGGCGCAGCCCGGACCCTTCGCGCCGGACGACGAGGCACGTCTTCGAGTGGGTCTTGAGCCCGACGAGGCCGTACACGACGTGGGCCCCGGCCTGCTCCAGCTTGCGCGCCCAGACGATGTTCGCCTCTTCGTCGAAGCGGGCCTTGATCTCGACCAGGACGACGACCTGCTTGCCGCGTTCGGCGGCCCGGATCAGGTCGCGGACGATCGGCGAATCGCCGGACGTCCGGTAGAGGGTCATCTTGATCGTGAGGACTTCGGGGTCGTCCACGGCCTGGGCGATGAACCGCTCGACCGAGGACGCAAAGCTCTCGTATGGGTGGTGGACCAGGATGTCGCCGGCCCGGATGGCGGCCAGAGCGTCGGCCGGCTCGTCCTCGTCGGGTGGGACGAGGCGGGGCGGCGTGACCGGCGTCCACGGCGGGCTCTTGAGATCCGGCCGATCGAGCTCGACGACATCCCGCAGGCCCGTCAGGTCGAGCATCCCCTTGATCTCGTACGCGTCCTCGTCGCGGAGGCCGAGTCCGCGGAGCAGGATCGCCCGGGTCGCTTCGGGCATCGAGCGCTCCACCTCGAGCCGGACCGCCTCGCCGAAGCGCCGTCGCCGGAGCTCTTCCTCGATCGCCATCAGGAGGTCGTCCGCCTCGTCCTCCTCGATCGCGAGGTCGGCGTTGCGGGTGACCCGGAACAGGTGGTGCTCGACCACCTCCATCCCGGTGAAGAGCAGGTCGAGGTTGGCCTCGATGATCTGGTCGAGGAGGACGAATTTGTGCGGCTCGACCTCGTACAGGCGGGGCAGGATCTGGGGCACCTTGACCCGGGCGAAGTGGCTCTCGCCGGTTTCGGGATCGCGCAATCCCACGGCGATCGACAGGCTCAGCGTGGAGATGTACGGGAACGGATGACCGGGGTCGACCGCGAGGGGGGTGAGGACCGGGTAGATCTCGTCGATGAACCGCTGGCGCAGGGTCGCGTGATGGTCGGCCACCGACGCGTACGTGACGACTTCGATGTCGTGGCTGACGAGCGTCCGCCGGATCTCTGCCCACGCGGCACTGTGATCGGCGACGAGCTCGAGGACGCGGGTGCGGGCGGCGGCGATCTGCTCGGCCGCCGTCCGCTCATCGGGCGCCTTCGACGTCGAGCCGGCCGCGACCTGCTGGCGGAGGCCCGCGATCCGGACCTGGAAGAACTCGTCGAGGTTGCTCGCGAAGATCGTCAGGAAGCGGACTCGCTCGATCAGCGGGTTGCGCTCGTCGCGGGCCTCGAACAGGACGCGGGCGTTGAACTCGAGCCAGGACAGCTCGCGGTTGATGTAGGGATTCGGCTTCTGGCTGCGCCGCGCTCGGGCGGCAGGACTCGACTTCTTCGTCGCCGCCACGGCCGCCGTCGCTCGCGTCGACGCCGGGCGCCGGGCCGGCGACGCGTCGGGCTCTCGAATCGTGTCCGTCATCGGTGGCTTGGTCGGACTCCTGGCTCCAGGCCGGCTGGGGGCCTCCTGCGGGCCGGCGAGAATAGCATGCGTCTGTTGCGATTCCGGGCCGCCGGATCAGCCCTCGGCGACGTAGCGCCGCTCACCGGTCCGGCCATCCGCGAAGACGCGCATCGTGGAGCCGGTCGTCGGATCCAGGAACGTCTCGGCGGTTCGGCGGAAGCGCGGGTCGAGGTCGTGGTTGGGCTCGCCGCCACCCGGTCCGGCTGACTCGAACGACGTTCGGCGTCCTCCGAGCGGTAGCGGTTGCGCTCGATCGCCAGCGCGACCAGGGCGACCGAACCGACGACCACGGCCCATAGCCCGGAGGCCGCAAACGTCCCGCCGATGAGGATCGCGCCGAGGCCGCCAAGAAGCATCAGGGTCGCAACGACAGCGATCGCCAGGCGGGTGGTCGCGCTGAGCATTGGCGGCTACTCGATCGTGGGCTGGGCGGCAGCGTCCGGCTCGATCACGACGGCGGTCCCGTAGGCCACGATCTCGGTCATCGTCGAGGCCATCTCGGAGCTGTCGAAGCGCATCGAGATCACGGCATTGCCACCCATCAGGGTCGCGTTCTTGACGAGTCGGTCGAGGGCCTGGCGGCGGGTGTCCTCGAGGAGCGAGGTGTACTCCTTGATCTCGCCGCCGCCGAGCGAGCGGAGCCCGGCGATCAGGTTGCCCGACAGGCCGCGGCTGCGGACGACGAGCCCGAAGACCTGGCCCTTGGTCTCGACGATCCGGTGACCGGCGATGAACGGTGTGGTGGCGACGATCATCCGATGTTCCTCAATCGTGCTGGTGGCCGGCGTGTGGATCGCCGGTCGCTGGGCTGGGCGGCTTGGTCGCGCCTGTGCCGGGCTGTGGCCCGACCTGGGGTCGGGCGCCGTGGAGATCCTCGTGATGCCGACCGCTCTGGCCGCGGCGGGCGGTGCATTCCGGGCAGGGGCAGCGATCGCGGAGGAGGTTGTACGTGTAGAAGCCGGTCGAGTGGCCATCGCCCCAGTGGGGTGAGACGGCGTAGTTGCCGACGAGGTGGATGTCGGTCATCCGGGTCTGCTCGTCGGTGAGGGTCGGGGCACTGTCGAGCCAGCCGGGCAGGCCGGCTTCGCCGCGGCAGTAGGCGCACGGGCACAGCCAGCGCAGGGCTGTGAAGTCGTAGAGGGTTGCGTGACCGTCGGCCCAGTCGATCGCGAGGGTCCGGGCGGCTCGCTCGGCATGGATCTTCAGGGGCAGGGTCGGGGAGCCGGCGGGGGTTCCGCTGGGCGCCGGCGCCGACGCCACCGGGGCGCCAGCCGCAGCCTCGGCGCGGTCGATCGGCGCGCCGCCGGTCGCGCTCGATTCGGGGGAAACCCGGGTATCGGTCATCGGGTGATCATCGCACCTCCCGGGACCATCGTCCGGGCGCGGTTCGACCGGGCCCGGGCTATGCTCGGCCGGTGAGTCTCCTCGTCGATGGCCTTCACAAGACGTTTGGCCGCGTCGTCGCTCTCGATGGCCTGACGTTCGAGGTCCCGCGCGGCCAGATCTTCGGCTTTCTCGGGGCGAACGGCGCGGGCAAGACGACGACGATGCGGATCGCCCTCGGCGTGCTCGCCGCGAACGCCGGTCGGGTCCTGTGGAACGGAGCGGATACCCGATCCCTGCCCCGGGCGACATGGGGCTACCTGCCCGAGGAGCGCGGCCTCTACCCGCGGATGGTCGTCCTCGATCAGCTCGTGTTCTTTGCCTCGCTCCATGGCGTGCCGCGCGACGTCGCCCGGCGCGACGCCCTGGCCTGGCTCCATCGGCTCCGCGTCAGCGACCTCGGTGAGCGCAAGGCCGAGGAGCTCAGCAAGGGCAACCAGCAGAAGATCCAGCTGATCTCGGCGATCCTCCACAACCCCCCGGTGCTGCTGATGGACGAGCCGTTCACGGGCCTCGACCCGGTCAACGTGGCGCTCCTCCGCCAGGCGTTCCTCGAGCTCCGTGACGAGGGCCGGACGCTCATCTTCTCGACCCACCAGATGGAGACGGTCGAGGCGATGTGCGAGTCGATCGCAATCGTCGATCGTGGTCAGGTGGTGGTGGGCGGGCCGCTCCGCGACGTCAAACGAGCCGCCGGCAAGAGGATGGTCCACCTGTCGGTCGATGGCGATCACCGCTTGGCGTGGCTGGCGTCAGTCCCTGGCGCGCGGATCCTGCGACCCGGGATCGATCGGACCGAGATCGAGCTCGGTGACGACACCGAGCCCGGCGCCGTCCTCGCCGCGGCGATCGCCGCCGGTGCCCGGGTCAGCCACTTCGAGGTCGCCGAGCCGTCGCTCGAGCAGATCTTCATCGATCACGTCGGACGGGCACCCGACGAGGACAGCCGCCTGGCCGCGCCCGATCCCGACGCCGCCGGTCCGGCCACGGCGTCCGCCTCGGCGGAGGACGCCGCATGACCGGCGCGGGCGGGCAAGGCCCCGAC
>JACCVQ010000120.1 GCA_013698095.1 Chloroflexota bacterium
GCGCTTCGAGGTGCGGGCTTGGACGCGCCAGTCGTCAGCGCCGGCTCAACGCCAACGATGCTCAGCGCCGCGCGTGGCGACGTGACCGAGATCCGGGCCGGGACCTATGTCTACGGCGACCGCCAGCAATGGGCGCTCGGCTCGATGCCGCGCGAGGGCTGCGCGCTCATCGTGGCCGCCACGGTCGTTTCCGTCCACCCGGATCGAATCGTCGTCGACGCGGGCGCGAAGGCGCTGACCAAGGACCGGGCCGATTTCCTGGCGGGCTACGGCGCGATCGTCGGCTACCCCGACCTCGTGATCCAGCGAGTCAACGACCATCACGGCGTGATCCCGACACCGGTCGGAGCCGCCCGGCCCGGGCTGGGCGACGTCGTTGCCGTCATCCCGAACCACGTCTGCCCGGTCGTCGACCTCGTCGACACCGTCATCGCCGTCGCGGCGGACGGCTCTGTGGAGACGTGGCCGGTCGATGCGCGCGGACGGAGCGGCTGAATGGTTGCCTACCCAGCGCTCTCGATTCGGCCGATGACCGATGACGACGGCCCGGCCGTCCTCGACATCTACGGCCAGGGCATCGCGACCGGCGTCGCAACGTTCGAGACGGTCGTCCCACCGTGGCGGGCGTGGACCGCGGCTCACCGTCGCGACTGCCGGTTCGTCGCCCGGCTCGACGAACGCGTCGTCGGCTGGACTGCGATTTCTCGCTACTCGTCCCGCGACGTCTACGCCGGCGTGGCCTGGGAGAGCGTCTACGTCGATGCCGCGGCACGCGGCCGCGGCGTCGGGCTTGCGCTCCTGCGGGCCCTCATCCCGGCGTCGGAGGTGGCCGGCGTCTGGACGCTGATCGCCGGCGTCCAGGCCGAGAACGCGGCCAGCCTCGCCCTCCACGAGCGCGCCGGGTTTCGCCGGATCGGCGTCCAGGAACGGATCGGGCGCGACGCCGGCGGGCGCTGGCGCGATGTGGTCCTGCTCGAGCGCCGCGGGATCGTAGGGCTGTGACGTCCGTGGCCTGACGTTCGGCCCTCGACCTCCCGTCATAGTGGGTAGTCCGCAGCCAGCATGGCCGCGGCGACCCGGAGGTCGAGGGCGGATCGAGACCTCGTCGATCGCCGGCGTGCACCTTCCCGGGCTTCGTGGAGGTCCCGAAGTCATCGCTGTCCTCCACGTGTGGACCCGCCTCTCTAGACTGGCCTCCTTACCCAGGAGGCCAGCCGCCCCATGTACTACGTCCAACGCGGATCCGTCCCGCAGCAGCGCCACACTCAGCACCGCGCCACCGACGGATCTCTCTACGCCGAGGAGCTGTTTGGCGTAGAAGGATTCAGCGGCCGGAGCTCGCTGCTCTACCACCTCGTGCCGCCGACCCGCACGCACAAGATCGAGGCAGGGCCGCGGATCAAGCTCGAGGCGGCCGACGACGGCCTCCACCGCCACCGCCTGACGAAGACCGGCGCGGTCGAGCCGAAGGGCGACATCGTCAGCGGACGGATCCCGCTCTACTTCAACCACGATGTCGTGTTCGGGATCGTCCGGCCGGCCGAGGCGATGCCCGCCGGCCGCTTCTATCGCAACGGCGTCGCCGACGAGATGCTGTTCGTCCACGAGGGAACGGGCGTCTGCGACACGATCTTCGGGCCGTTGCGATACGGCCCGGGCGACTACCTCGTCCTGCCCATCGGGACGACGTGGCGCCTGGACCCGGACGAGGGCTCGGAGCAGCGGATCCTGTACCTCGAGGCGCCGTCGGAGATCGAGCCGCCGAAGCGTTACCGGAACGACTACGGCCAACTTCTCGAGCACAGCCCGTACAGCCAGCGCGACATCCACGCCCCGGAGCTCGGCGCGGCGATCCCCGACGAGGGCGACTTCGTGATCGACGTCCGATCGACCGACCGGATCACGACCTACCACTACCGCCACCACCCGTTCGATGTCGTCGGCTGGGACGGCTACCTCTGGCCGTTCCGGTTCAACATCGCCGATTTCCAGCCGATCACCGGGCGGGTTCATCAGCCGCCGCCCGTCCACCAGACGTTCCAGGCCCGGAACTTCGTCGTCTGTTCGTTCGTGCCGCGCAAGTTCGACTACCACCCGCTCGCGATCCCGGCGCCGTACAACCATTCGAACATCAACAGCGACGAGGTCATCTACTACGTCGCGGGCAACTTCATGAGTCGGCGCGGCGTCGAGATCGCCTCGTTCACCGTCCATCCCGCCGGAATCCCACACGGGCCCCATCCGGGTACGGTCGAAGCGTCGATCGGCAAGGAGCGGACGGAGGAGCTGGCGGTCATGGTCGACACCTTCCATCCACTCGAGGTCACGAAGGCGGCGATGGACCTCGACGACGACCGCTACCCCTACTCGTGGCTCCCGCCCGACGCCGACGACCACGCACGGGAAGCCTCCGAGCTCGCGGAGCGAGGCCCGGAGGCATTCCCGGACTGAGTCGGGGTCGGGTCGGTCGGGAACCGATCCCGATCGCGTAGCCGAGGCACCAGCGTCTGCTGAACGGCGTCCTCGGATCGGTGGAGGTCGCGGAGGATCTGGTTGGCGACGCCGATCGTCGCGATCTCGCGCTCGCCGGCGGCGAGACAGCTGGCACAGCGCGACGTGCGTCGCGGGTGGCCCTTGAGATGACGGAGCAGCATCATAGGCCGATGCATCTTCGTGCCGGCCACGGCCCCACCGCGGCGATCCGGTCCCGCCGCTGCCCGACAACCCACCGTGGCTAATCCGCGAATCGCGGATCGCCACATCGCCGAGCGGGTCGACTGCGTCGTCATCGGCGGTGGCCCGGCCGGGCTGTCGGCCGCCATCCAGGTCGCCAGGCTTGCCCGATCGTGCGTCCTGGTCGATGACGATCGCGGCCGCTCGCTCTGGTCGCAGACGACCCGCAACTTCCTCGGCTTCCCGAACGGGATCAAGGCGACCGACCTGCGCCTGCTCGGACAGCGCCAGGCAACGAACCACGGTGTGATCCTGCGGGCGGGTCATGTTGCCGGCCTGCGCAGGAGCCGGAGTGGGCATGGTTTCGATGTCCTCGTCGAGCCGCCCGACGACGTGGTCGACCTTGCCACCGCCGAACCCGGCCTCGAGGCGAACCAGTCTCGCGAGCGTGCCGCGCGCCGGATGGACGAGCGGCAGACCTCCCGGCCGACCGTCGTCCGGGGCCGGACCGTAATCCTCGCGACCGGCGTCGCCGACCGCTACCCGGCCTTCGACGGGCGTGACGCATGCGTCGGGATCAGCCTGTTCTGGTGCATCGTCTGCGACGGCTACGAGGCCCGCGGTCGGCGGGTCGCGGTGGTCGGCGATGACGATGACGCGGTCTCGACCGCCTTCTTCCTGGCTCGCCTCAGCGATCGGGTCATCCTCGTCACGAACCGAGGCCGTAGTCGGCTGCCACGGACGCGCCAGTCAAAGCTCGAGTCCCGTGGCGTGGAGGTCGTCCGAGCGGTCGTGGAGGCCTACGACCACGTCGCAGGCCGGATCCACACGGTCCGCGTTGGCGGTCACACGTCGCCGATCCCGGTCGAGATGGTGTTCGTCTCATCCCCACGCGCGCCTCGCACGCTGCTCGCCCGACGCCTCGGCGCCCGCCGCGACGACGCCGGCTATCTCGTCGTCGACGCCGCCATGCGGACCTCTGTCGACGGCCTGTGGGCCGCCGGCGATATCCTCGCCGGCCATCCCCACCAGGTCGGCGAAGGGGCGGCAACCGGTGCCGTTGCCGCGACGGCCGTCAGCTACGACTTGATGGACCCATCCGCCCGCTGACGTCCGGGTCGTTCAGGGCATGCCGAGCGTCGCGAGGATCGCCTCTGCGGCCGGCAGCGCCGCCTGGACGTCGGCCGTCGGTCCGCTCAGATAAATGGAAAGCGGGCGGCCGTCGACGTCCACCACCCATGTCTTGAGCGAGTCGCCGACGCTCGTGTCGTAGGCGCGGCTGCCCTCGTCGAAATACATGGTGGCTCGACCCGGCACGGTCAGCGCTGTCTGGAAGCCGGTGTACGCGCCGAGAGTCACGGGTGTCGGATCGTCCGGATCGGCCTGGTTCGTCCGGTGGACCACGTCCAGCGCCAGCGATGGCGCTGTATGAGTGAACGCGAGGTCGGCCTTGCCGAGCCGGAGGCCGAAGAGCTCACGGTCCTCCCGGGTTCGCGTCCAGCCGTCCGGCATCGTCAGCACCACGGTCGGCCGGAAGATCGGGGTGTGCCACGTTCCTGCCGCAACGGGTCCTGGAGCGAACGCCGAGCCCGGAGCCGCGGACGACGACGGAGCGATCGATGCCAACTGCGATGGCGACCGTGACGCCGAGGCCGACGGCCCGACGCTCGCGCTCGCGGACGCGGCGCCAGACGCGGCGGGCGTCGACGGCGACGGCGATGCGCCTCCGACATTCGGGCCGCTGGGCCGCCCCACCAGGGCGACGCCGGCGACGACGACCACGAGTGCGGCAAGGGTCGCCGCAACGAGCTTCCAACCGGTGGACATCAGGCTGAACCTCCGTGTGGGAACGAACGAACGCCGCTGGGGCGTCGTGGCGATGGCCGCCATGGCCGCGTCGAGGACGCGATCGGGGAGCTCGTCCGTACCCGGGCCGAGCAGCCCGTCGAGCGCGCGTTCGATTTCGAGTTGGGTCGTCATCGCCGCGGTTCCTCACCGACCGCGATCGGACGTTCGGCGGCATCAAGTGCGGCCCGCAGGGCGCGGTGGGCGTAGTGCAGACGGGAGCGGGCGGTTCCGTCGGGGATGCCCAGAGTCACGGCAATCTCCGCCGGCTGGAGCCCGAGGTAGTGACGGAGGACGAGGATCGCCCGTTGGTCCGGTGGCAGACGCCGGAACCCGCGCTCCAGCTCGTCGCGGTCGGCCACCGCGCCCGTGTCGTCGGGGGCGAGTGGGCCATCGATGTGGAGGATCCGGATGTTCGAGTTCCACTGTCGGAGCCGACGGGCCTCGACGTAGCAAGCATGGACGAGGACGCGATCGATCCACGCATCGAATCGCTCGGGATCGCGCAAGCGTGGAAGCTCGCGCCATGCCGTGACGAGGGCCTGCTGGACGGCGTCCTCAGAGCGATCCAGGTCGCGGATGATTCGGTTGGCGATCCCGAACAGCCGGTCACCGCAAGCCCGGGCCAGGAGACCGAACGCCTTCTGGTCACCATGCTGCGCCTTCTGAACGAGATCGGCGTTCAACGGACCCCTCGGTACAGTGCCGCGCGGGTGACGGCGTCACCCGTCCAGAGTGATAACGGGCATTAGTCGTTCAATCTTTCATCGCCGGTCGCGCGCAGGCGTCTGTCGCGGGCCGTCAGTCCGAGGCATCATGCGCGCATGCGCGATCCCCTCGATCGGTCCTTTCGCGACCGAGTCCTGACCGGCGACCATCTGTTCGGCCTGTTCCTCGACCTTGCCTCGCCGGCCTCGGCCGAGATCTGCGGCGCGGCTGGCTACGACTGGCTGTTGATCGACCTCGAGCACGGGGCGTCGACCGAGGCGGATCTCCTCGGCCTGATCCACGCCGTCGAGGCGGGTGGCTCGACCGCGCTCGTCCGGCCCCAGACCGGGGAGCGGATCCGGATCGGCCGGGCGCTGGACATGGGCGCTCGCGGGATCATGGTTCCGCGGCTCGATTCGGTGGACCAGGCCGGCGAGGCCGTGACGTTCCTGCGCTATCCACCGGCCGGGATTCGCGGCGTGGCCACCCGGGTCCGCGGCGCCGGCCTCGGCACAGTCGCCCACGCCGACGTGCAGCGCCTGAACGAGCGGGTTCTCGGGATCATTCAGATCGAGTCCGTCGGCGGCCTGCGCGACGCCGACGCCATCGCCGCGGTCGACGGCGTCGACGTCCTGTTCGTCGGGCCGGCCGATCTGTCGCACTCGCTGGGTATCCCCGGCCAGTTCCAGCATCCGGACTACCTGGCCGCCCTGGAACGGGTCGTGACCGCCTGCCAGGCCCACGGCAAGGCCGCCGGGATCCTCGTCTACGACACCACCGTGGTCCCGGCTCACCTCGAGCTCGGCTTCACGTTCGTCGGGATCGGCGCCGATGCGGCGTTCGTCGCGGACGGCGCGAAACGCTCGCTCGCGGCTGTCCGGACCTAGCGCTCCGGGACGCGATGATCGCCACGCTCACGCGCCGACTTCGCCCACTCCGGCCGGTTCTCGCGCCGATCTGGCACGGAGCCAGAGCGATCGTCGGGCGCGACTCCCGGTTCTCCGTGCCGAACCTGGCGGACCGTGGCACGACGGCGCTCGGCGAGGCGGTCCGGGTCGCACGCCGCCGGCCGACGCCGGCGATCCGCGCCCTCCGCTCGATCGAGCTGGTCGATCTCGGCAGCGCCGTGCCGTACTACAAGGCCCGACGCGTCTACCTGTCCGCCGGAGCGCGGATCGCGAACGACCTGATCCAGCGGCGGAGTTTGACGACCGCGCTCGAGCTGGGGCCGCACCTGCGCTCGCTGATCGTCGGGGCCGACACGATGGACATCGTCTCGTCACCGGACCTCCGGGCCGAGGGCCGCCGGATCATTCATGACGCGACCGCGACACCATGGCCGATCCCCGACAAGGCGTATGACCTGTTCGTCGCCTTCCAGGTCTTCGAGCACCTCGGCGATCGCCAGCCGGCCGCGTTCGGCGAGGTTCGCCGGGTCGCCCGCAACGCGATCCTGTCGCTGCCGATCGACTGGGAGATGGCCGATCCGGCGAACTGCCATCACCGCCTGACCGAGGCGACCGTTCTCGGCTGGTTCGGGCCGGTCGTCCCGAGCCGGATCGTCGTCGGCAATCCGGGCCACCGGAAGCGCCTGCTGTTCGTGTTCGAGGACCTGCCCGCGCCCGAGGTCCGCTCGGTCGATCAGCCAGGCACGACGGCCAGCGCGACGACGACCTCGGCCGAGCCGGCGGCCAGCTCGGCGGGCTGATCCCAGCGCCACCTCAGCGGCGGGCGCGGACCTGGCCGTCGAGCGGCAGCGCCGGCTGCGGCCCGTCGCAGGCCTGGCCCGCGGTCTGGGCGACGAGGACGCCGACGATGACGAGCGCGGCTCCGACCAGCTGGATGGGCGCAAGCGTCTCGTGGAGGAACAGGAACGCCAGCGACACGATGATGAGTGGCTCGACGGTGCTCACGAGCGCGGCCTGGGCGGCGCCGATCCGGCGCGAGCCGGCGTAGAACGTCTGGATCGCGAGGAATGTGCCGGTGAACCCGATCGCGACGAGGTACGGCCATGCCTCGCCCGGGATCCGGTCGGGAGCGAACGGCCGGCCGGTCGCGATGGCGCCGCCGACGAAGACGACCGCCGTCGCGGTGATCATCAGTGCGCTGGCCGCGGCGGCATCGTCGACATGGCCGTCGCCCTCGGCCTCGGGCGCCAGCCGGTCCGAGCGCTCCCCGGCCAGTCGGGCCGACAGGATGATCCAGCCGGCGTAGATCAGCGGCGAGGCGAGGACGAGGGCGATCCCGGCCACGGGCGGCGGTGTTGCGAGGTCGATCCCGCCGAGGGCGAGGAGGACACCGACGAGGGCAATTCCCAACGCGATCCACGGCCGCCGCCCGGACAGACGCGTGGCGAACCGGACCGACAGCACCGCGACGATCGCCGGATACAGGTAGACGAGGACGCCAGCGAGTGACGCCGGAACCGTCTCGAGACCGGCGTAGTACGTCCCGGCGTTGCCCGTGTACCAGACGCCGAGCCCGATCGCGATCAGCGCCTGGCGTCGGCCGAGTCGCCCGAGCGAGGCGCGCCGCGGCGCCGAGAGGAGGATCCACGCCCAAGCCAAGGCTGCCCCGATCGTGAACCGCCACGCGAGCAGCTGGAGCCAGTCGAGACCCGCGCCGTAGATCGGTTTCGAGAGGACCGTGCCAGACCCGAATCCGAACGCCGAGATGACGATGAGGGCGAGCCCAACGGCCCGGCGGCGATCCACCGCGGGAGGCTATCAGCCCGCTGGGTGGTCGGTGGCGAGGGTCAGGGCCGCCCGGCTCTCAGCGCGGCAGTGGCGTGCCGTCTCCCTGGCGTTCGGCGTCGGCCTGGGCGTCGCGATCTGCCACCTCGCTCGTCGCGGCGGTCCCCGAGGTGATCACCTCGCGCTCGGCCTCGTCGACGCCGGGCGTCTCGTTGGTGGTCCGGCCGTCGTTCGTCGCCGACTCGCCGGTGTTGGGCTGGCCGCCTCCGGGCTGGGCGCCGTCGGGAGCGTGCCGCTCGTACTCGGTGCCCGAGCCGGCGTCGTCCTTGAGGCCGGCCGAGCCACCGCGGAATGCGCCGGTCGGGTCGCTCTCGCGCTCGTTCATCGCTCGTTCTCCTTCGCGTCGTGGCTCGGCTCCGTGCCGGGACCGGAGGAATTGTCGCCACCCTGGCGAGGCATCCAATCGGGGGGCTGTTCCTTCTTCTCACGGTGCTGCGGCTCGTTGGCGCCGCTGCCGCTGCGCTTGCCGTAGCGGGTCGAGCCGGCGTCGCCCGCGCCGTGCTGTTGGGGGTCGCTCTGATCGTTCATGCTCGGACCATCGACGATCGGCCGTTGCGGCCGATGTCGCGAACCGGTGCCCCACCTCGCAGGCGGCTCGCAGCCCGCTTGGCCCCGCGGCAGCCGTCTGGGCGACCGCGGCGCCACCTCCTCGCGACTCTCGCGCAATCGTGCCGGCCGGCCTGCCGGGGCGAGTTGGATACACTGGCCGCGTGACTGAACTGTCTGAAGGCGCCGTCGTCGCCCGTGTTCCGTTCCTCGTCGACGAGCGCCTCCAGGTCGTCGGCCGGCGCGAGCCCGTGACCGTCGAACCGGGCACGAGCCTGGCAGACTGCCTTGCGGCGATCCGCCGAACGGGGACCGGCGATTCGGTCTTCGTCGTGGACGCTGCCGGTCGCCTCGTGGGCGTCCTGACCGAGCGCGACATCTTCGCTCGCCTCGTGGGCCACGACGTCGCCCCGATCGACCTCGGCGAGCCGGTCGAGACGTTGATGACGACGAAGCCACACCACCTCCACCTGGACGAGACCGTCCGGGCGGCGATCGAGCTCATGCAGACCGGCCGCTACCGGAACGTGCCGCTGCTCGACGACGACGATGTCCTCCAGGGAGTCGTCCGGCCGCACGATTTGCTCAAGTACCTCGCCGAGGCGTTTCCCGAGGAGCTCCTGAACCTTCCGCCACGACCGCACCAGACCATGAAACGCGCCGAGGGGGGCTGACGCTCACGTGACCACCACCCGCGAGACCGAGCCGGAGACCCAGGAGCTCGAGCGCGTCACGATCCGCTTCGCCGGCGACTCCGGCGACGGGATGCAGCTGACCGGGACCCAGTTCACCCGGACAGCAGCCGTGTATGGCAACGACATCAGCACCCTGCCCGACTACCCCGCCGAGATTCGTGCCCCGGCCGGCTCCCTGCCGGGCGTGTCCGGCTTCCAGATCAGCTTCTCGTCGAACGAGATCCATACGCCCGGCGACGAGCCCGACGTGCTCGTGGCGATGAACCCGGCGGCCCTCAAGACGAACGTCATGGACCTGCCGGCCGGGGGCGCCCTGATCGTCAACAGCGACGCGTTCACAGCCTCCAACCTGAGCAAGGCGGGCTACGCCGCCAATCCGCTCCAGGACGGCTCGCTCAAGCAGTACGCCCTGTTCGAGATCCCGATCTCGACCCTGAACGAGCGCTCGCTGGACGGGCTCGACATGACCTCGAAGCAGAAGGACCTGACGAAGAACTTCTTCGCCCTCGGGATCATGTTCTGGCTCTATGGCCGGGAGATGGACGCGACGATCCGCTGGATCAACGAGAAGTTCGGCAAGCGGCCGGTCGTCGCCGAGGCCAACACCCGGGCCCTCAAGGCGGGTTACGCGTTCGGCGAGACGACCGAGATCTTCCACACCCACTACCGGGTGGCGCCGGCCAAGCTGGCCCCCGGGACCTACCGCAACATCACCGGCAACGAAGCGACCTCCCTGGGCATGCTCGCGGCGTCGAAGCTCGCGAAGCGGCCGCTGTTCTATGGCTCGTACCCGATCACCCCGGCCTCGGACATCCTCCACCAGCTGTCGGGCTACAAGAACTTCGGGGTCAAGACGTTCCAGGCCGAGGACGAGATCGCCGCGATCGGCGCCGCGATCGGGGCGGCCTATGGCGGGGCAATGGGCCTGACAGCCTCGTCCGGTCCGGGGATTGCCTTGAAGTCCGAGGCGCTCGGCCTGGCGGTCATGGTCGAGCTGCCGCTGGTCGTGATCGACGTCCAGCGGGCCGGCCCGTCGACCGGCATGCCGACGAAGAATGAGCAATCCGACCTCCTCCAGGTGATGTTCGGCCGGAACGGCGACTCGCCGCTGCCCGTCATCGCGCCGGCAACACCGGGCGAGTGCTTCGATCTCGCGATCGAGGCGTGGCGGATCGCCCTGAAGTACGTCACGCCGGTCGTGTACATGTCCGACGCGTTCCTGGCCACGGGCGCCGAGCCGTGGCTGATCCCGTCGCTCGAGGACCTGCCCGACATCTCGGTCCAGAATTGGACGGAGCGCGAGGGCTTCCACCCGTACGAGCGCGATCCGCGGACGCTCGCCCGGAAGTGGGCGGTCCCGGGCACGCCCGGCCTCGAGCACCGGATCGGCGGCCTCGAAAAGGCAGACGTCACCGGCAACGTCAGCTACGACCCGGACAACCACCACCGGATGCAGCTCCTGCGCCAGGCCAAGGTCGCCCGGATCGCCGACGACGTCGCGCCGCTCGACGTATTCGGGCCGGACCGCGGCGATCTCCTGATCCTGGGCTGGGGCTCGACGTACGGCGCGATCCGGAGCGCGGTCGAGCGCCTCCACGTCGACGGCCGGAGCGTCGCCCACGCCCATCTCCGCCACCTGAATCCATTCCCGGCCAACACCGAGAAGGTTCTCCGGAGCTATCGCCGGGTCCTGATCCCTGAGGTCAACCTCGGCCAGCTGTCGATGTTGATCCGGAGCCAGTTCCTGATCGACGCCGAGGGCTACAACCGGGTCCGCGGCAAGCCCTTCACCATCGCCGAGATCGTGGCCCAGGCCGAGCGAATTGTCGGCACAACCGATGCGGAGCACCGGTCATGACGGATCCACGGGCCGATGGGCGTCGCGGAGCTCCGCCTCGGACCTCGCAGAGCGAGCGACCCATGACCGCTGAGGTTGCCCTTCCATGACTGAACCGACCGTCACGCGGGCGGGGTCCACCGCCCCTGCCAACCCGCCTGAGGCGCGCGTCGCGGCGCCGCTGCCGGCGGCTCAACCGGCGCTCAGCCCGGAGAACGCCGCGATCATCCAGCTGACCCGGAAGGACTTCGTGTCCGACCAGGAGGTCCGCTGGTGCCCGGGCTGCGGCGACTACTCGATCCTCGCCCAGACCCAGAAGCAGATGCCGGATTTCGGCGTGCCCCGCGAGAACATCGTGTTCATCAGCGGGATCGGCTGCTCCGGTCGGCTGCCGTACTACATGAACACGTACGGTTTCCACACGATCCACGGCCGGGCCCCGACCCTCGCGACCGGTCTCAAGGCCGCCCGCCCCGAGCTGATGGTCTGGGTGATCACCGGTGACGGCGACGCGTTGTCGATCGGCGGCAACCACATCCTCCACTCGATGCGGCGAAACGTCGACATCACGCTCGTGATGTTCAACAACCGGATCTACGGCCTGACGAAGGGCCAGGCCAGCCCGACGTCGGAGTTCGGCAAGAAGACGAAGTCGACCCCGGCGGGGACGGTCGACACCCCGATCCAGCCGCTGACCGTGGCCCTCGCCGCCGAGGCGTCGTTCGTGGCGCGGAGCGTCGACACCCACACGGAGCACCTCCAGCAGACCCTCCAGCGGGCGGGGATGCATCACGGCTCGACGTTCGTCGAGGTCCTCCAGAACTGCAACATCTTCAACGACGGGGCGTGGCGTGACTTCACCGATCGCGAGGTCCGCGAGGACCGGATGCTGGTCCTCGAGCACGGCAAGCCGATGATCTTCGGCAAGCACCGCGACAAGGGGATCCGGCTGCGCGGCCTCCATCCCGAGGTGGTCACGATCGGCCAGAACGGGATCGCCGAGAGCGACCTCCTCGTTCACGACGAGCAGTCCGACGAGCCGTACCTCGCCCTGATGCTGTCGCGGATGTTCTGGCCCGATTACCCGGTCCCGGTCGGCGTCCTGCGCGCGGTCGCCCGGCCGACCCACGACCAGCTGATCGGCCAGCAGATCAGCGCGGCCGTGACCGCCGACGGCGAGGGCGATCTCGCGGCCGCCCTCGCCAGCGGCGAGACCTGGACGGTCGAGTAGCTCGATGCCGGCCATTCGCTGCCCCACCTGCGGCTTCGAGAACCTGCTCGGCTCGGACGTCTGCGACAACTGCGGCTCGGACCTCGCCGGTCACGACGTCCCGCAGTCGCCGACGACATTCCGGGGCCAGCTCCTCGGCGAGCATCTCGATGCGCTCGGGATCAGCGCCCCGACGATCGTCGACGGCTCGGCCGAGGTGGACGACGCGATCCGCCGGATGCACGAGGACGAGATCGACTGCGTCCTCGTCGCCGAGGATGGCCGGCTGGTCGGGATCTTCACCGATCGCGATGCCGTCCTGAAGGTGGCAGGCCTGCCTCTCGAGAAGCGCACGATCGGGGACCTGATGACCCGCGACCCGGTGGTCCTCCGCCACGACGAGACGATCGCGGTCGCGATCAACAAGATGGCGGTCGGCGGGTTCCGGCACATCCCGATCGTCGAGGACGGCCGTCCGACCGGCGTCGTCACCGCGCGCGACGTGTTCCGCCACCTCGTCGAGTCGCTCGGCTGAGCCGGACCGCGCCGCCGATCGTGACCGCCAGCACGGGTCCCGCCCGCGTCCTCGTCCTCGCCGACGACCTGATCTGGTCGACGCGCCTCGCCGGCCACGTCCGGACCGCCGGTGCCGAGCCGGTCACGGTCCGAACCGCCGCCGGCTGGACAGCCGCGCTCGCCGAGTCCGACCTCGCCGGCGCGATCGTCGATCTGACGAGCCTGGCGTACGACGGCCTCGCCTCGATCGCTGCCGCCCGCGATGCCGGGGTGGCGGTCCTGGCGGTCGGCCAGCACGACGACCATGTCCTGCGTCGAGACGCGCTCGCCGTCGGCGCCGATCGGGTCCTCGCCTACCGCAAGCTGTTCGAGGATGGGCCGACGACGATCGCCCGCTGGCTCGCCGCGTCGGCGGCCTCGGACTCGGCCTCGGACTCGGCAGCGCTTGACGCCGACCACACGGAGCCTGCCACCCGATGACGACCGCCGCCCCAGACCATCCCCGAATTCCTGGCGCCCGCTACACCGAGCGCCTCGAGCGGCTCGCTACCCTCGTCGGCGAGCGCGGCCTGGCCGCCGCGTTGATCGGCGTCGGCCCGGACCTCGACTACCTGACGGGCTACCGGGCGATGCCGCTCGAGCGGCTGACGATGCTGGCCGTCGTCGCCGGCGAGGCGCCGGTGCTGGTCGTCCCGCGTCTCGAGGAACCGGCCGCGCGAGCCGGCCTCCGAACGGACGTCGAGATCGCGACCTGGATGGAGACCGACGATCCCCATGGGCTCGTCGCGGGGCTCGTCGAGCGAGCCCGCGGCCGCGCTTCCGCGACGATCGCCGTCTCCGACCGGCTCTGGTCGGTCCATCTCCTGCGCCTCCAAGGCGCGACTCCCGGCGCGCGCTGGGTGTCGGCCACAGAAGCGCTGCGCGAGCTCCGGATGGTCAAGGACGCCGACGAGATCGAGCTCCTCCGGCTGGCCGGCGCGGCGGCCGATCGGGTCGTCGACCAGATCGCATCGGGCCGGCTCATCGGCCGGACCGAGGAGGACGTTGCCCGCGAAGTCCGCACCCGGCTCCTCGCCGAAGGTCATGAGCTGGCGGAGTTCGCGATCGTCGCGTCCGGACCCAACTCGGCATCGCCGCATCACGAGGCCTCCGATCGAGTCATCCAGGCCGGCGAGCCGATCGTCCTCGACATCGGCGGGGCGCTCGGGGGCTACGGCAGCGACACGACCCGGACCCTGTGGGTGACCGGTGGCGACGACGCCAACGGCCCAACCGAGGAGTTCCGCCACCTCTTCGCGGTCCTGCTCGCGGCCCAGGTCGCGGCGACGGCCGCCGTCCGGCCGGGGATCGCTGCGGAGGCCGTTGATCGGACCGCCCGCGACATCATCGACGGCGAGGGCTACGGCGAGAACTTCTTCCACCGGACCGGTCACGGCATCGGCCTCGAAGGCCACGAGGAGCCGTATCTGGTGGCCGGCAACGGCGAGTCACTGGCCGAGGGCATGGCATTCAGCGTGGAGCCCGGGATCTACCTGCCTGGTCGCTACGGGGCGCGGATCGAGGACATCGTGGTCTGCGGACCCGACGGGCCGGTCATCCTGAACAACGAGCCGCGCGAGCTGCGGGTCGTCGCCGGCTGACCCGCCACCCGCATCGCTCGGATCACCCGCACGAGGCCGGCGTTCGCTGCCGCCCACAGGTCGATCCGCCCTCACACCGATGCCAGCGCGGTATCATCGCCGGACGACGGACCGGTTCCGGTCCGCCCCCAGGCTGAATTTTCGATGTCCTCGTCCCTTCTGCGGCGCTCCGGCGCCGCCGTCACCATCGGCGCTCCGGTTCGCCGGGGAACGACCGGACCGTGAGCCGGCGCCACCACGGCGGCCGCCCACATCGAACGGGCCAGACGCGGCCGTCCGAGCCCGCCCGTCCGCGCTCGGATGCGGCCCCAAACGTCGCTGATCAGGCCGCGCCGACCGCCCGGCCCGGCACGCACGGCGAGAGGCCAGCGCCTGGCCCGGGAGCGACCCAGCCAGCAGCCCTCCTCCGAGCCAAGCCCGCCGCCGAACCGTTCCAGGCAGGTCCAGCGGGTGCCGGAATGGATCGATCCCTGCCCGGTGAGCGGCGCGCCGCCGACCGACGATTCGGCGGTGATCGGGACCGGACGGACGAGCGGGCCCATGGCGAACCGATGAGCCAGTCCGCGCCGGGCGACGGGCCCGCCGAATCGCGCCCCGCGCAGATCGCGTCGCCCGTCTCCGAGCCGATGAACGGGGCGGGGTCCGCCGCGGTGGCCACCGGGTCTGCCTCGGCCGGCTTGGCCGTTCCCGCCGCCTCCGGCCCCGCTCCCGCGGCTTCCGGGCTCACCGACCGCCGGCCCGAGCTCGGCGAGGCACCTGGTTTCAGCGCCGGCCCGGTCTGTACCGCTCCCCAGCTGCGCCGGTTCATCAAGAGCCGACCCTATGTCCCGATGCATGAGCTCCGTCGCCGCTTCGGGATCAATGGCAGCGAGGACGATGTCACCGGCATCACACTCGGGACGAGCACGATCTTCGTCGGCCTGCCCGGTCGCGAGGGGTCGCTGCTGGGCGAGCTGCTGCGGGGCGGCGAAGTCGGGTATGAGCTGTCGCTCGACCCGCGGACACCGATCGTGATCGGCCTGTATCCGATGCGGCCGGTCGCCCGCTCCTGAGTTCAGATCCGCTCGAAAAGCGAGGAAACAAACGGTGCCGAGACGCACCGGCGCTATGTTGACAGCAGCCCCGTCGGATGCGACCGTTGACCGCGGACAAAAGTACTGGATACTGGCCTGACCATTGGGGTCAACGGTCCGGGCCGCATCACCCACCCGGGGATGGCCAGAGGGGCCAAAGGACGAACCGGAGTGCGCTCCGGCGAAAGGAAGCTGGGTATGCGCGCGAATTCTCTTCGACGGGTGGCCGCAGGAGCCACCGCTCTGCTGCTGACAGGGGCCACGGTCCTGTCCATGACCGGCTCGGTCCTGGCGGCTGTGCCCACGGCGGACGCTGCGAGCGCGGCGATTCCGGCCAGCTACACGGCAGGCAATGCCGCCGGCTTCCGGGGCACGTACCACTTCACCGACAGCAGCACGCTGGCCAAGCTTTACCTGACGCTGACGACCACCGGCGCCGACGCGAACGTCTACTTCAGCGCCACGATGAACGGCGCCAACGCCGCGCGGTTCTGCACCGTCGGCACCGTGACGACGACGTGCACCTTCAAGTCGGTCCGGACAAATGACCGGTTCGTCATCACGTCGGCCTACTCCACGTCGGCAGCAGCGGTCACGGCCAATTTCAAGTGGGGCACCACCGGCTCCACGGGCAGCGACGGCGGGACCAGCCACGGTGACACCTGGGACGACACCATCCGAACGGCCAGACTGAGCAGCGACGCGAACTATGGCGGCGGCTTCTCGATCGCGAGCGGCTCCTCGATCGGCAACAACCAGGCGGTCTCGATGTCAAACCGCCAGGCGACCAGGATCGCAAACCTGGCCGCCGGCGTCCCGGGCAGCGTCCTCGACGGCGGCACCGCGACCGGGTCGTGCGTCAGCAACGCAACCGTGGACTGCGCCGCGCTGATCGGCGAGTGGTCCGAGGTCAACGTCGGCGACGGCCAGTCGTTCTCTACCGCCTTCACGATCGTCATCACCTACTACTCGGGCACGCCGCGCGGCTTCGTCCATTCATACCTGGACGCGAACGGCGATTCCCAGCAGGAGACGATCGGGGCATGCCCCAAGAAGAATCCCGCCGCGGCCGCGCCCTGCTTCAGCTGGAGCGCATCCGCCAACCAGGCGACGATCTACACCCTCCACAACGGATCGTGGCGGGGCCTGTAGACCGCTAGCCTGCGACCGCCACCGCAAGCGCCGCAAGGGTCGCGTCCGCGGCGACGGTGGCGCCCTTCCGCCGATACAGGTCCAGGGCCTCCTGCAAGGGAGGCCCTGCCTCGTTGCCACGGCCGCTTCCCGCCAGGATCGCGCCGAGATCGACCAGGGCATCGGCCCGCAGGACCAGGTCGACGGTCCCCGCCGTCAGTTCGACCGCTTCGCGGGCCAGGGCCTCGGCCTCCGCACCGCGGCCTCGGGCGAGCAGGACACTCGCTTCCGCCTGGCGCCACAGGATCTGGGCCTCGTTGTCGTCGGGGTCAGCGAGGCTCCGGGTGAGCTCGGCCGAAGCGGCGGCGCCGGCGCCGTCGCCAAGGGCCAAGCGGGCTCGCGAGTGGAGTCCGGCGACAGTTGAGCGGAAGTAGCGCTCGCCGATCGCCTCGAGGTCGACGAGGTCGCGCGTGAGCGCGCCGTCCGCGGCGACCGGATCGCCGGCCAGGAATGCGATACGCGACGTTTCGATCGAGGTGGTCGAGGCCGTGACGCTCGGACCCAGGTCGACCAGGACGCGGCGGCTCTCGATCGCGAGCGACGTCGCCTCCTCGAAGCGGCCCACCATTGCCAGCAGGAGCCCCCGGATCAGACCGATGACGGCCTCGGCCATGCGGTCCCCGGCCACCTCCTGGGCGAGGGCCTCGCACTCACGGATCGCGTCCGGCACCGGGGTGTCGCCATGGAGCGAGAGCACGGCGTAGGCGATCGATCCACGGGCAGTCGCCCGGCTGTCCCCGGTCTTCCGGGCGGCGGCGATGACTCCCTGGATTGCAACCCTGGCCTCGGTGTAGCGGCCGGCCGTCCCGTGGATGGCCGCGAGCAGCCGCCAGGCGAGAGCGAGCCCGACGTCGTCGTCGGCGGCCTGGAACCACGCGATGTGCTCCTCGGTTTCCGCAATCGCCGCCGCCGCGTGTCCGACGACCTCCGTGCCGAGGTGGGTGTGGATGCTGCGGGCGACCGCGGCATGTCGCGCGAGACGTTCGTCGCCGAGCTGATCCGCGGCTGATCGAGCCTGGTCGATCGATGCCAGCGACCCGCCGAAGTCACCGTTCTCGAGGAGGACCGACCCGAGATCGAGGAGGATCTGGACCCGCGTCGGCGAGTCGGGTCCGAGCAGCATCGATGCTCGGCGGAGGAGGTTTGCCGCCGCCGGAAGGTCACCCCGCGAGAACGCGCGCCGGCCGGCGTTGGCGAGCTTCTCCGCGGCACGTTCGGCAATGGACCGGCCCTGGTCATCGAGCGGCCCCAGCTCGGAGCGGTAGCGAACGGCCTGCTCGAGGTGATAGCCCAGGATCTCCTCGAACTCGGTCTCGCGGCCGCGCTCGCGATTGACCGGCTCGGCCCACTCGACGAACCGCTCGTGGAGGGTCGCCCGGGCCCGCTTCAGGAGGCTCTGGTAGGCGGCATCGCGGACGAGGATGTGGTGGAAGCGGAAGGTCGGGTCCTCTGCATCGGCCGCCTGCGGGTGGACGAACTGCTTGCGATCGAGGGCCGTGAGGTGGTCCTCGACGGCCGGCCGGATCGCGTCGGGCACGAGCTGTTCGATGGCCGCTGCCGCGAACACGAGACCGATGACCGCGGCGGGGTCGACAACTGCCCGTTCCTGGCGGGTCAGCGCGTCGAGGCGGGCAGCCAGGAGGGCCGCGATCGTTGGCGGCACGACGACGTCGCCGCCCGGGTCGCGCTCGCGGAGCATGGTGACGATCTGCTCGATGTAGAGCGGGTTGCCCTCGGCCGCGGCGACGACCTTGGCGCGGGTCTCAGCGGCAAGCTCCACACCGGCCAGGAGCTGTTCGATCATCACTTCGACATCGGCCGGCTGGAGCGGAGTGAGATCGATCCGACCGACGGTCGCCGAAGCGAGCCATTCGCCGTGGACGTCGGCGATCTCGGGCCGGGCCGAGCAGAGCACGAGGATCGGTGCGTCCCGGACCGAGTCGACGACGTGTTCGAGGAAGTCGATGAACGTCGCTTCGGCCGAGTGGATGTCGTCGATGAGGATCACGACCGGGCGCGTCGCGGCCTGCGCCTCGAGCAGCTTGCGGGCGCCCCAGAAGAGCTCAGCCATCGGATGGGCCGAGGTCGACAGGCCGATTGCGGCGGCGACCCGGTCAACGATCGCTTCGCGGTCAGGCTCGTCCTCGGGCAGGAGGGTCGCGATCCGGTCGCGGGCAACCTCTGCCGAGTCGTCCTCGCCGATCCGGGCGGCCGAGCGGACGATCTCGACCAGCGGCCAGAAAGTGATCCCGTCACCGTAGGCCAGACAGCGGCCCCGGAACACGGTCGCCTCGGCCTCGACCGAGGCGAGGAAGTCGGAGATCAGGCGCGTCTTGCCGACGCCGGCATCACCGATGACGGTCACGAGCCGGGCCAGCCGGGCCGACGAGATGGCCCGGAACGAATCCTGGAGGAGTCCCATCTCCGCGACGCGCCCGACGAACGGCGCGGCCGAGGCCGGCGTCGCGGTTGGCGCGATCGCCCGGACGTCGATCAGGCGGTAGGCCGGGACCGGCTCCGGCTTGCCCTTCAGCATCAGCTCGACCCGCTCCACCTCGACGTGGTTGCGGACCAGCTGATATGTCACCTCGCCGATCAGGACCTCGCCGGCCGGCGCGTTCTGCTCGAGCCGGGCAGTCACGTTGACCGCGTCGCCGGTTGCCAGGTTCTGGTCGGCATTCGGGTCCATGTTGGCCACGATCTCGCCGGTGTTGACTCCGGTCCGATTCGTGATCTGGACGCCGTAGAAGCGCTGGAGATCCTCGTTCAGGCGGGCCAGCACCTTCTGCATCCCGAACGCCGCCCGGACCGCCCGCAGGGCATCGTCCTCGTGGGCCCGGATCAGGCCGAACACCGCCATGATGGCGTCGCCAATGTTCTTCTCGACCTTGCCGCCGTGGCGCTCGATCTCGACTGCCATCGAACTGAAGTAGCGGGCCTTGATCTCGTTCATCGCCTCGGCATCGATCGAGCCCGTGAGGGCGGTCGAGTCCTTGAGGTCGGTGAAGACGAGCGTCACGAACTTGCGGACTTCCTGGGCCGGCAGGATCGGCGTCGTGGCGGCGGGCCGGGCCGGGGCGGCAGCCAGAAGGCTGCCCAACGGCATCGCATCCCCGGACGCCGCCCGGGACAGGGACACGCCGCTGTCGCCGGGCGTGGACCGCGACGGGGCCGGCGGCACCGGGTGATGCGGCGCGCTCGAAGGGCCACCGGCCGGACGAGCCGCCGGGCCCCCGTCAGGAGACGTCGGTCCGGGCGTGCCTGCCGCGAGCGGTGTTCCACAGAACCCGCAGAGCCGGAACTTTGAGGGGTTCTCCTCGCCGCAGCCACCGCACACGATCGTGTCCGGGACCGGCGCGAGCGACGACCCGCAGAACCCGCACAGGCGGAATCGGGCCGGGTTTTCCTCGCCGCATGACAGGCAGTGGACGGTGTCCATGTCCTGAGAATACGACGGCGCTCGATGTTGTCCGCCTCGCACCGCGTACGATGCGCCCGAGCGGCGTCGCCGCGGCCCGCGCGACGGAGGGTGATGTCCAGATGGCGGCGGCCGACGACCTGATGGCCCGGGATGCGCTCCGCGCGAGCGGCCTCTTTGCCAAGGCCGACGAGCAGGCCATCGACGCATTGGTTCGGGTCTTCCGGATTCGCCGGTTCCGACGGGGCGAGACCGTGTTCCACCAGGGCGACCCGGGCGACGCGCTGTTCGTCCTCGCCAGCGGATCGGTCAAGGTTGTCCTGCCGAGCGATGAGGGCGCCGAGCCCGCCATCGTCGCGATCCTCGGCGCCGGCGAGTTCTTCGGCGAGCTGGCGATCCTCGACGGCGCGCCCCATTCGGCCACGATCGTTGCGGTCGAGGCCTCCGAGACCCTCGTCCTCCATCGCGACACCTTCCTGGAGCTGATCGACGCCGACCCGGGGCTTCGGCGCGCCCTTCTCGCTGGCCTCGCTGCCGAGATTCGACGCCTGACCGGCCACGTCGAGGATCTCCACTTCCTCGACCTGCCGGGCCGGCTCGCATCGCGCATCGTTCGCCTGGCTGCGAGCGCCGGGATCACCAGTGGTGAGGCCCGGATCGGATGGCCCTACACCCAGTCGGAACTGGCCGGAATGATCGGCGGATCGCGCCAGTCGGTGAACCGCCTGCTCGCCGACCTGGCCGAGCAGGGTCTCCTCCGACTCGAGCGTGACCTGCTCATCGTCCATGACATCGAGCGTCTCGCCGCAACGGTGGAGCGGTGACCGGGGCCGGCGCAGCGGATCCCCTGATCCCGACGCTCCGGGCGGTCGCCCTCCGGGTCGAGGCGGCCCGTCGTCTCTCGCCGCCGGCCGGCAGCGCGGTCCTGCACTCGATCGTGGAGGCGACGGTCGCCCTGTTCGATGCCGAGGCCGCCTCGATCGCTCTCCACGACGTGGCGGCCGATCGCCTGGTCTTCACCGTGGCGGCGGGCGACCAGGGCCAGGGCGTGGTCGGCCTGACGATTGGACCGGCCGAAGGCGTCGCGGGCTACGTCTTCTCGAGTGGTCAGCCGCTCGCTCTCTCGGACGTGGAGCGGGACGCCCGGTTTGGCCGGACGACGGCGGAGCGGACCGGCTACGTGCCGCGCTCCCTGGTGGCGGTGCCGCTCCTCGACGACGAGGGCATCCTGGGCGTGCTCGAGGTCCTCGACAAACGGGGCGCAGGCGCGTCCTTCGATCTTCGCGACATCGAGCTCGCGAGCGTGTTCGCCCGCCAGGCCGCGGTCGCGATCCGGAGCAGCCGCGTCGAGCGCGACACGGCCACGTTGCTCGGCACGGTGCTCGACGCCGTGAACCGCGCCCCACCGGACGACCTCGACGTCGAGCCGATCGTTGCCGCGGCCGTTGCCGCTCTTGACGGCGACGGGGCCGAGCCGCTCTGGGCGCTGGCCGACCAGGTTGCCCGGATCCGGGCGATCGAGCCGGCCCAGCTCGATCTGGTGCGCGACCTCCTGGCGGTCCTCGTGACCCGAGCCGAGCGCGGGGGCGCGAGCAGCCGCGCCCGACCGCGCCCCCGATGAGCGGCCCACTCCCGGCCTGGAGCGAGCCGTTCGCGGCCGATCATCGAGCGACTCTCGATCGCACCGCGCCGTTCGCGGCCGTCGATCGCGGCTGGGCGTTCGGTGCCGGGGACGGCGCAGGCGTCGTCGTCGCGGTCGTTGACTCGGGAGTCGAGGGTGGCCATCCCGCGGTCGGCGGCGCGCTGCGCGAGAGCGTCCGGGTCGAGCTCGACGGTGACGACGCGGTAATCATCGCCGACGATCCGACCGATGCGGTCGGTCACGGCACCGCGTGTGCCGGGATCGTCCATGCGCTCGCTCCGGCGGCGACGCTCCTCTCGGTCCGCGTCCTCGGGACCGACAATCGGGGCAAGGGGCTTGCGTTCGCGACCGGCCTGGACTGGGCGATCAACAACGGCGCCTCGGTCATCAACCTCAGCCTGTCGTCGCGGAGCGAGTCGATGTACGCGACCTTCCACGATCTTGCCGATCGGGCGTACTTCGCGAACGCGCTCCTCGTCTGCGCGGCGAACAACGTCGCGGTTGCGAGCTACCCGTCGCTGTTCGCCGCGGTCGTGTCGGTCGCCGCCCACGACGTTCGCGATCCGGACATCTGGTTCTACAACCCCCATCCCCCGGTCGAGTTCGGGGCGTACGGCTTGGACGTCGACGTGGCCTGGAAGGACGGCGGCCGGATCGTCGCGACCGGCAACAGCTTCGCGGCGCCGCACATCGCCGGTCTGGCGGCGCGCATCCGGGCCGCCCATCCGGGGGCATCGCCGTTCGAGATCAAGACGATCCTCGCCGCGACCGCCTCGCCGCCGGCCTGAACCGGACAGACCCGGACCGAGCCGGACAGAGCCGGACAGAGCGACGCCCCGTCCGTGCCCGGGACGGGGCGCTGGGTGAGGGGTCTATCACCCGGAAATGGGCGCAGGTGTCAGCGAACGTGGCCCTCGACATCATCGTCAACCACTTCGCCGCCACCGGACGGCCGGCGGAAGTCGCCACCGGTGCCGGGGAGTCGCGCGGGGACCGGGCCAACGCCGTGGCCTTCGACATCGTGCTCGGTGCCGTCGACCTCGCCGCCGCCTGACGGCCGGCGGAAGTCGCCAGCGGTGCCGGGCAGACGCGGCGCGAAGCCGTCGCCCGACCGGACACGGTGGCCTTCGACGTCACCGGTCACGTTCAAGCCGTCGTTGGTGTTGACCACGGCATCGGGCTCGCCGGTGACCTGTTCACGGGGCAGGCGAGAGACCTTCTTCATTACCGTTTCCTCCATCGTGACCCCAACCCGGGCATTCCGCCCGACTCGTATCGTCGTGCTACATGGGCCACGATACGCGCCCCGGCCCGCTACGTGCAGCCGCGGCGTGACGGCCTGCGTGTCAAGTGCGGCACACGGCGCCGGGCGCCCCATCGCGGCAACGATTCGGGCGCCCAGTGGACCAGGCGCGGCGGAGAGCCGTGCCCGGCGCTCTTTCGGGCGCCCGGTGACCGAACGGACGGAGGAACGGGTGCCGGACGTCGAATCGTGGTCAGTAGCTCTTCGGGAGCGCCTCGGCGCTTGGCCGCGCCGTCCGGAGGTCCTTGAGCGATGCCTGGTCAACACCGGAGAACCGAGGGAGATCGGCGCTGTTCGTCCGGCTCAGTCGCGCGGTCAGGGTCGAGAGGAACAAGGATCCCAGCTCCGGAACCGCCATGAGCGAGCGAAGGGTGGCCGCCGGGACCTCGACCACGGTCGTGGCTTCCTCGGCCACCACCGTCGCCGTCCGGCGGCTGCCGGTCAGCGCAGCGATCTCGCCGAAGAAGTCACCGGGCGCCATCGAAGCCAGTGATCGGTAGCTGCCGTCAAGATCGGGCGTGCCCGCCACGGCTCGGCCGTCCAGGATGAAGTAGGCCGCGTCGCCGACCTCGCCCTCGCCGACGATCGTCGTTCCGGCCGGGACATCGCGGACGGTCGAGGCCGCCAGCAGCGCGTCGCGCGCGCCGGCATCGATCCGCGCCAGGGCCGGCAGGTGACCGGCCAGCCTGTCGAAGTCGGCGAGCGTGACCTTTCGGAACGCGACCGCGCCGGCCGGTTGATCCTTCGCCCGGCGGAGGGCCGACATCGCCTGGAGCCATTCCGTGGCCGGCCGGCCGAGCCCGGGCATCACGGCCGTGACGAGACCGGCGACGACGAGCACGAGCGACGAGACGACCACGAGGATTCGGACGTCGATGATGTCGGCCAGACCGGCGAGGGCGATGCCGACGAGGAAGACGACATCGCGGGCGACCGCGAACGCCGCGAACACCCGGCCGCGGAGTTCGCGCGGCGTGTTGCGCTGGAGGAGGACGCGCCGGGTGATCGAGGAGGGAGCGTTGAAGAAGCCCGAGATCGTGACAAGGATGATCGCCACAGGAATGGTCGTCGCAAAGCCGTACGCGACCCCGGCGACGCCCATGGCGATCGTCGCAACGACGATCCACGATCCCTCCCGGAAGCGATCGGCGAAGCGGGCCATCAGGAGGCTGCCGACCACGAACCCGACCGACGTCATGCCTTCCTGGATGCCGTACTCGAACTCGGAGGCATGGAGCGCATCGATCGCGAACGGCAGGAGCAGGACGTTCCACAGGCCGAACGAGAAGTAGACCGGCACGCCGCTCAGGAAGAGGGATCGCAGGAGCGGCGTGTGGACGAGCGTCGACACGCCTTCTTTCAGGTTCTCGACGACGACCTTGATGCTCGTGTCGCCCTCGGCCTCGATCTTCCCGACCCCCACGAACAGCAGGAGCGCGGCCGACACGAGGAACGTCACGCCGTCGAGGTAGAACGCCCACTCGATGCTGAATGCGGTCGCGAGCAATCCCGACAGGGCGAACCCGATCGAGGTCGAGCCGAAGGAGCTGATCATGATCCACGAGTTCGCCGCTGCCAGTTCCTCGTCGGTCGCGACCTCGGGCAGGAGGGCGTCGTTGGCCGGGTTGAAGAACTGCGAGATCGTGCTCACCGCCGCGACGGCGAGGTACAGCAAGACGATGTTGATGCTGATGAGGAACGGGATCGCGAACACGATCCCCGCCCGAACCAGGTCGGCGATGATCATGATCTTGCGCCGGTCGTAGCGGTCCACGAAGACGCCCGCGAATAGCCCGATCAGGAGCGTCGGGATGGCCGTCGCCGCGAACATCAAGCCGACCGCCAGAGCGGAGCCTGTAGCTGTGAAGACGAGAATGCCGGCGGCGAGGTCGGTCAGGGCGGTCCCGATCGTCGACACGAGCTGGGCCGACCAGAGAAGCCGGAAGTCGCGCTTCCGGAAGACCGAGAACGGCGACGGAGCGCCGGCGGCGACCGCTCCGCCGTCAAGCGTCGTCGCCCCGCCGTCCAGGGGCTGCCCGTCGGCGCCACTTCCTGTTGCCGAATCGGTCACGGAATCGCTTCCTCTCAGGGCCGCTCGGTTGGCGCCGCCCGCATGCGTCGGTACCCCGGTTGACTGCGGCCGAGTGTACCGAACGAGACAGGCCACGGCCGGCCGACTGCGGCACTCGCTCCAGCGGGCCCGTCAGTCCCGGGCGAACGGGACGGGCAGCTGGACACCCTCCCGGGCCAGGAGCTCGCGCTTGATCTCGAGGAGCTCCTCGCGGCTCCCGAACCAGTCGCCGCCGTAGCCTCCGATCGACCCGTCGCCAGCGATCACCCGGTGACACGGGATCGCAAGGCCGATCGGGTTGCGACCGACTGCCCCGCCCACCGCCCGCGCCGCGCCGGGCCGGCCGATCGTCCGAGCCAGCCGGCCGTAGCTCGTGACCTCGCCCCAGGCCAGGCCGTGCACCCCGCCGAGCACCGCGCGGTCCCATTCGCTGCGGCCGGCCAGATCGAGCGGCAGCGCCGCGAGCGCGAGCGCGTCACCCGCGTCGAACGCCTCGAGCGCAGCCACGGCCCGATCGAGCATCGGACTCGTCCCATCGACGAGGCTCCGGCCGGTCCGGCAGGCGACGTCGGAAGTGAACGGCTCACGTGGCGTCCGAATGGCGATCCCGACGACCGCATTCTCCGAGGTTGCAACCTGAACTGGCCCCCAGCGGCCACCGACCGTCGTCGCGACGAAGGTCCCACCGGCGCCGCCGTGTTCGAAATGAGGTGGCTGCACCGGTCAATGATCCGATGCCGCGGCCACCGGCGCCGAGCGGTTCCGGGATCCGGACGTGCAATGTACCTGCAAGCGCGTGCCTGCTTCCTCGCTTCGCGCCGAGACGCATCGCCGCCGATTCTGCCGTCAGGAGCGGAAGACCATGGTTTTTGACGATGGACCGCGGCCCACGCTCGTCCTGAACCCGCCCGACGACGACGCATTCCGCTCGTTGGCCGAAGGTTTGGTCCAGGACGGCGCCCAGCGGCCGGAATTGTTGCAGGCCGCCCTACGCGGGACGTACAGTCACGCCCTCGTCCGGCCCCGTGAGCTTGCCGGTGAGCAAGCTCACGTGTGGTATGTCTATCGCGACGGTCACTGGATTCGCCCTGCTCGCTGAGAGAGACGAACCCTCGACCAGGAGGAGGGACCCTATGAACGAAAAGGCCGACGGCCCGCCCGGGCGGAGAGACCTTTCCGACGAGGCGGACAACGCAGCCCAGGACCTCAAGGCCACCGCCGACGCGATCCGCGTCGACATCGGAAGGCTGGCGGTGATCGAGGACGAGAAGCTCGCCCTCGACCCCGAGGATCCTCGCGTCGACGAGGCGTCCGATGAGGCCGTTGTGCTCGCCGATCGGATCGGCATGCAGGCGCGCGCCGAGCGCCAGTTGAGCCGCGAACTGGGGTGACCTCAGACCGCATCGCGTGAGGTCGGCACCGCCCTGATATACTCCCCGGGAGTATGAGTGCCGACGTCCCAACCCAACGCACCGTGAGCCCGACACATGGCTCGACCGTTGAGGTCGAGCTGCCCATCGCGGGCATGACCTGCGCCTCGTGTGTCAACCGGATCGAGCGGTTCCTGCGCAAGAGCGACGGTGTCGAGACCGCGTCGGTCAATCTCGCGACGGAGCTCGCGACGATCCGCTACCTGCCCGACCAGACCGGCCGGGCTGAGCTGGCCCGCACGATCGAGGCCGCAGGCTACGAGCTGAAGCCGCCCCCGACGGCCGAGGAGACGGCCGCCCGGCGCTCGCTGCGCGCCGCCGCCGAGATGGACGATCGCAAGAAGTCGGCCGAGGCGAATCGACTGTTGCTCGAGGCCGCAGTCTCGATCGGCGTCGCCGTCGTGATCATGGTGGCGATGTTCTGGCCCCAGACGTCGCTCCCGATGGAGACGATCAACTGGTGGGCACTCTTTCCTGCCACGATCATCCAGCTCTGGGCTGGCCGGCGGTTCTATCGGGCTGCGTGGCGAGCGGGACGCCACGGCGGCGCGACGATGGACACGCTCGTCGCTGTCGGCACGACCGCGGCCTGGGCCTACAGCGTGGCCGTGACGTTGAACCCGGAATGGGTCCATGAAGCCGGCCTGCACCCCGAGACCTACTTCGACAGCTCGGCGATCGTTCTCGGACTGGTCCTCCTCGGCCGTTGGCTGGAAGCGCGGGCCAAGACCCGGGCGAGCGGGGCGATCCGTCGTCTGATCGGGCTCCAGGCGACGTCTGCCCTCTTGATCGAGCCCGCCGGCGACCGGACCGTGCCGATCGAGGAGATCCAGCCCGGCGACCTGCTCCGGGTCCGGCCAGGCGATCGGATCCCGGTCGACGGGGTGGTGATCGATGGTGGATCGGCGGTCGATCAGTCGATGCTGACCGGCGAGCCGATTCCGGTCGAGAAGGCGTCGGGCGACGAGGTGTTCGGGGCGACGATGAACACGACCGGCACGTTCAGCTTCCGGGCATCGCGTGTCGGTGCCGACACGGCACTCGCCCGGATCGTCGCGCTCGTCGAGCACGCCCAGGGCTCGAAGGCGCCGATCCAGCGGCTGGCCGATCGAATCAGCGAAGTGTTCGTGCCGGCGGTGCTCGTGCTCGCTGTTGCGACCTTCGGGGCCTGGTTCGCGTTCGGCAGCGAACCCCGCTTGACACTCGCGCTGACCTCGTTCATCGGGGTCGTGATCATTGCCTGCCCGTGCGCAATGGGCCTGGCCACACCGACTGCGATCATGGTGGGGACCGGCCGCGGCGCCGAGGCCGGGATCCTGTTTCGCGGCGGCGACGCTCTCGAGCGCGCTCACCGGGTCGACACGGTCGTGTTCGACAAGACCGGGACGCTGACCCTTGGCCGGCCGACCGTCGCCGCGGTCGCGGTTGCCGACGGCTGGGCCGAGCGCGACGTGCTCGACCTGGCCGGTTCCCTCGAGGCCGGCAGCGAGCATCCGCTCGGCGCCGCGATCGTCGGCCGCGCCCGGCTCGACGAGCTCGGCTTCCGGCCGGTCAGCGGGTTCGAGGCGATCGCGGGTCACGGCGTCGTCGGCAGCGTCGATGGCCGGGCGGTCCTGGTCGGCACCGCGCGGCTCCTGCGCGAGCGCGGGATCGACCCGACGCCGCTCGCCGAGTCGGCCGAGGCCATGGCCCGGGACGGACGGACTCCGGTCTGGATCGCAATCGACGGAGATGTCGCCGGCATCGCCGCGATCAGCGATCCCGTCAAGGCTGAATCCCGCGGCGCGGTCGACGAGCTCCGCGCAGCCGGGATCGACGTCTGGCTTGTCTCCGGCGACCAGGCCGCGACCGCCGCGGCCGTCGGCGCCCAGGTCGGGATCGCCCCGGATCGGATCCGGGCCGAGGTCCTGCCAGCGGACAAGGAAGCAGCGATCGCGGCGCTCCAGGCCGAAGGCCGGGTGGTCGCAATGGTCGGTGACGGGATCAACGACGCGCCGGCCCTGGCCCGGGCCGACGTCGGCGTTGCGATCGGCAGCGGCGCCGACGTCGCGATCGAGGCGGCCGGGCTCACTTTGGTTGGCGGCGATCCTCGCGGGGTCCCGGCGGCGATCGCGCTGTCGCGGGCGACGATGGCCGTCGTCCGCGAAAACCTGTTCTGGGCGTTCGCCTACAACGTGGTCCTGATCCCGGTCGCGATGGGCGTTCTCGTTCCAATCGGGGTCACCCTCAGCCCGGCTCTCGCCGCGGCGGCGATGGCCCTGTCATCGGTGGCGGTCGTGACGAACTCCCTCCGCCTCCGGGCGTTCGACGCCCGGCCCGCTGCGGCGCGCCGCGCGCCCGGCCGTGGAACGCTGGCCCGTCTCCGGCGCGGCTGGTACCTCGTCGGGGTCGCGATCGCCTCGCTGGCGCTCGCCGGCGGAGTTGTCGCGGCGGACCGGGCCATCGACGCCGGCGCGGTCAGCGTCGACGTCAGGGCGAGCAACGTCCGGTTCGAGCCCGCTGACATCACGGTGCCGGCTGGACGCTTCGTCGTGGTCCGATTCACGAACGACGACCCGATCTTTCACGATTGGATGGTGGAAGGCGTGGCGAACGTTGATGCCGGCGCCCGGCCCGGCCAGACCCAGCGGATCCGGTTCCGGCTCGACAGGCCGGGGACGTACACGATCATCTGCTCGGTCGAGGGCCATGCCGAGGCCGGGATGGTCGGTCGGCTGGTCGTGACCCCATGACATCCCCGTGGCCGCGTGCCCGCATCCCGGTCTCAGACCGACCCGACCCGCGCGACCTCGCGGGCGACTTCGGCCACCGCCACGTCTCGCAGGTGCGCTTCGCCGACACCGACGCGATGGGCCATGTCAACAACGCCGTCTACCTGACCTACATCGAGTCGGCTCGGGTCGCGTGGTGGGCCGACGTGACCGGCGAGGCGATCCAGCGCGAGCCGGGCCGCGCCGAAGGGTTGATCCTCGCCGAGGCGGACGTCGCGTTCCGGGCGCCGGTCTTCCACGGCGAGACGGTGACCGTCGAGACGCGTCCCACGCGGATCGGGCGGACCAGCATCGCCTCACGGCCTGCCGGGCCGGTGGTCCGTCCCGCCTCGCTGCAACGTGCCGGAGCGTGATCGTCCGCTACGACTACGTCAGCGAGGGCCCGGCCCCGCTCGACGCTGAGCTCATCGCCCGGATCGAGGCAGCAGAGGGCCGCTCACTCCGCGACTGAGTCTCGCGGGCCGTGGACGCCGGTCAGGTCTCGACCGCGCGGAAGATCGTCACGGCGTTCTGGCCGCCGAAGCCGAAGCCGTGAACGGCGACCGTATCGACCTTTGCCTTCCGAGCGGTCAGCGGCACGTAGTCCAGGTCGCACTCGGGATCCGGCGTGTCGAGATTGGCCGTCGGCGGGATCACCTGGTCACGGATCGCGCCGATTCCGGCCAGAGCGGATGCGATGCCGGCAGCTCCGACCAGGTGGCCGATCATGGACTTCGGCGAGCTGATCGCGACCTTCTTCGCGTGCGCTCCGTAGGCGACCTTGATCGCTCGCGTCTCGGTCAGGTCGTTGAGGGCCGTCGACGTCCCGTGGGCCACGATGTAGTCGATCTCGTCGGGCGCGACGCCGGCATGGCGGAGAGCATTCGTCATCGCCCGGCTCTGGCCCCGGCCGGTGGGCTCGGGGGCGCTGATATGGAACGCGTCTGCGGTCAGGGCGCCACCGATCACCTCGGCGATCGGCGTCGCGCCGCGCTCCAGGGCGTGGGCCAGCGATTCGATCACGACGACACCTGCGCCCTCGCCGAGGACGAACCCGTCACGATCGCCGGCAAACGGGCGCGAGGCGGTCTCGGGCGAGTCGTTGCGCTTCGAGAGCGCGCCCATGTTGGCGAGCGCCGCGACCCCCATCGGCACGATGGGTGCCTCCGAGCCGCCGGTCAGGACGACATCGCACTCGCCGGTCCGGATCAGGCGGAGCGCATCGTGGAAGGCGATCACCGAGGTGGCGCAGGCCGCGACCTGGGTCATGACCGGGCCCGTCAGGCCCCACTCCATCGACAGCAGCGCCGCGCCCATCGAGCCCGACAGGGCCGGAACCGCGAATGCGGACACGAACCGCGGGCCCTTCGCGTCGTGGACGTGGGTGCCGTCGATGATCGCCTCGATACCGCCGCCGCCGGTGTTCATCACGACCCCGACGCGATCACGCTGGTCCTCGGTCATCGCCGCGAAGTCGATGCCGCTGTGAGCGACGGCCTCCTTGCCGGCGGCCATCCCGAGGTGGATGAACCGGGTCATCCGGCGGGCCATCTTCGCGTCCATGTGGGCTGTCGGGTCGAAGTCGAGGACCTCGGCCGCGATCCGGACCTCGAACGCCGACGCATCGAAGCTCTGGATCAGACGCGTCCCGGTCACACCGGCGACGAGGTTCGACCAGTACGTCGGGAAGTCGTTCCCGATCGGCATCACGGCTCCGAGACCTGTGACCACCGCCCTCCGGGACGGATCTGTTTCAGGCAACGTGGTTCGCTCCTCGCGGATTAGTGCCGGGATTGTAGTCAGCGGACACGGATGTCGTGCCTGAACGACCATGGCGGCGTTGCCCGCCTCCGGCCCTCGCTCACGACCGTCCGAGGTCACTCGCTCCGGTCCCCGGCGGCGCCTTGCCCTGGTCGCCCAAATCACAACGAACGCAGTCGCACCCGTGCCTCAATCGCCGTCGTAGCGCTTGAAGATCACCGCCCCATTGTGGCCACCCAGGCCGATGTTATTGCTCAAGGCGTATCGAACCTCGTGCGCCGTCGCCTCGGTCACGACCCACAGGTCGCAGTCCGGGTCGGGGTCGCGGTAGTTGATCGTCGGCGGGATGCACTGCTCGGCGACCGACATCACGGTGGCGAAGGCCTCGAACGCCCCGGCCGCACCCATCATGTGGCCGGTCATCGACTTCGTCGCGCTGATCGCGAGCGAGTGGCGCGAGCCGGCGGCCCGATCGCCGAAGACGGTCCAGAGAGCCTCCGCCTCACGCTGATCGCCGAGCGGCGTCGAGGTCCCGTGGGGATTGATCAGGTCGACCTCGTCGGCGGGCACCCCGCGTCGCTGGAGGGCCATCTTCATGGCCCGCGCCGAGCCGGTCCCGCCCGCGATCGGCTGGATCATGTCCCAGCCGTCTGCCGCCGAGCCGTAGCCCGCCACCTCGGCGTAGATCTTCGCTCCGCGCGCCTTCGCCAGCTCGAGGTCCTCGAGGAACAGCCCGCCCGCACCCTCGCCCAGGACGAACCCGTCGCGGGTCTTGTCGAACGGTCGCGACACGGTCTGGAGCGGTTCGCCGGGCCGCGGCATACCCATCCCGCGCATGTTCGTGAAGCCGGCGTGGGCGGTCTCGAGGAGCGGCGCCTCGGTCGAGCCCGAAATCACCGCGATGCAGTCGCCGCGGCGGATCGCCTCGGCACCCTCGGCCACGTTGTGGGTGCCGGTTGCGCAGGCCGACACGATGCAGACGTTGTGACCGATCGCGCCGGTCTCGATCGCGAGCATCCCGGATGCGGAGTCGACGAGGGCGTTCGCGATGAACGTCGGCGGAACGGCCCTGGGACCCTTCTCGTGGAGGTTGACCCAAGCGTCGATCATCAACTGCTGGCCACCCGCCCCGGACCCGAAGACGACTCCGACCTCCTCGCGGTTCTCGTCGGTGATCTCGAATCCGGAATCCAGAAGCGCCTGCTTGCCGGCGGCGACGCCGAAGTGCATCGCGCTCTCGCTGCGCCGGACGGCCTTCGGGTCCATCCATTCGGCGGCGTTGAAATCGCGGACCTCGCCAGCGGCCTTGGCTTCGTACCGATCGACCGGAAAGCGGGTGATCTCGGCGAGCCCGGACGTGCCCCGGACGAGATTGTCCCAGGCCGTCTTGACGTCATTGCCGACGGGGCTGACGACACCGAGGCCGGTGACGACGACACGTCGGGTGTAGTCGGGAGTGCGCACGCGGGCGAGTCCTTTCTGGGACGGATCAGGCCGTGGTGACGGTCGCGAACGGAACGAGCAGCCGGTCCGTGGCTGCGGGGTCGTCGAGCGGCAGCGCGGCGGCATCCGGCGCGATCCGCTTGATCAGGCCGGTCAGGACACGGCCCGGCCCGACCTCGAGGAAGGTGTCGATGCCGGCCGCGGTCATTCGCTCGACCGCGGCGATCCAGTTCACGCCGGCAGTGAGGTGGTCGACGAGCTCGGTGCGGGCGCCGTCGGCAGTCGTGATGAGTCGGGCGTCGGGGTTGGCGATGAGGGGCAGGACCGGGTCGCGAAACTCGATGTCGGCAAGGATCCGGCGCATGCCGGCGGCGGCCTCGGCCATCAGGGGTGAGTGGGCGGCGACCGATACGGGCAGGACGATCGCCTTGCGCGCGCCGAGTTCCCGGGCGATGTCTGCGGCCGCCACGATCGCGGCTCGCTCGCCGGAGACGACGACCTGGCCCGGGGCGTTTCGATTGGCGACGCCGACGACGCCGTGAGCCGACGCGCGCTCGACGAGGGCCGGCAGGGCGGCGTCGTCGAGGCCGATGATCGCGGCCATCGCGCCGTCACGACCGGCTCCCGACGCCTGCATCAGGCGGCCACGCTCGCGAACGAGGCGGACTCCGTCGTGCAGCGAGATGACCTCGGCGGCGACGAGGGCGGAGTACTGGCCCATCGAGTGGCCGGCTGCAAACGCGACGGCCGGCTCGGTGATCTCGAGGCTGGTCCAGCGCTCACGGATCGCGGCGAGGTAGGCGATCGAGGTCGCGAGGAGCGCCGGCTGGGCGTTCTGCGTCCGGTCCAGGGCGTCGGCCGGGCCATCGAACGTGAGGGCGCTGATGGGTTCGCCGAGAGCAGCGTCGGCGGCAGCGAAGATGGCAGCCGCAGCCGGCGAGGCCGAAGCGAGTGCGCGTCCCATGCCGACCGACTGCGAGCCCTGTCCCGGAAAGACGAAGGCAGTCGTGGTCATCGTGCTCAGAGTAGACCGCGCAATCGTCGACACACGGCTCGGCCTGTGCGCGAGTGCACGGATATTCCTCGTTCGGTCCATACTCCGCTCGATGAGGCGGGCAAGCGACGGATGAGCATTGAAACCCGACCGTCAGGGCGACGCGTCCGGACCCCGCCGCCCGCCCGGACGATCGCCCGGCGGTTCGAAGCCGACCTGTCCGCAACCGTCCTCGCGGCTGGCACCCGGATCACGAACGTCCGGCAGATCTCGGAACGGGTCGCGATGGGCCGGGCCCTGTGGCGCGAGCTCGTCATCGGGTTCGCGTCGCAGCTGGGCGAGATGCGTCTCGGGTTCACCCAGCTGGCGGCGCTCTACGTTCTCGCCGACACCGGGACGATGACGATCGGCGATCTGGCGGAGGTGATCAACCGCTCGCCGTCGGCGACCAGCCGGCTGGTGGACGGGCTCGTCCGGCGCCGGCTCGTCGAGCGCCGGATCGAGGCCGAGGATCGGCGCCAGCGGTCGCTCGTGCTCACGTCGCGCGGCGCCGCCCTGCTGCGGGTGGTCGATCGCGCCCGGGCCGATCAGTTTCTGTCGGCCATCCGGCCGTTGCCGACCGCCGAGCGGGCACTCATCGCGATGGGGGTCGCCGCCCTGGCCACCCACGCGATCTCGCGTCGGGGACGATTGATCAAAAACCGGGTCGAGTAGCGGTCGCGGCAAGAGCGGCTTGCAGCGCTGGCTCGCCGGGTGGACTGATCCCTGTCAGCGCCCAGCGGCACCAGAGAGACCCATGGACGCCAACCTGCGCATCGCCCAGCAGTCCGGATCGAGCACCGTCACAGCGCCGGCCGCTGGTCGCCGCTCGAGCGGATCCACCGCGACTGTGCCGCCCACGACAGCGAGCGGTCGTGGATCCGGAAGACGATCTTCCGCTGCTCGGGCTGCGCCGAGAACGTGACGGTCACCGTCGGCGACGAGGACGAGGTGCCGTCACCCGGCCCAGACGACCTGAGCGCCTTCGCTCCGCGGTCAGGCCGACGCGGCCTCGTCGCGCTCGATGACGATCGTGGCCCGTGGCCGGTTCAGCCGGCCACTGGCCCGCGCGATCATCGCCTCGATCGAGATGACGCTCGTCCTGTCGGCCGGTCCGCGCTGGGCGTAGCCGTCGCGCAGAGCGCACAGGCGTTCGAAGAACTCACGTCGCTGTTGTCGGTTCATGACGTTGCTCCCGCTTCGTCGTGGGGCCGCTCGGCCGCCATCGACGAACGTCATCCTCGATTCTGGGAGCTCTCGCGCCATCGGGCGGCTGCCCGATCCGTCGCCGCCGGTGTGCCCCATTTCGGGAGCCTCCACGATCTGCCTGCCTTACGCCGGTCCCGCGAGGTCTGGGATCCTGCGATCAGCCGCAGAAGCGACGCACCACGTCGTACAGGACAGGCAGTCCCCAGCGGAGCGCGTCGACGCCGACCCGCTCGTCGACGCCGTGGAATCGCTCCATGAACCGCTCCTCGGGGTCCAGGAGGAGCGGCGAGAAGCCATAGGTCGGGACGTCGAGGAGCGCGGTGTGCTTGGCGTCGGTCGCGAACGGGACCATGAACGGAAGTGGAATGCCGTCCGGGTCGTGGTCGACGACCGTCCGGGCCAGGAGTCGGTACACGTCGGTGTCGACCGGCGCGGCCACCGGCGGGGCGTGGATCACGAGGGCGACGTCGACGTGGGCCGCAAGGTCGCCGAGCCGTCCGATGACGGTCTCGCGCATGTCCTCCTCGGTCGTGCCCGGCAGGAGCCGGCAGTCGAGTTCGATCGAGGCGTCACCGGGGATGACGTTGTACTTGATCCCGGCGTGGACGATGTTGGGGCTGACCGTGTCGCGCAGGAGCGCCCGGATCACGCGGGCCGGCGTAGGGTCGCAGATCGCATCGAGGGCCGCCTCGCCGAGGCGCGGATCCTCGCTGGCAAGGGCCCGCAGGAGGCGCGCCTGCTCGCCATCGAGCTGGTCGGCGACGCCCCCGAGGAACGTCCGCATCACCTCTGTCGGGCGGGGGCCGCCCTGGACGGCGAGGCGGATGACGGCCTGGGCCGCCCGAACCGCCGCGTTGTCGTCGCGCGGCATCGAGCCGTGGCCCCACGTCCCGTGGACGGTCAGGCGGTACACGGCATAGCCCTTCTCGGCAACGCCGATCGGGTAGAACCGGCGCCCGCCGAACGAGGTCGCGACGGCACCGGATTCGTTGATGGCGGCGGCGGCCTGGATCAGCTCCGGCCGCTCCTGGACGATCCAGCCGATCCCGTTCAGACCGCCCGCCTCCTCGTCAGCCGTGCTCGTGAGGATCACGTCGCGGGTGAGACCCGGAATCGGATCCGTGGCGGGGTCGCGGCCGGCGGCCCGCGCCTCGGCGGCGAGCATCCGGACGACGGTCAGCTCCATCGCGAGGAGGTTCTTCATGTCGACCGCACCGCGGCCCCAGACGTAGCCGTCGGCGAGATCGCCGTCGAACGGTCCATGGGTCCACGCCCCGGCGGCGGCCGGTACGACGTCGAGATGGCTCAGGAGAAGGAGCGGCTCGCCACCGCTGCCGTCGCCCCGCAGCCGGGCGCTGACCGAGCCGCGGCCGGGCACGAGCTCGACGACCTCGGATGGCACGCCGGCGTCGGCCAACGCGAGGGCGATCCAGGTCGCGGCCCTCGTCTCGCCGTCGGGCGCGTCGAACGGGACGGGATTGACCGACGGGATCCGGATCAGCTCGCGGAGTGTCTCGAGCAGCTCGTCACCGGCCCGCCCGAGCACGTCCGGGTCGAGGGCGGCCGAGGGCAGGGCGGGCGGTGCGGTCACGGTCAGGCGCTCAGGCAGGCCGGCCGGCGAGCGCGTTGAACCCGAGAAGGGCCGCGATGATGCCGAGGACGAAGCCGCTGAGGACGATCGTGATCACCATGGCCAGCAGGATCCGCAGGAGGCGTCGCTCCTCGCGCGCGGCGGCGGCCGGGTCCGGGTCGCGCCCGCCGGGGATGTACGGGGTCGCGAGGCCGCGCTTCCGGGCGGCAGCGCTGCGCTCGCTGTCATAGGCCCCGGGATCGGGCGGGACGGCGGTGCTCGACATGCCGGAGTCGGTTGGGGGGGCGGCCGGACGATGGCTGGTCACCGGGTCATCATCGCCGCGTCGACGGATCCGCGCATCGTGAGGAGGTCGGTCATCGGCCGATAGCCGAGTCTCCGGTTCACGGCCTGCATCGCGAGGTTGTCCTCGTCGCTGCCAGTCTCGAGGGCCGTGTAGCCATGGTCCGTTGCCCAGGAGATCGTCCGGAGCTTGAGGGCCGTCGCCAGCCCGCGGCGGCGCCACGTCCGGAGAACTGCGGTCATGTCATGGAAGGCAATTCCCGCCGACCCCGGCTTGTCCAGGAGCGCGGCGTAGCCGACGACCTGATCCGTGGCCCGCTCGATCGCGATCACGAAGCCGCCGGCCGGGATCCCTGGTCGGTCGACGTCCCGTGCCCGGAACTCGGCGACGTCACCGGCGGTCATCGGCTTGTCGCCGCCCGGGATGTCAAGGAATGCCTCGAGGGCGACCGCATGGACGCCCTCGACGAGTTCGGGTCGCGTGGCCAGGTCGGTCAGCTCGATCCCGTTGGGGACGTCGACGGCCACCGGGCCGTGGCCGGCCAGCTCGAGCCGGACGGCATGCGCCCGCTCGAACTCGACGAAGCCTCGCCGCTCGAGGAAGGCGACCGCGTCCGCGCGATCGGCAGCGACGGGAACGTGGAGCTGGCGCTTGCCGCCCTCCTTCGCGACCCGCGCCGTCGCGCTGAGGAGGGCCGCTCCTGCTCCACGACCGCGCGCGTCGGGCAGGACATCGACCGTCGCCCACAGCGCCCCGTACTCGGGCGGATGGACCCAGATCCGGCCGACCGTCGCGGCGCCGATTGGACGGCCGTCGAGCTCGGCGATGAACCGCTCCTCGCCTGGGTAAGTCGCGTCGGCCCAGCGCATCTCCTCGACCGAGGTGGGGTCCTCCGGCGACGTCGCGTTGGCGATGGCCGCAATCGTGGCGAGATCGACATCGTCGTCGGTCGAGGCGGTCCGGATCGTGAGCGTCACCCGGTCGCGTCGCGCAGGGGCACGAGGCAGTCACCGACGATCTCGTCGAGCCCCGCCGGGCCGAGGGCCGCGGGCATGCCCAGGACGATGTGGGTGGCGCCCGCGGCGATGAGGCCGCGGGCGGCGGTCACGGCCTCGCGCCGACTGGCGGCGGTGGCGCCGGTCTGGACCTGGCCGGCGACATCGAAATCCGCCGGGTCACGACCCTCGTCCGACAAGGCGGCCGCGAGCTCGTCGCGTTTTTCCGCGAAGTACTCGATGTTGCCGGCGTGGGTCCCGGGCAGGAGCCAGCCCGCGGCGATCCTGGCCGCCAGCCGGATGCCGCGCGGCCCCTGGCCGCCGAGGTAGATGGGCGGACCGCCGGGCGTCCGCGGCGGCGGGGCGCAGACAGCGCCGCTCAACGGGTAGTGCGGATCGGGCCGGGTCACGCCGGGCGGTGCGGCGGCTTCCGGCGTGAACAGCGCCCGGATCGTGTCGACCGCGGCAACGAGCCGGTCGATCCGGAGACCGATCGGCGGCAGCTCGATCCCGAACGGCTCGTGCTCGCCTTCGAACCAGCCCGCGCCGAGGCCGAGGTTGAACCGGCCGTCGGTCGCGTGATCGAGGACGATCGCCGCCTTGGCGAGCAGGACCGGATGGCGGAACGTGTTCGACAGAACCGCATGACCAACAGTGATCCCGGGCACATGGTGGACGAGCGTCGCGAGCAGGGTCAGCGCCTCGAGCGAGCCACCCGGCGTGGCCGCGTCCATGTTCGTGAGGTGGTCGTTCAGCCAGCCGCTGTCGAACCCGCCGTGGTCGGCGGCCGTGAGCTCGCCTGCCCGTGCCCATGTGGCGTCGAGCGTTGCCCAGTCGGCGTCCTGGGGCGAGGTCTTGAACCCGATCCGGACCGTCATCCGCCCGAGATCACGAGGTCCGGCGCGGAGGCCTCGGCGTCGACGGAGCGCTGGCTTCGGCCGAGCGCGGTCGTCATCTGCCGGCCGGTCGTCACCGCGCCTTCGGAGGCGGACGAGACGAGCGCCGCGTACTTGGCCATCACGCCGCCGGTGTAGCGCGCGGCCGGCGCCGTCAAGGCCTCCCGGCGCTCGTCGAGCACGGCCGCGTCGACGGTCAGGTCCAGCCGCCGCGCGTCGACGTCGATGACGATCTCGTCACCCTCCGCGACCAGCCCGATCGGCCCCCCGAGGGCTGCCTCCGGGGCGATGTGGCCGATCATCAGCCCGTGGGTTCCGCCCGAAAACCGACCGTCGGTGATCAGCGCCACGCTGTCGCCAAGCCCCTCGCCGACGAGGGCGCCGGTCACGCTCAGCATCTCCTGCATCCCGGGCCCGCCGACCGGGCCCTCGTAGCGGATCACGACCACGTCGCCGGCCACGATCCGCCGATCTCGGACAGCGGCGAAGCAGTCCGCCTCCGAGTCGAAGACGCGGGCCGGGCCCCGATGGAGGCGGCGCTCGTGGCCGGCCAGCTTGACGACGCATCCGTCGGGGGCGAGCGAGCCGCGCAGGATCGCGAGGCCGCCGGTCGGCTTCAACGGGCGATCGATCGGCAGGACGACGACCTGGCCCTCGGTCTCGACCGCCGCGGCGGCGATGTCGGCGGTCGAGCGGCCGTCGACGTTGGGCGCCGCGCCGTCGATCCGGCCGCCGGCCAGGAGCTCGCGGGTGACAAGTCCCAATCCCCCGGCCTCGTACAGGTGGGTGGCGGTGTAGCGGCCACCCGGCTGGAGGTCGGCCACGATCGGGGTCCGGTTGGCGATCGTGTCGAACTCGTCGATGCCGAGCGGCAGGCCGTACTCGTGGGCGATCGCGAGGAGGTGGAGGACGGCGTTGGTCGAGCCCCCGGTCGCCGCGACGGCAGCGATCGCGTTGTCGATCGACGTCCTGGTCACGAAGCGCGAAGGGCGGAGATCCTCACGGACCAGACGCATCACGAGCTCGCCGGCCCGCCGGGCAGCGTCGTCCTTGGCCGGATCCTCGGACGGGATGTCGTTCAGGCCCGCAGGCGACAGTCCGAGCATCTCCATGACCATGCTCATCGTGTTCGCCGTGAACTGGCCGCCGCACGCGCCTGGGCCCGGGCACGAGGCGTTCTCGACCTCGTACAGCTGGTCGAGCGTGATCCTGCCGGCCCGGTAGGCTCCGATCGCCTCGAAGATCGTCACGACTGTCGCGTCCCGTGAGCCGCCGTCTGCCCCGCCCATGGGCACCGAGCGGATGCCGGGATAGATCGTGCCGGAATAGAGCGCGAGGCCGGGGATGTCGAGCCGGCCGAGGGCCATCGCCGCGCCAGGCCCGGTCTTGTCGCAGCCGAAGATGCAGACGAGCCCGTCGAACAGGTGGCCGCGCGCGACGAGCTCGATCGAATCGGCCACGACCTCACGGCTGACGAGCGACGCCTTCATCCCCTCGGTGCCCATCGACACCCCGTCGCTGACCGAGATCGTGTTGAACTCCATCGGCGTCCCGCCGGCCGCCCGGATGCCGGACTTCACCGATTCCGCCAGGCGGCGGTGGTTGAAGTTGCACGGCATCGTCTCGATCCAGTTGTGCCCGACGCCGACGATGGGCTTGGCGAGGTCCTCGTCGCTGAAGCCGATCGCCTTGAGCATCCCTCGCGCTCCGGCCCGATCGGGACCGTCGGTCAATGCGGCGGAATGACGCTTGGCGGGATCGGACTGGCGGTCGTCGGGGTTCTGCGACTCGGACATCAGGGGCGTCTCCGGTGACGGGCGACGGACAGGCGGCTGGGAACGCGGTCAAGTCTAGGACGCGAACGCCGACGCCGAAACCGACACCGCCACGAACGCCGGCCCTGCGGTCGACCGGCGCGATCTCTTCCACCCTGACCCGCACGCGACTATGCTGTGGGGATCGCAAGGCGGACTGCTGGAGAGGGTGATGGCGACGCATACGGACCAGAAGCTCGAAATCCTCAAGCGGGTCCCGCTCCTGGCCGGGCTCGGCCGGCGCGAGATCGAGGAGGTCGGCCGATTGGCCGAGGAGGTCGACGTCCCGGCCGGCAAGGTGCTGATGCGCGAGGGCGACACCGGCCGCGAGTTCTTCGTCCTCATCGACGGCTCGGTCGGGATCGATCGTGGCGGGGAGCACCTCCGGACGATGGAGGGCGGCGACTTCTTCGGCGAGATCGCGCTGCTGGCCGAGGGGCCGCGGACCGCGACGGCGACCGCCGCCGCCGATTCCAAGCTCCTGGTCCTTGGCCATCGGGAGTTCCATTCGCTGATGGACCAGTTCCCGGCGATCCGGACCTGTGTCTTCGAAGCGCTGGCCAAGCGGATCCGCGTCCTGGAGCCCGAATCCCCGCAGTGCTGACCATCCGCTGATGGACCTTCGTCGGCGCCGTAACCGATCCGCCACCGAACCGCGACCCGCGCCGTGAACAAGCCTCTTGCCTTCCTGCCCGATGCGATGCACGATGGCTACTAGATGAGAATGTCCGCTCGGTTCATGGCCTGCCCCTGTCCGTGTACCGCCATGCAGGGCGGACGGTGTAAGCAGGGCGTGCGGCTCCACTGACGGCTGGCTCGCCCCACCACCGGACCCCTGCACGGCAGGGGTCTTTTTCGTTCTCACGACCTGTCTTCTCGATCATTGCAGGAGATCCCGATGACCCAGTCCGTCGCCACCCACTCGGGCAGCCCGCCGTCGATCGACGCCGGCGCCCTCCACGATCGACTCGCCGACCTCGCGCTGACGATCGTCGATGTTCGACCACTCAGCGCCTTCAATGGTTGGCGCCTCACCGATGAAGCCCGCGGCGGCCATGTGCCCGGCGCCGTGTCCCTGCCCCAAGCCTGGTTCGAGAGCGTCGACCGGCCCGAGCTCCTCCGCCTCCTGGAGCGCAAGGGCATCACCGCCGCACGTGACATCGTCGTCTACGGCCGCGACGAGACCGAGGCCGCTGCCGCCGTCGCCGGCCTCGCCGACCTCGGAGTGCCCGGCGCGACAATTCTCGCCGGTGGCTTCAGCGCCTGGGCCACGGCCGATGATCGCCCGGTCGATCGACTGGCGCGACACGATCGGCTCGTCCATATCGAGTGGCTCGGCCAGCTCCTCGCCGGTGGCAAGCCGGAGGCAGCGCCGGCCGGCAAGTTCCTCCTGTTCCACGTCAACTTCGGCGTCCCCGAGGAATACGCGGAAGGTCACATCCCGGGCGCCGGCTACCTCGACACGAACTGGCTCGAGAACCCAAAGGACTGGAACCGCCGGACGCCCGACGAGCTCGAGAACGCCCTTCGCAGCCTCGGCATCACGAGCGACACGACCATCGTGGTCTACGGCCGCGACACGGTCGGTGAGGCCAACGAGAAATGGCCCGGCCGGCGAGCCGGACAGATCGCCGCCACCCGGGCGTTGATGATCCTGCGCTACGCCGGGGTCGAGGACGTCCGCCTCCTCGACGGCGGCTACGACTGGTGGGTGCGGGCCGGTTACCCGGTCGAGACCACGCCGCGCGACGTCGTTCCGGTCGCCGACTTCGGCGTCCAGATCCCGCTCCGGCCCGAGGTCATCGTCGACATCGCCGAGGCCAAGGAAATCCTGGCCGACCAGGGCGGTGCGGCGCTCGTCAGCGTCCGGACCTGGAAGGAGCACATCGGCCGGGTCAGCGGCTATAACTACATCGGGCCGGCCGGCCGGATCGCAGGCGACGTCTGGGGCAACTGCGGCGCCGACGCCTATCACATGCAGCACTACCGGAACATCGACAACACGATGCGGGCATACCCCGAGATCACGGCCAACTGGGCCGAGGCCGGGATCACCGCCGACAAGTGGGTCGCGTTCTACTGCGGCACCGGCTGGCGGGCAAGCGAGACCTGGTTCTACGCCTATCTCCAGGGCTGGGACCGGATCGCGGTCTACGACGGCGGCTGGTTCGAGTGGAGCCAGGATCCGGCGAACAACCCGATCGAAATCGGCGACCCCGACGCGGTCTCGCCCCAGGACGAGTACGCCGCGTAGGTCGATCGCGGTCGCCGGCCGGCGTCAGCGCTGGCCGGCGATCCACGTTTCGACGACGCCCCGGAGCGTGGCCAGGCCCACCGCGCCCTGGCCGAGGACGACGTCGTGGAAGGCGCGGATGTCGAAGCGATCGCCGAGCGCCGCCCGGGCCTGATCGCGGAGGGCGAGGATCTCGCGCTGGCCGAGCTTGTAGGCGAGTGCCTGGCCGGGGATCGCGAGATAGCGATCGACTTCGTTGGCAATGTTGTTCGGCGCGAGCGCCGTGTGTTCGGTCATGAACCGGATCGCCGCAGCGCGGCTCCAGCCGAGGGCGTGGAGTCCGGTGTCGACGACCAGACGGCTTGCCCGCCAGGCGTCGAACGACAGGATTCCGAACCGGTCGAGATCGCCCGACAGGAGGCCCATCTCCTCGGACAGCCGTTCGCTGTACAGGCCCCACCCTTCGATATAGGCGGTCGGGCCGGCGAAGCGTCGGAACGCCGGCAGCTCGTCGAGCTCCTGGGCGATCGCGATCTGGAGGTGATGGCCCGGGACGGCCTCGTGGAACGCCAGCGTCTCCGCCTCATACCGAGGGCGAGTCTCTGGCTCGGTGGTGTTGATGTAGTAGCTCCCGGGCCGGCTGCCGTCGGCGGCGGGCTCGCGGTAGTAGGCGATCGTGGAGTACCTGGCCTCGTGCTGGCCGATCTCGACGACCACGCAGGGCGCCTTCGGCAGGCGGCCGAACCAGGCAGCGATCGCCGCGTTCGCCCGCGCGAGCGACCCTTGGGCGACGGCCAGCACCTCGGCCGACGTCGCGAACTGGAGCGTCAGGTCCGAGCGCAACCGGGCAAGGATCGCCGGCTGGTCGCCGGTCCCGAGCAGGCGGCCGCCCAGCTCACGGAACTCGGCGTCGATCCGATCGGTCTCCTCCAGCCCGATCCGGTGGATCTCGTCCGGGCTCAGGCCGAGGGTCGTGTTCGCCCGGACGAGGCGGGCGTAGGCCTCGTCGCCACTGGGCAGAGCGCAGAGCCCGGGCCGGTCGTCGTCGCGGGCCACCGGCCGGAGCTCGTCAGCAAGGAACGAGCGGTAGCGCGCGAAGGCCGGGCGAACGCCGTTCTCGACGGCCCCGGCGACGTCCGTCGCGTAGCGCTCGCGGGTGGCGGGCGGCCAGTCATCCGGCGTGTCGCGCACCGGATCAAGGAGCGGCCAGGTGTCCACCGGCCGGGCGAGCAGGTCGTCCAACTCGATCAGGACGCTCCGAACCAGGGCCTGCGGCGCCGCCACGCCGCGCCCGAGCGCCGAGCGCGATGTCTCGACCAGGCGGTCGATCGACGGGCCCATCTCGCGCCAGCGGCCGACCAGCGCCTCCCCGTCCGCGGTCGATGCAACGGGCTGGAAGGACGGGATGTTCAGGAACTGGACCTGAGGTCCGTCGAGCGGATCGACCGCCCATCCCGCGACGCCCGACTCGACGAGATCGAGCTCTGCCTGGAGGAAGTCGAGCAGGGCTGCGTGGGTCACTCGGTCGCCAGCGAGGAGCCCCGCCCGATCGATCGCCATGGCCCGCCGGCGGAAGGTGTCGAGGCGCTCGCGATCGGCCTCGAGCGCATCGTGGCCGTTGGCCCGGAGGTGGGCGTCGAAGCGGCGGTCGCCGAGCGCGGTGGCGGCGACGGGCCGCGCGGCGAGCTGGCTGTTCCACGCTTCGTCGGCCAGCGCGGCAAGGCTGGTCGCGGCGTCGTTGGTCCTGTCAGGATCCCCGGCGCGGCCGGTTTCGGATGAGGTCTGGTCGGTCATCCGCGGATCGTAGGCCGCCAGGGCGCAGCCCGGCGGGGCGGTCCGAAGCGAACCGTCATCAGTGGATGCAGGCTCCCGTGTCGACTGCTCCCGTCCGGCCGATCCACGGTTGGATCGTCGTCGCGACCCGGGTTGGGCTGAGGGCGTATCCGACGTCCTCGTCCGTTCGCGCCTCGGCGAAGACGACGCCACCGACCGTCCCGTCGGTGAGGATCAGTGGCCCGCCACTGTCGCCCTGGTCCACGACGGCCCGGAGCTCGAGGATCATGCGCGTGACCTTTTGCTCGCCGTAGATGTCGCGGCCGTTGGCGCTGTACGCACCGGAGATGGCGGCCGCCTCGACATGGAGCGCCCCGCCATGAGGGAAGCCGAGGGTCGCCCCGGTCGCGCCCCGCTTCGGGTCCGCCGCCGCGAATCGGAGGGCCGGCGCGTCGAGCCTCGGGACCCAGAGGAGTGCGACATCGAGCTCGGGATCCGCGAAGACGACCACGGCGTCGAGCGACGGTCCGTCGGCGGTCCGGACCCGGACGGTCCGTCCACCGGCGATGACGTGGGCGTTCGTGACGACGTAGCCGCGAGCCACGGCGAAACCCGTCCCGGTCGACTGGAATTCGCAGGTCAGGGCCGAGATCCGGAGCGTACTCGCGGTAGCGGCTGCGGCGATTGCCTGGGCCGCCGGGTCGGTCGGGCGATCGACATCGGGAGCCGGCAGCGGATCCAGCCCCACGAACAGGTCGGGGATGGCGGTGTCGTCGAGGAGGCGACCCAGCTCGGCCGCGATCTCGGTCGGCGGCGGCAAGATCGTGCTCAGGCCGCGGACGAGGATCGAGGTCTGGGCCTGAACCGCCAGGCTGCGCATCGGCCCCGCCCCGAGGAGGCCCCCGACGAGCCAGACGACGAGGATGGCCTGGGCGGCTCCGACGAACCCGCCCAGGAGCCGATCGACGCCGCCGAGGACGCCGCCCCGAAGACGGATGGCGATTGTCCGCCCGACGGCCGACCCGATCGCTTCACCGACCCCGACGACGAAGAGCAGCCCGCCCAGCACCGCGATCGCGCGGAACTCCGCTGGAATCGTCTCGAGCGGCTGTTCGAGCCAGGGCAGCGCGGCGATCGCCAGGACCGCCCCACCGAACGCGCCGAGCAGGCCGCCGATCTGGGGCAACGCTCCGGAGCTGACGCCGATCAACACGGCGGCGATGACGAGGACGACGATGACGAGATCGAAGAGGTTCACCGCCGCGAAGTATGGAGGAGCGCCGCGGACCGAGGCGTGGGGCGCGAGCGCTGCGGCGACTCGGCGGCTCCGGAGGGGGTCAGTCGATGGTGATCTCGATCGGCGGAGCCTCGCCGCCCGGAGCGGCGATCCGGTAGGTGCCGGGCTCGAGCTCGCCGAGATCGACGATCGTCGCCTTGAGCACGGCGATCTCGATGCACACGATGTCGCCGGGGCCGGAGCCGTCGACTAGGCTGATGGCGATGTCCGTCCCGGAGCGCTCCACCTTGACCGAGTCGAGGATCGAACACGGCTCGACGCCGCTGTAGTACGTGACCTTGACGAGGACGCGACGGCCGTCGACAGAGGCCTGGATGAGCGTCGGGGCGACCGGGTGAAGGTTGGCCTGACCGGGCTTGGGGACGACGAGCTGCGCCTGGCCGACACCGGGATTGACAGGACCCGGAGCCGTCGGGAGGTCGACGCCGACTCCGCTGCCCGGATCGCCCGCCGAGGCCCCGCCCCCGCCCCCGCTAGGCTGGCTTGCCGCCGGCGGATTCGTGGCTGGCGGTGGCGCGCTCGGCGATGGACTGGCTGCCGGCGCCTCCGCGGTGCCGGTGCAGGCGCTGACCACGAGGCCGGCGACGAGGACGAGGATGAGGCGTGGGCGGATGGCCCGGTGGGAGGTCGTCATGGCCCGGAGACGACGCGATCCGAGCCCTGGTTCCGTTGGCTGGGGGACCGGCCTCAGGCCCCCGCCGGCTCGAGCCGCCGGGCTCAGGCTGCGCCGGGGCGGGTGTCGATCCGGGCGGGGTGACGGGCCTCCCAGGCATCGATCGCCGGGACCTTGGCCAGGAGATAGCCCATCTCGTCGGTTCCGGCGAGGAGCATCATGCGGGCGAAGGGGTCCACCTCGAAGGGCAGGTCCTCGTCGCCAGGCAGGTGGACGAGCTGGGCCTCGAGGTCGACCGTCAGCTGGGCCGTCGGGTTGGCCGCCACCATTTCGAACAGCTGACGATGGCGCTCCGCCTCGACCACGATCGGGAGCAGGCCGTTCTTGAGGGCGTTGTTCCGGAAGATGTCGGCGAATGAGGTCGACAGGATCGCCCGGATTCCCCATGCGGTGAGGGCCCACGGCGCATGCTCGCGCGAGGACCCCGTGCCGAAGTTGTCGCCGACGAGGAGGATCTTCCGGTCGAGCATCGCGACCCGATCCATCACGAAAAGCGGCTCCTTGAGCCCGCCGTCCTCGTCGTATCGCCAGTCGCGGAAGAGCGCCTCGCGGAGGCCGTCCTTGTCGGTGACCTTCAGGTAGCGCGCCGGCACGATCTGGTCGGTGTCCACGTTCTCGGCCGGCAGCGGAATGACCGCGCTCGTGAACGACTGGAAGCGCGCGCCCACGTCAGCGTCCACCGACCGCGGCCAGGAGCTCGATGCCGGGCAGCTTCCGCGGATCGCTGACCTCGCCGGCGATGGCCGACGCGGCCGCCGTCAGCGGCGAGGCGAGGAACGTCCGGCCGCCCTTGCCCTGGCGGCCCTCGAAGTTCCGGTTCGAGGTGCTGATCGCATATTGGCCGGGTGCCAGCTGGTCGCCGTTCATCGCGATGCACATCGAGCAGCCGGCTTCGCGCCACTCGGCGCCGGCCGCCCGGAAGATGTGGTTGAGACCCTCGCGCTCGGCCTCGCGCTTCACCTCGTCGGAGCCCGGCACGATCATCATCCGGACGCCGTCGGCCACGTGGCGATCCTTCAACACCTCGGCCGCGAGCCGGAGATCGCTGATCCGGCCATTCGTGCACGAGCCGACGAAGACGACGTCGACCTTCTGGCCCAGGATCGCCTGCCCCGGCTGGAGGTCCATGTACTCCAGAGCTCGCTCGAGCGCCCGCTTGCCTGCGCCGTCGTCGAGATCGGCCGGGGAGGGGACGCGCGACGTGATCGGAATGCCCATGCCGGGGTTCGTGCCGTACGTGACCATCGGCTCGAGGGCCGAGGCGTCGATCGCGATCGTCTTGTCGTAGACAGCTCCCGGGTCGCTCGGCAGCCCGCGCCAGCGCTCGACCGCGGCGTCCCACGCCGTTCCCTGCGGCGCGTGCGTCCGGCCGGCAACGTATTCGAATGTCGTGTCATCCGGGGCGATCAGCCCGGCCCTCGCCCCGCCCTCGATCGACATGTTGCAGATCGTCATCCGCTGTTCCATCGTCAGCGACCGGATCGCATCGCCGGAGTACTCGAAGACGTGGCCGGTGCCGCCGCCGATCCCGATCCGTGCGATCAGCGCGAGGATGATGTCCTTGCTGCTCACACCGGGCGCGAGGCGGCCGTCGACCTGGACCTCATAGGTCCTGGGCTGGCGCTGGAGCAGGGTCTGCGTCGCGAGGACCATCTCGACCTCGCTCGTCCCGATCCCGAAGGCCAAGGCGCCGAACGCCCCGTGGGTCGCGGTATGGGAGTCGCCGCAGACGATCGTCATGCCGGGCTGGGTCAGCCCGAGCTGCGGCCCGATCACGTGGACGATGCCCTGACCGGGATCGCCCATGCCGTGGAGGGGGATTCCGAACTCGGTGCAGTTGCGGGTCAGCTGGTCCACCTGGGCAGCGGCCATCGGGTCCGCCATCGGAAGGCTGCGCGGGTGGGTCGGGATCGAGTGGTCGGCGGTCGCCACGGTCCGCTCGGGGTGGCGGACGGTGAGGCCGCGAGCCCGGAGTCCGCTGAACGCCTGGGGCGAGGTGACCTCGTGGACGAGGTGGAGGTCGATCGCCAGGACGGCCGGCGCGCCCTGGTCCTGGTCGACGACGTGGTCATCCCAGATCTTGTCGACGATCGTGCGCGGCTGCGAACTGGTCATGGCGTGGCGGGGCTCTCGTGTTCAGATTGGCTGGGCAGCAGAGGGTAGCAGAGGATCGAGCGGCGTCCGGGCGGGGCGATTGCGGGGCCGTCTCGCGATCACCGGACGATTCGCCCATGGCTGGGCGCGTCGCGGCGCATGCAGAATGCGCCTCACGGCCGAGGTCCGGCCAGCGCGGAGATCCCCCGCCGATGGTCATCCTGTACGGCATCCCGATCGGCGTGCTGCTCGGGCTCGCGCTCGGCGGCCGGATCGATCGCCTGGCCGACGTCACATTTCGGTTGGCGCCGCTGGCGTTCCTGGCCCTCGCGATCCAGCTGGTCCTGTTCTCGCCGCTGACCGACGGGCTGCCGGAGGCGACGGGGCGCTGGATCTACATCGTCTCGACGGCCCTGGTCCTGGTCGTCGTCGGCGCGAACCTGCGGCTACCCGGCGTTGTGCTGATCGCGGCCGGCGCTGCCTCGAACCTCGCCGCGATCGTCGCCAACGGCGGGGCGATGCCAGCCGCTCCGGGCGCCCTGGCGGCAGTCGGACTCGGGACCGGCGGCAACACGAACAGCATCGTCGTTGAGCGCCCGGCCCTGGAACCGCTGACCGACATCTTCGCGACGCCGGAGTGGCTGCCACTGGCCAACGTATTCAGCGTCGGAGACGTCCTGATCCTCGTCGGGCTGGCGCTGGCGATCGCACTGGCGATGCGCCGCCGACCGGCCCTGGCCGCTCCGGCCTGATCGCCAGGCGAGGCGCGGTCGGGCGGCTCTGGAGCCGCCGGAGGCGAGTCGGTGCAGCGGGGCAACTCGGACCGTTGGCTGGCGCGAAGTGGTACTCCCGTTGGATGTCAGGCCGGGTCCCGCTCAGCCATCTTCGGAACGAGGACATCCGTCCTCCGCCGACGCCACCGTCCAGGGCAAACCCGTCGTGAGGCTGGGACGCAAAGCCAGGGATCTCCGATGGGAGACCGCCCGGCCGCCGGGACGTCGACGACGAGGACTCATAAGGAGTCGATCATCCGATGAAGACGAAACTGGCGTTCTTCAGGGGCAAGTCCTTCCGCGCCTTGTTCACCCTGTCCTCCCTGGCCAGCGCCGCCCTGGTGCTCGAGGCTGCGCAGCGCTGGCATTGAGCCGATCGGCGTCCACGGCGCCGGCGATGGATTGACGGGACCGTCGGGCGACCGGCGGTCTCGTGGTGTCTGGCGCCGTCGTCGACACCGGGACGCCCGGTCGCGTGAACGAATCGGTGCGGTGCAGCTAGTTGCGCGATCACGGGGCGCCTCGTAGACTGCGCGGACCAGCCGGCTCGGCCGGAAATGTTCGGGAGATCGTCTTGGGTCTGTTCGATGGCCGGAATCGACGCCACGTGGCAATCGCGATCCGCGCGGATGGCCGCCGTGTCCAGATTCCGCTGAACGACTCCGGGCTGTCGGACGGCTCGCCTCTCGGTCTTCTTCGCTCCCTCGTGGTCGGGCTTGAGAGCCTTCTCGGGCTTCTCATTACCGGCTCCCGGCGGGAGAACGGAGGCGATCGGAGGAACGGGCGCTAGGCGCCAAGAACCACCGAGAAACCAACGGGACCCTCGCCGGGTGGCGAGGGTCTTTTGTTGTCCAGGTCGACATCCGGGCGCGGGCACCCGGGCGGAGCGGCGATCGGCGTGACTCCGGAAACGAGTGATGCAGTCGAGAGGGCAGGGCAGGGATCGATGACGATGACGAAAGGACCGACGGCGCAACCGCCGGGTCCGAGCGAGGCTCGTCCGGCGCGGCGGAGCCACGTTCCCAGCGACGGCACGGCGAACGCTCGCGCGGTCGAGGCGGCCCGCCGGGCCATGCTCGACGACACGCGACCGCGGCACCGGACCCGAATCGGGGCCGACGTCGTGTGCGAGGCACTCCTCCTCCAGGGCGTCGATCTCTTCTTCTCGTACCCGGGCGGCGTGATCCTGCCGCTCTACGACGTCCTCGGCGATTACCCCCAGCTCCGCCACGTGCTCGTTCGCCACGAGCAGGGTGGCGCCCATGCGGCCGACGGCTTCGCCCGGGTCACCGGCCAGGTCGGGGTGTGCATGGGCACGTCCGGCCCCGGCGCCACGAACCTCGTCACCGGGATCGGGACGGCCATGCTCGACTCCGTTCCGATGGTCGCGATCACCGGCAACGTCCCCTCGGCCCTGATCGGCAAGGACGCCTTCCAGGAGATCGACATCAACGGCATCACCCTGCCGATGACAAAGCACAACTACCTCGTCCGCGACGCGAACGACCTGCCGCGCGCCCTGGCCGAGGCGTTCCACATCGCCCGCAGCGGTCGGCCGGGACCGGTCCACGTCGACATCACGAAGGACGCCCTCCAGCAGGAGACGTCGGCACCGCATCCGACCCATGAGGAGGTCGTGGCCGGGCTGCCCGGCTTCCGCCCGAATCTCGATGCCAACGGTCGCCAGCTCAAGCTCGCCGCAGCGGAGCTGGCAACGGCCAAGCGGCCGGTGATCCTGGCCGGTCACGGCGTTCTCCACGCCGAAGCGTGGGACGAGCTCGTCGCTTTCGCCGAGAAGACCCAGACCCCGGTGGCCCACACGCTGCTCGGGATCGGGGCGATCTCCGAGGACCATCCGCTGAGCTACGGCTTCATGGGGATGCACGGCTGGAAGCACGTCAACCGGGCGATCCAGTCGGCCGATCTGCTGATCGCGATCGGGATGCGCTTCGATGACCGGGTCACCGGCAACGTCCGGACCTACGCTCCCTACGCCCGGATCGTCCACGTCGACATCGACCCGGCCGAGATCGGCAAGAACGTGGCGGTCGAGGTTCCGATCGTGGGCGATGCGAAGCGCGTTCTCGCCGCCCTCCTGCCGCTGGTCGAGCCGGTCGATCCGGCGACCCGCGCGGACTACTTCGCCGAGCTGGCCGAGTGGCGGCGCGACTCGGAAGGCTCGTCGTGGCACGGCTCGGGCGCGTGGCGCGAGGGTGTCCTGTCGGCCGACTACGTGATCGACCGGATCGGCGAGCTGTCGGCCCACGAAGCGACCTACGTCGCCGACGTCGGCCAGAACCAGATGTGGCTCGCCCGCTACGCCGGGTTCCGCCACCCGAACACGCACGTTTCGTCGGGCGGTCTCGGGACGATGGGCTTCAGCGTCCCGGCGGCGATGGGCGCGGCGCTCGGCCGGCCCGATCGCGAGACCTGGGCGATCACCGGCGACGGCGGCTTCCAGATGACATCGCAGGAGCTGATGACCCTCACCGCGGACAAGATCCCCGTGAAGATCGCTCTCCTCGACAACAAGAAGCTCGGGATGATCCGACAGTGGCAGGAGATCATCTACGCCGGCAACTACCACTCCGCCCACCTTCCGGGGCCCGATTTCGCGAAGCTCGCCGACGCCTACGGCATCCCGGCCTTCCGGGCGCGCACGCCGGCCGAGGTCGACGACGTGATCAAGGCCGCCCAGGCGGTCGACGGCCCGGCCCTCGTCTGGTTCGAGATCGCCGAGGAGCAGAACATCTTCCCGATGATGCCGGCCGGCAAGGGCCTGTCCGACCTGATCGAGAAGTGGGGAGGGGCGGACGAGTGAGCGCTGATGCGAGCTCGAACGGAGTCGTGCCGGAAGTCGCCGCGGCTTCGGCCGCGTCCACGTCGCCGGCACCGGCGCGCAGCGCAGGCCCGCCGCCGGCCCGGGCCCTGCCCGGTGGTGGCGAGACCCGCCGCCACACCCTGATCGCGATCGTCCTCGACAAGCCCGGCGTCCTGAACCGGGTTGCGTCGCTGATGCGGGCTCGCAACTTCAACATCGATTCGCTGGCGGTCAGCCGGACCGACCAGCCCGACGTCAGCCGGATGACGATCACCCTCCACGGGGACGACGTCGCGGTCGAGCAGGCCGCCAAGCAGCTGTATCGCCTGATCGATGTCCTGAAGGTCCAGGATGTGACCGCCGAGTCGGTCGTCGCCCAGGAGTTGGCCCTCGTGAAGATCCGGGCGACCGACTCGAACCGGGGCGAGATCCTGAAGTTGGTCGAACTGTCGAAGGGCAGGGTCGTTGACCTGGCCCCCGAATCGGTCGTCGTGGAGGTGACCGGACCGGAGGCCGAGATCGACGGGTTCGTCGCCCTCGTCCGCAGCTACGGGATCAAGGAAATCGTTCGAACCGGATCGGTCGTCATGAGCAGAGGGTCGAATTCGATCGAGGAAGCGGTGAAGAGGTGAAGACGGTGCGGAAGCATCCCCGGCGAACTGACACGACATCTCCGAGGCGCGAGGCCGAGGCGCAGCCTCCGCAGGCCATCGCTCCGAGGACGGCGGTAAAGCGATGACAGCGCGCATGTACTACGACAACGACGCCCGGCCCGAGGCGCTCGCGGGGCAGACCGTCGCGATCATCGGCTACGGGTCGCAGGGTCATGCCCATGCCCGGAACCTTCACGAGTCGGGGGTCGATGTCGTCGTCGGTCTGAAACCGGGCTCCAAGAGCCGGGCCGTCGCCGAGGAGGCCGGCCTCCGCGTCGCCGACGTCGCCGAGGCCGTGAAGTCGGCCGAAGTGATCATGATCGCGGTCCCCGACACGCTCCAGAAGTCGGTCTACGACGCCGAGATCGAGCCGTACCTCCGGCCCGGCCAGCTCCTGATGTTCGCCCATGGCTTCAACATCCGGTTCGACCGGATCAAGCCGCCGGCCAACATCGACGTCGGGATGGTCGCCCCGAAGGGCCCCGGTCATCTCCTCCGCTCGGTGTACGAGTCGGGCGGCGGCGTGCCGGCCCTGTTCGCGGTCGAGAACGACGCCTCGGGCACGGCCCGCGATCGCGTCCTCGCGTACGCCCGCGGGATCGGCTCGACCCGGGCCGGCGTCCTCGAGACAACGTTCAAGGAAGAGACCGAGACCGACCTGTTCGGTGAGCAGGCGCTCCTGTGCGGCGGCGTGTCGGCCCTGATAAAGGCCGCGTTCGAGACGCTCGTCGAGGCCGGCTACCAGCCCGAGCTCGCATATTTCGAGACGATGCACGAACTGAAGCTGATCGTCGACCTGATGTACCGCGGCGGCCTGAACTTCATGCGATTCAGCGTCAGCGACACCGCCGAGTACGGCGACTATGTCTCGGGCCCGCGGATCACCGAGGGCGTGAAGGCCACGATGAAGGACGTCCTGTCCGACATCCAGAGCGGCTCGTTCGCCAGCCGCTGGGTCGCCGAACAGGAATCCGGCGGGGCCGAGTTCGCCCGCCTCCGACAGCAGGACAAGGAGCACCAAATCGAGCAGGTGGGGCGCGATCTGCGCGCCCAGATGACCTTCCTCAACCCTGTCGTGGTTGCCGCCGGCGAGGCCCAGGGGTCGGTCGGGTCCGCGGCAACCGCTCCTGCCTCCGCCACCGCCGGGCCCGCGCGGTGAGCGGCTCCGCGGTCGCGGCCGGCAGCGTCCGGATCTTCGACACGACCCTGCGTGACGGTGAGCAGGCACCGGGCGCCGGTCTGACCGCCGCCGAGAAGCTCGAGGTCGCGCGCCAGCTCGCGCGGCTCAAGGTCGACGTCATCGAAGCGGGATTCCCGGCGGCCTCGCCGGGCGACTTCGAGGCAGTCCGCCGGATCGCCCAGGAGACGAGGGGCGGGATCGCGGTGGCGGCCCTCGCCCGCTGCCGCGACGGGGATCCGCAGCGGGCCGTCGAAGCGATCCGGATCGCCGAGCGGCCGCATCTCCACGTGTTCATCGCGACGAGTGACATCCACCTCAAGCACAAGCTCAAGATCTCGCGCGAGCAGGCCCTCGCCGAGGCCGTCCGTTGGGTGCGCTACGGCAGGGAGGCGCTCGGCTCGGACGCCGAGATCGAGTTCTCGGCCGAGGACGCCTCGCGGACCGACACCGACTTCCTCCTCCAGATCTACGAGTCGGTCGTGGCGGCCGGGGCGTCGACCGTCAACATCCCCGACACCGTCGGCTACGCGATCCCGTCGGAATTCGGGGCGCTCACGAAGCGCGTCGTCGACCTCGTCGGGCGCGACGCCACCGTCAGCGTTCACTGCCACAACGACCTCGGGCTGGCCACCGCCAACACCCTGGCCGCGGTCCAGGCCGGGGCGCGCCAGGTGGAGGTCACGATCAACGGCCTCGGCGAACGGGCTGGCAACGCCTCGCTGGAAGAGGTCGTGATGTCGCTCAGGACCCGCCCGACCCAGTTCCCGGAGCTCGTCAGTGGCGTCCAGACCGAGCAGATCACCGCCGCCTCGCGTCTCGTCAGCTACCTGACCGGGTTCGCGGTCCAGCCGAACAAGGCGGTCGTCGGCGGGAATGCCTTCGCCCACGAATCCGGGATCCACCAGGACGGGGTGATCAAGAACCCGCTGACCTACGAGATCATGACCCCGCAGTCGGTCGGGCTGACCGGCAGCCAGCTCACGATCGGCAAGCTGTCGGGGCGGCGCGGACTCCAGGGCAAGCTCCGCGAGCTCGGCCACGACGTCGAGGGCGAGGCGCTCGACGCTCTCTATCGCCAGGCGATCGCCCTCGCCGACGCCAAGAAGGATGTCACCGACGCGGACTTGCTCGCCCTCGTCGAGCAGCGCGCGTCGGAGGTCCCGGCGTCGGTCGAGCTCGTCGGCTGGAGCGTCACCTCGTCGCACGGTGGCAACGCCACGGGCTCGGTCACCCTGACGGTTCGCGGGGAGGACCGCTCGGCCGAGGCGACCGGCAACGGTCCGGTTGACGCTCTCTATTCGGCTGTCGATCAGGCACTCCACGGCCAGCTCGGCTGGCATCCGGTGCTCACCCACTGGGAGATCAAGGCGGTCTCGGCCGGCGAGGACGCCCAGGGCCAGGTCCTCGTCCGCTGCCGGCGCTCGTCGGAGGAAGGTCCGGGGGCGCTGGTGGTGTCGGGTCACGGGTTATCGACGAACATCATCGAGGCGTCCCTCGACGGCTACCTGGTCGCGGTGAACAAGCTCCATGGGGCCGAGATCAACGGCGTCGACGTGGCGTTCGTCGGGCAGCGCACGGCCGAGAACCTGCCGTGACGGACGCCCGCTACCGGATCGCGACGATCCCCGGCGATGGCGTCGGGCCGGACGTGGTCGCGGCGGCGTGCCGGGTCGTCGACACGGCCGGCGCCCAATTCGGGTTCACGGTCGACTGGTCGGAGCACCTGGCCGGCGGCGCGGCCATCGACGAATACGGTGTCGCCATCCGGCCCGAGGACGTCGAGGCCTGCGGCACCGCCGACGCGATCCTCCTCGGCGCCGTCGGCGGTCCGACGTGGTCCGATCCGTCGGCAACAGTCCGGCCGGAGCAGGCGCTCTTCGCCCTGCGTGGCGGCCTGGGGCTCTACGCGAACCTCCGGCCGGTCAGCGTCCACCCGGCGCTGATCGCCTCCTCGCCGCTTCGTCCGGAGCTCCTCGCCGGCGTCGACCTGCTGATCGTCCGTGAGCTCACCGGCGGCGTCTACTTCGGCGCGCGGGAGGAGCCGGCCGGTGCACCCGGCTCACGGCGCGCGGTCGACACGATGCCGTACGCCGAGCACGAGATCCGGCGCGTCGTCGAGCTGGCGTTCCAGTTGGCCGCCGATCGGCGCGGTAACGTCATGTCGGTCGACAAGGCCAACGTCCTCGCTACCTCGCGCCTCTGGCGGACGGTCGCGACCGAGGTCGGCGCGGAGTGGCCAAGCGTCACCCTGGCTCATCAGCTCGTCGACTCGTGCGCGATGCTCCTGGTCCGTCGCCCCGCCGACTTCGACGTGGTCGTCACCGAGAACCTCTTCGGCGACATCCTGTCCGACGAGGCTGCGGTTCTGGCTGGGAGCCTGGGCATGCTGCCGTCGGCATCGCTTGGCGAGCGGCGCGCGGAGCACGGCATCTTCGGCCTGTACGAGCCGATCCATGGCTCGGCCCCGGACATCGCGGGCCGTGATCTCGCCAACCCGATCGGAACGATCCTGTCGGCGGCGATGCTCCTCCGCCTGTCGCTGGGCCGCGAGGATGCAGCGGCGGCACTCGAGGCCGCTGTCAGCGACACGCTGGATGCCGGCTTCAGGACCGCCGACCTGATGCCGCCCGGCGGCGACACGGCCGGCCTGAACCAGGTCGGGACGCAGGGGATGACGGGGGCGATCGTGGACCGGATCGCGATTCCGGAGGCTGCGCGGGAGACCGCCGCAGCCCGTCCGTGATCGACCTGGTCCGTTTCCTCACCAAAGGTTCCCGCCGATGACGACGAATTCCGTCCCAGACCGACCCGTCACCCTCTACGACACGACCCTCCGCGACGGCACCCAGGGTGAGAACGTCACCCTGAGCCTCGCCGACAAGCTCCGGATCGCCAGGATGCTCGACGAGTACGGGATGCCCTACATCGAGGGCGGCTGGCCGGGCTCCAATCCAAAGGACATCGAGTTCTTCAAGGCCGCCCGGGGCATGACGTGGCAGACCGCGAAGCTGGCGGCGTTCGGGTCTACCCGCCACCGCTCGAACACCGCCGCCAACGACCCAAATTTGCGCGAGCTCGTCGCGGCCGAGACGCCGGTCGTGACGATCTTCGGCAAGAGCTGGCTGCTCCACGTGGTCGAGGTCCTCGGCGCGACGCCCCAGGAGAACCTCGACATGGTCGCGGACTCGGTCCGGTTCATTGTCGAGCGCGGCCGCGAGCTGATCTACGACGCCGAGCACTTCTTCGATGGCTATCGCGACGATCGGGACTACGCCCTGGCGACGCTCCGGGCCGCCCGCCAGGCTGGTGCCCGGACCCTCGTCCTGTGCGACACCAACGGCGGCACCCTGACCGACGAGCTGGTCACGATCGTGACCGACGTCCGCGGCGCGCTCGAGGGCGACACCGAGGCGGCGGGCGGCGGAGCGCCCGTCGAGTGGGGGATCCACACCCACAACGACGCCGAGCTTGCGGTCGCCAACTCGATGGCCGCGGTGGCTGCAGGCGTGCGCCACGTCCAGGCAACGATCAACGGCTACGGCGAGCGCGCCGGCAACGCGAACATGGTCTCGATCCTGGCCAATCTGGCGCTCAAGACCGCGCACAAGCTCGTGCCCGCCGGTGGCGGCGCTCTGGAGGGCCTGACCGAGCTCAGTCGATCGGTCGCCGAGATCGCCAACCTCAACCCGAACGATTGGCAGCCCTACGTCGGCCGGTCGGCTTTCGCCCACAAGGGCGGCGTCCACGGCGCCGCCGTCGCCAAGGTCGAGCGGAGCTACCAGCACATCGACCCGACCGCCGTCGGCAATGCCGGGCGGCTCGTCGTGTCGGAGCTGGGCGGCCGGGCGAACACGCGCATCCGCGCGGAGCAGCTCGGACACCAGCTCGAGGGCGTGATCGACCCGAAGGTCCTGAGCGATCTGATCAAGCAACTCGAGTCGGAGGGCCTCGCCTTCGAGGGCGCCGAAGCCAGCTTCGAGCTCCTGATCCGCCGTCACCAATCGGACTACCGCGCCCCGTTCACGATCCTCGACTACACCTGCCTCGTCGAGCAGCGCGCGGGCCGCGAGCTCCTCGCCGAGGCGACGGTCAAGGTCCAGGTCGACGGAGAGATCCTCCACACCGCGGCCGACGGGAACGGCCCGGTCAACGCCCTCGACGCGGCGCTCCGGAAGGCGCTCCGGGCCTTCTATCCCCAGCTCGACCTCGTCCATCTCTACGACTACAAGGTCCGGATCCTCGACGGCGACTCGGCAACGGCTGCCCGGACCCGGGTGATCATCGATTCGTCGAACGGGACGCTCGAGTGGTCCACGATGGGCAGCGACACGAACATCATCGCGGCGTCGGCCCAGGCCCTCGCCGACTCGCTCGAATACGCGATCTGGAAATCGGGCGGCGAGCTCCTTCGCCGCGACGAACGACATTTCACGACGGCGTCGGCGTCCACCGCGGCGACGTCCACGACCGGGAGGTAACCGATGGCCGCCGACAGCTCCACAGCCACCCAGCGTCCCGCCGGCGACTCGGCAGATACCCTCCACCTCGCCCGCTGGACCGTCACGTCCGGCTCGAACGCGAACTCACGCGGCGCCGTCGTCATCTCTGCCGGCGATCACCAGTGGGAGGCGTCCGCGGAGGGCAACGGCGCGATCGATGCCCTGTTCCGGGCGGTTGACGGCGCCCTCAAGGACGTTCTCACCGGGCATCCGCGGCTGGTCGGGTACGTGGTCCGCGCACTCGGCGACGCGCCCGACGCGGAAGGCCGGGTCACGATCACGATCGCCCCGCCCGACGGGGCGGAGGGCGCCCGGGCGAGCGGACGCTACAAGGGCGAGATCACCTCGACGAACATCATCGCGGCCTCGATCGAGGCCTACATCGATGCGATCAACGAGCTCCTGGCCGAGGAGCACTGGCAGGGCGCGACCGAGACGGCCGGCAACCGCAAGCGGGCCAAGGTCAGCGAGCCGACCGCCAAGGCCCAGCGGGCCGAGCTGGATGAGGAAGCCGGCCGGATCGACACGACCGACTGGTTCAATCATTAGGGTCGGCGGGCGCCCAGTGCCGCGCAGCCCGGATCCGGCGCCGCTCGGGCAAACGACAGCCACAGGCGCACAACGCACCCGCGGGCGGGCGAAAACGTCGCTCCGATCGGTCATCTGCCGTCACGGCTGTCATCTGAGCGAGATTCGATCCCGGATGCTGCCCGCGGACGTCCTTCGGGCGCCGAAGGCAATGGTGACTGTCGTATGAGTGTCAGCCGGCGTTGGCGGCCCGGCACGTCTCGGGCCCCGCGCGCCGCCCGACCGCGCCGCCCCGACCGGATCGAGGACACTTCGCGTGATGAGCGACACCAGCGCAGTCGTCTACCAGGGAGAACCCGGCGCCTTCTCGGAGGAGGCGGCGATCGGCTTCTTCGCGGACGGTCGCGGGCGCACCGCCGTGCCGACGTGGCGATCCGTGTTCGAGGCGGTCGCCGACGGGACGGCCGGGGCGGGGGTTGTCGCGATCGAGAGTTCGCTGGCCGGCACGATCCGCGAGACGTACGACCTGCTCGCCGAGTTCTACGATCGCGACGTCCGGATCGTCGGTGAGGTCACGGTTCCGGTCCGGCTTGCGCTCCTTGCGCTGCCCGGCCAATCGATCGAGTCGATCGACCGCGTCTACAGCCACGCCCAGGCTCTGGTCCAGGCCGATGCCTTCCTGCGTTCCCGATCCTGGGAGGTCATGACGACCTACAACACCGCGGGCGCGGCCCGGATGATCGCCGAGCGGGACGAGAGGCGCGCGGCCGCGATCGCATCGCCCCGCGTGGCTGATCTGTACGGACTCGAGATTTTGGCCGCCGATGTCCAGTCGGGCGAGGAGAACCGGACCCGGTTTGCGGTGCTCGCCCGGGACGCCGAGGGTGCGCTCGGTCCGAAGGATCTCGACGGCCCGCGCAAGACGACGCTCGTGTTCGCGGTCCGCAACGTCCCGGGCTCGCTCCATCGCTGCCTGGGCGCCTTCGCGGCGCGTGGCGTCAACCTCTCGTCGCTGGAATCGCGGCCCGCCCGGCGCGCCCGCTGGGAATACGTGTTCTGGGTCGACGTCGACGCCGGGGTCGACGATCCGGCGTGCGCTGCCGCCCTGGGCGACCTCCGCGCGGAGACGGAGATGGTCCGCGTCCTCGGCTCCTATACGCGCGCGATCGACGCCTGACGGATCACGCCACCGGCTGGCGCAGGATCTTCAGATCGCGCTGGCGCAGGCGCGGCGCTTCGAGGCGTCGAGGGCGTTCGGCTCCTTGCAGAACGGGCAGGTCTTCACCTCCGGTGCCTCCTCTTCCTTGATGAGCATCCTGCTGATCTTGAACACGACGAAGGCGATCACGATGAAGGCGATGACCGAGTTGACGAAGGCTCCCCAGCGGATGGCGACCTCGGTGGCCGGGTCGGCGCCCGCCGCAGCCTTCAGGACGAACGTGAGATTGGCGAAGTCGACGCCTCCGAAGAGGGCGCCAACCGGCGGCATGATGATGTCGTTGACGAGGGAGTTCACGACGGTCCCGAGTGCCGTCCCGATGATCACGCCGATGGCCAGGGCCAGGGCGTTGGTCTTGAGGAGGAAACCTCGGAACTCGGACACCACGGGCGAGGCCCTCCCTGCACGCCGACTAGTGGCTGACGACCTTGGCCAGGCGGCCTGCCTCGGCGATCCACCCCGCGATCGTGGCCTCGCCCGGGATCTGGCGGATCCAGTTCGGGCGCGCCGCATCGAGCTCCTTGAAGGTGGTCGCGAGGTTGCCGGCGTTGCGCTGGGCGAGCTCTGCGCAGGAGTCGACGCCGGCCGCCTCGAGCAGGTCGGCGTACTCGGATCCGACCCCATCGAGCCGCATCAGGTCGGCGTGGTTGACCCATTCGAGGAGCAGCCGCCCGGAGATCCCGGTCGCCTCGGACAGCTTGTCGCGTCCGGCGCCGGTCGCCGCGCGCTCCATGAGATCGTCGGTCGTGACCACGCCGGCTGCCGTCAATGTTGCTGCGAAGGTCGCTCCGATCCCCTCGACATCCTCGATCTTCATGCCCTTCATCCTCCATCAACTGCCGGGTCGCCGTCGCGGCCGATGGTACGCTTCGGGACCCCACGCCACCCGCCCCGATCTGTGCTGGAGCGACGATGGACCAGGCCTTCCGCGACGAGATGACCGCAGGCTACACGCTCGCCGAGCCGGCCCTGACGATCGGCAGTCCGATGCTCGATGGCGAGCTGTTCAACGCCAGCCGGGTCCAGATCGCGCTGTCGATGATGAACCGCCACGGTCTGATCGCCGGCGCCACCGGGACGGGCAAGACCAAGACCCTCCAGCTCCTCGCCGGCGAGCTGTCGCAAGCCGGCGTTCCGGTCTTCATCTCCGACATCAAGGGCGACGTGACCGGGATCGCGCTGCCTGGCGACGCGGCGAACCCGAAGGTCGTCGAGCGGATGGCGTCACTCGAAGCGCCGTTCGTGGCCGCGGGCCATCCGGTCGAATTTCTGTCCCTGTCGGGCAAGCTCGGGGCACAGGTCCGGGCGACGGTCCACAGCTTCGGGCCGTTGCTCCTCGGCAAGGTCCTCGGCCTGAACGAGACGCAGACGTCGATCCTGTCCCTGATCTTCAAGTACTGCGACGACAACGACCTGCCGCTGCTCGACTTGCCCGATCTGGCGACGACCCTGAAGTTCCTGGCATCCGACGAGGGCAAGCCGATCCTGGCCGACTACGGCGGGATGTCGTCGGCCTCGGTCGGCGTCCTCCTCCGCTCGATCATCGTCCTCGAGCAGGCCGGGGCGGATACGTTCTTCGGCGAGCCCGAGTTCCAGGTTGGCGACCTGCTCCGAACGACCGCCGATGGCGCCGGGATCATCTCGGTTCTCGAGCTCCGCGACGTCATGGACCAGCCGAGCCTGTTCAGCACGTTCATGCTCTGGATGCTGGCCCAGCTGTACGAGACGCTGCCCGAGGTCGGCGACCTGCCCAAGCCGAAGCTGTGCTTCTTCTTCGACGAGGCGCACCTCCTCTTCGACGGCGCATCCGAGGCGCTTCTCGACCAGATCGAGCGGACGGTCCGGCTGATCCGCTCGAAGGGCGTGGGGGTCTTCTTCGTGACCCAGGCGCCAACCGACGTCCCGTCGTCTGTCCTCGCCCAGCTCGGCAATCGCGTCCAGCACGCGCTCCGGGCGTTCACCCCCGATGACGCCGACGCGCTGCGCAAGACCGCCCGGACCTTCCCGATGACGAGCCACTACGATGTGGAGAAGACGATCACCTCGCTCGGGACAGGCGAGGCGCTGGTCACTGTCCTGTCGCCGAAGGGCGTTCCCTCGCCTCTGGCGGCGACGCGCCTCTTCGCCCCGGACTCGTTGATGGCGGCCCTCCCGGACGCAGACCTCCAGGGCCGGATCGCGGCCAGCTCGTTCAGCGCGAAGTACGGTGCGACGGTGGATCGCGAGAGCGCCCACGAGATGATCACCGCGCGACTGACGACGGCCAAGGCGGCGGCCGCCAATGCCGCTGCCCAGGAGGCGATCGCGGCCGGCGTGGCGCCGACGACCGCCGGCGGGCTCAACCAGATGACGCCCGCTCAGCAGCAACGCGAGATCCAGCGCCAGGCCCGCGAGATGGCCACTGCCCAGCGCGCCGCCGAGAAGGCCCGCGCGGCCGCCGAGCGCAGGGCCCGGGCCGACGCCAAGGAGCGCAACGCGATGGTCAAGACCGGTGTGTCGACCGCCGGCCGGGTGATCACGTCGCGGGCCGGGCAGGACTTCCTGCGTGGCGTGTTCGGGACGCTGTTCGGCAAGAAGTAGGCTCGAGGCCGACGAATCTGGCCAACCAGTCATGGGTGGACTGTTGAGTCGGATTGTCGGGCGTCACGATGCTTCGTCGGGGCAGAATCAGCCGCCGAAGGCTAACGCGCGGACTATGCCGCGAACGCGACCGGCTCGGGGCTGATCCAGGCGGACGCGGCGATCGGCGCGACGCCGTAGCCCGCGCGGTGGTCGACGGCGATCACCGCGCCGAATCTGAGCCGCGATCCCCGGGCGCATCCCCGGGGCTCGTCGGCGTCTACTCCACGGTGACGCCGGTCAGGTCCTCAGGGGGCTTCGGGTAGACGGGCTTGAGGGCGGCGATCGTGTCGCCCAGGATCTCGGTCACGGCGAGGTTCCGGAACCATTTCCGGTTGGCCGGGATCACGTACCACGGGGCGTGGTCCGTCGAGCATCGCTCGAGGGCCTCGTCATAGGCGGCGACGTACTCGTCCCAACGCTTGCGCTCGTCGAGGTCGCCGAGCCGGAACTTCCAACGCTTGTCCGGCTCGTCGAGGCGGGCCTGGAGACGCTCGCGCTGCTCATCCTTTGAGATCCACAGGAAGAACTTGACGATCGTCGTGCCCTCGTCGGCGAGCATCTTCTCCCAGTCGTTGATGTGGTCGAACCGGCGCGACCAGCGCTCCTTGGGGACGATGTCGTGGACGCGGACGATCAGGACGTCCTCGTAATGCGACCGATCGAAGACTCCGATCTCGCCCTTGCCCGGCGTCCGCTGGTGGATCCGCCAGAGGTAGTCGTGGGCGAGCTCGGGGGCGGTGGGGACCTTGAACGACGTGACCGAGCAGCCGGCCGGCTGGAACGCGCCCATGACGTGTTTCAACGTCCCGCCCTTGCCCGCCGTGTCGATGCCCTGGAGGACGACGAGGACCGGGTGCTTCGCTTCGGCCCACAGCTTGTCCTGCAGCTCCGAGAGGCGCTCGAGTCCGGTCTGAAGAGTGGCCAGCGACGCTTCCTTGTCGCGACCGTGGGTTTCGGCGGGGTCGATGTCGGCGAGGCGGAATGTCGATCCGGGCTTCACGCGGAGCAGGTCGCGCAGCGGGCGGGATCGGGTGGGGCTCATCGGCTGGTCCTCGCGCGGGGCGTCGTCGGGGGCGCGCATAGAATGGCACGACGATCTCATTCGCAGGAGCTCCAGCATGACCACCGCCACCGGCGCCAAGCCCCATCCAATCTTCCTCGCGGGCACGTGGGTGGAGTCGGACGACCCGCTGATCATTACCAACCCGGCCGACGCGGCCAACCCGGCCGGCTCCACGTTCCACGCGACCGAGGCCCAGTACGAACAGGCCGTCGAGGCCGCCGTCAAGGCATTCGACGTCACGAAGACCCTGCCGGCATACGAGCGGGGCGCGATCCTGCGCAACATCTCGAGCGGGATCAAGGCCCGGCGCGAGGAGCTCGGGCGGCTGCTATCGCTCGAGGCCGGCAAGCCGATCCGCGACGCCCTGATCGAGGTCGATCGGGCCGTCATCACGTTCCGGCTGGGCGCGGAAGAGGCCGAGCGGATGGTCGGCGAGACGATCCCGCTCGACCTGATGCCGGCCTCGAAGGGCCGGATGGGCATCACACGCCGCTTCCCGATCGGGCCGATCGCGGCGATCAGCCCGTTCAACTTCCCGCTCAACCTGGCCGCCCACAAGGTCTCGCCCGCGATCGCCAGCGGCAACCCGATCGTGCTGAAGCCGCCGTCCAAGGATCCGCTCACGATGCTGACCGTGGCCGAGATCATCGAGGAGGCCGGCGCGCCCGCGGGTAGCGTCAGCGTCCTGCCGATGAGCCGCGAGCTCGGCGACCGGATGGTGTCGGACGATCGCTTCAAGCTCCTGACCTTCACCGGCTCGCCGTCGGTCGGCTGGCGGATGAAGGAGCGGGCCGGCAAGAAGAAGGTCGTCCTCGAGCTCGGCGGCAACGCCGGGGTGATCATCGACAAGAGCGCCGACCTCGACTGGGCCGTCAAGCGCTGCCTGACCGGCGCGTTTGCCTATGCGGGACAGGTCTGTATCAGTGTTCAGCGGATGTTCATCCACGAGGACGTCTGGGACGCGTTCATGGCGAAGTTCGTGGCCGGCACGAAGGGGCTGAAGGTCGGCGACCCGCTCGACCCGCGGACCGATGTCGGACCGATGGTCGACGAGAACGCGGCGTCGCGGACGCAGCGCTGGGTCGACGAGGCGCTGGCGGCCGGCGGCAAGGCCCTCGCGGGTGGCAAGGCCGACGGGACCTTCTTCCCGCCGACGATCCTGACCGACGTCCCGATGACGGCCCAGGTCTGCTCGAACGAGGCCTTTGCCCCGCTCGTCGTTGCCTTCCCGTTCCGCGACATCGACGACGCCATCGCCAGGGTCAACGACTCGATGTTCGGGCTCCAGACCGGGGTCTTCACGAACGATCTCGGCGCGGCCTGGCGGTCCTTCAATGAGCTCGAGGTGGGGGGCGTGATCGTCAACGACGTCCCGACCTACCGGACCGACCACATGCCGTACGGCGGCGTCAAGGACTCAGGGCTCGGCCGCGAGGGGATCCGGTGGGCCATCGAGGACATGACCGAGGTCCGGATCATGGTCCTCGCCTGGCCGAGCTGAAAGCGGGTCCTGCGAAGCATCCCGTTTCCGGCGCGCGAGTTGGAGCCCGCGACCGGTGGTTGCACCCACATCACGTTGATCAGGCACCTTGATCAGCTCGAACTCGAGCACGCTCGGCGCTCGGGCGTTTCCGACACCATCGCGTCCAGACCGCAGCCGGCCGAGCGCGCCGAGGGCCAATCCGATCAACGAGTTTGATCAGCGCGCGCCGCCAGCCAGACGTCGCGTCGTCGCGCGAACCGGGACGGTCGGGTCCGCGTCCCGCCCGGCGGGTCATCCTCGGGTCGTGGATTTGACGCTCACGCCTGCCCAGCTCGATCTCCAGGCGCGGGCGCGCGCCTACGTCGTCGACCACCTCCAGCCGATCGAGCAGGAGTTCGAGCGGGCCGCTGGCCGGCTCCCCACTGCGGCCCGGGACGAGTTGAAGCGCGCGGCGATCGAGGCCGGCCTCCACGGTGGCTCGTTCCCGCCCGAGCTCGGTGGCCAGGGCTGGTCCGTCCTCGAGCAGGTCATCGTTCATGAGCAGCTCGGTCAGGCGACCGGTGGTCTGTGGTCATTCATCCCGGGCGCCTACAACGCGCTGATCCACGCCGACCCCGACCAGCGCCGGCGCTACCTCGAGCCGAGCATGCGCGGTGAGCGATTCGGGAGCTACGCGATCACCGAGCCGAACGCCGGCTCGGACGCCCGCACCCTGAAGGCCACGGCGCGGCGCGATCCGGCGACCGGCGAGTACATCCTGAACGGCGAGAAGTGGTTCGTGACCGGGCCGCCTGACGAGACCGACTTCATGATCTTCCACTGCCTCGTCCCGGGCGCCGACGACAGCGACAGCCAGCCTCTGCCGACCCTCTTCCTCGTCGACTACGACACGCCCGGCCTGACAATGAAGCACGACCCCGACTACACCCACACATTCGCTGACCGTCACCCACAGTTCGTCCTGGCGGATGTCCGGGTTCCGTCATCGGCGATCCTCGGCGGACTCGGCCGGGCCGACGAGGTCACGAACGAGTGGTTCGTGGAGGAGCGGATCCACATCGGCGCCCGCTGCGCCGGGGCGATGGAGCGGCTCCTCACCCTGGCCGTCGAGTGGGCAACGGACCGGCGCCAGTTCGGCCAGCGGATATACGACTTCCAGGGCGTGTCGTTCCCCCTCGCCGACTCGGCCGCGGACGCTGCGGCCGCCCGCCTGCTGACCCGCGAGGCGGCTGCCCTCGCCGATGCCGGCGTCGACCCGAAGGTCGTCCACGCCAAGGCGTCGCTCGCGAAGCTGTTCGCCTCGGAGGCGGCGTGGCGCTGCGCCGATCGCGTCGTCCAGGTTTTCGGTGGCCGCGGCTACATGCGCGAATACCCGGCCGAGCGCTACCTCCGCGAGCTGCGGGTCGACCGGATCTGGGAGGGCACGTCCGAGATCCAGCGAATGATCGTCGCTCGGGCGCTCGAGAAGCGCGGCGTCGGCCGGGTCGTCGGGTGAGCGAGGGACTGACCGCCGCATCACCTGCCCGGGCCATCGCCGCGGCCGCCGCGCCCGCCGCGCCGCGTCCTCCGATGGACCTGCTGCCGCTGTTCGCCCCGCGCTCGATCGCGGTCGTGGGGGCCTCGCTCCGCGGCGGGATCGCGAGGACGGTTCGCGACAACCTGCGCGTGCTCGGGTCGGAAACGCGCTGCCACTTCGTGAACCCGCGCTACGACGAGTTGGACGGCCAGCCTTGCTACCCGTCCCTCGCCGAGCTGCCCGAGGTTCCGGATACGGTCGTCGTCGCGGTCAACCCGTTGCGAGCCGCCGCAGTCGTAGCCGATGCAGCCGCCGCCGGGGTGCGGGCCGTGATCGTGCCGGGTGGTGGCGTCGTCGAGGGTGGAGCGGCCGCCGCCCGGATGCAGCGCGACGTCCGCGACCTCGCGATCCGCCATGGGATCGCCCTGCTCGGCCCGAACTGCATGGGCCTCGTTGACCTGACCACGAACTCCGCCACGTACATCGGCGACGTGA